>NZ_JBSFUA010000005.1:0-299367 GCF_053591555.1 Crossiella sp. NPDC003009 | reverse complement strand
CCACCCGTTATGACCAGACCGCGGTCTCCTACCGGGCAACCATCACCCTGGCCGCACTACTCCTCTGGTCCTCTGGCTTTGAAAACGCCCCCTAGGGCGCGCTCAGGGCAGTCGCACCGGGTACTGGATCGGTTCGGCGAGTGCCACAATCCGGTCGCCCGGTTCGATGGTCATGGTGGGATTGGTCAACGCTTCGGTGACCACCGCGAGCCACCAGTTCGCCTGGTGCTCCGCCTTGCGCAACTCGTTGCGGGTCAACAGGAACTGCCGCTGCATGCCTCGGACTCCCTTGACCTCGACGTGATGGGTCTCATCGGCGAAGTGGCAGTCCAGGTCCCAGCCGCGGCGGTGCGCGCTCACGTCCACCACCCGCGCGCCGCGCCGCTCGTACTCCTCGGTGACCGCGGCCATGGCGGCCAGTTCGACGCGCCGGTTCAGCTCCGCCGTGCCGAAACCCGCGCCGTAGCCGGTCGCGGGCGGATCGGCTGGCAGGGCGAGCAGCTCCTCCAGTGCGGTGAGCTGTTCCGGGGTCACCTCGAACGGGTTCGCGCCGAACGGCTGCCGGAGGATGGCAAGCTCGGCGAGACCGGGAAAGGCCCGCACCGTCTCCAGGGAGATCGGCGTGGCCCAGACTTGCAGGTCGATGGGGACGAAGGCCTTGGTCTTGGCCAGTTGGGCCTCGTTCGCCCAGTACTGCCGATGCGTCCTCGGCGATCCAGGCTGGACCGGGCCGGTGATGTGACCCGCGCCCCACAGTCCGGCGTGCTTGCCGCTGAGCCACAGAAAGATCCGCTGCCCCTCGGTCATCCGGCGGGCGCGCGGGCCGGGTTGCACCGACCACTCCAGCAGCGTCGGCTGAGGCTCATCGGCAAGCAAGGCCGGGACGTCGAAACGCTGGGGGTT
This sequence comes from Crossiella sp. NPDC003009, assembly GCF_053591555.1. Classification (NCBI taxonomy): domain Bacteria; kingdom Bacillati; phylum Actinomycetota; class Actinomycetes; order Pseudonocardiales; family Pseudonocardiaceae; genus Crossiella; species Crossiella sp. NPDC003009. Next base: position 298,464 of record NZ_JBSFUA010000005.1, on the reverse strand, counting down.
GCCGGACAGCAGCCAGCCCCCGCGATCGGTGCTTACCCCCATGATCGGCAGTGTGCCAGAAACGGTCAGCGCGCGGCGAGCGCGCGGCGGCAGGCCTGGTCGGCGGCGCGGGTGGTCTCCGGCAGCCGGTAGCGCGGGGTCAGCGTCAGCGTGTGCGCGCAAGCGGTGTCCAGGTCGATCAGGTGTCCCGCGGAGACGTACACCGGTTTCACCCCGCGCTGCGTGCGCAGCACCCGCCCGACCACCTCGCCGTCATCGACGAGGTCGGCCGAGGCGCCGCGGTCCGGGCCGGGTTCCGGGGCGGCGCCGATGAGCCGGGTCTTGCCGACGCCGAAGACCGGCAGCCCGGTCAGCACGCCCAGGTGGCAGGCCAGGCCGAAGCGGTGCGGGTGGGCCAGGCCGTGGCCGTCGACGACGAGCAGGTCAGGGGTGGCCGGGAGGTCGCTGAGCGCGGTGAGCAGGGTGGGCAGCTCGCGGAAGGCGAACAGGCCGGGGATGTAGTCGAAGGCCGGGATTCCGGTGGCGGTGGACTCGGCCAGCACCTCGTGAGTGGTGAAGTCGAGCAGGACCACAACGGCGGCCAGGGTGCGCTCGTCCTTGGCGTAGGCGACGTCCAGGCCCGCGACGGTGGCCGGATGCCGAGGGCCGGGACCGGTGATGTCGACCTGGGTGCGCAGCCGGTGCTGGATCGCGCGGGCCTGCTCGGCCGTGGCCGGCCAGGGGTGCTCGGTCACGGACCCCACAGGGTGATCTCGGCGCCCTGACCCTCGCCCTTGGGGCCGGTGATCTTCATCAGCGCGAGCCGGCCGAGCTCGGAACGAGCGCAGTAGAGATGGCCTTGGGCGATCGTCGCCTTGCCCACCGACTCGGCGGCCAGCAGGTCAGCGCAGTCCTTCTCGCTCGGGACGTGGTTCTTGGCCCAGCGGGCCAGGTTCTTGTGGCTGGCGCGGAAGGTGATCAGGTGCGGCGAGCCGTAGTAGAAGTCCCAGTCGCCGGAGTTCTTGGGACCGCGGGTCGGCGGGGTGGTGTCCAGGTCGAGCCCGGTGTGGTCCAGTACGAGGCTGCCCCGCCAGGGCTCCACCTTGGCCGCCGGGCTGGTCGGCGTGGTGCTCTCGCCGGGCTTCCCCGCCGGCGCGGGCGCGGGACTCTCCTGCGTCGCCGCATCGTCCTTCAGCAAGCCGAAGACGTCGGTGGACGCGGACACGACCGCGGCGGCCGTGCCGATCACGGCCAGGAAGATGGCCAACCGGCCGAAGTTCTGGGACATCACCGCGAATTTTCGCACGGCCCGGTGACCCGGCGGAGCGGATTCGACACGCTGCAAGCCAGCTGCAAGAAATGTATGCATTTTGCGCTCCCTTGCGTCATCATTGCCTCATGACTCGACGACTCGCCGAGGTGGCGCGCAAGGTCGGGGTGAGTGAGGCGACGGTCAGCCGGGTGCTCAACGGCAAGCCCGGCGTCTCGGAGTCCACCCGCAACGCCGTGCTCACCGCCCTCGACGTGCTGGGCTACGAGCGCCCCACCCAGCTGCGCGGCGAACGCGCCCGGCTGGTCGGCCTGGTGCTGCCCGAGCTGCAGAACCCGATCTTCCCCGCCTTCGCCGAGATCATGGGCAACGCGTTGGCGCAGCAGGGTTTCACCCCGGTGCTGTGCACCCGCACCGCCGGCGGCGTCTCCGAGGCCGACTACGTCGAGCTGCTGCTCGCCCAGCACGTCTCCGGGGTCCTGTTCGCCGGCGGCAGCTACGCCCAGGCCGACGCCTCGCACGAGCACTACCGCCGCCTGGTCGAGCGCCAGCTGCCCACCGTGCTGATCAACGCGGGCATCGACGAGCTGGGCTTTCCCCGGGTCTCCTGCGACGACGCGGTCGCCGCGGAGCAGGCGCTGACCCACCTGCTCTCCCTCGGGCACACCAAGGTCGGCATGGTGCTCGGCCCGCCGGACCACCTGCCCTCGCGGCGCAAGCTGGCCGCCTTCACCGCCGCGGCGGCCAAGGCCGGGCTCAGCGTGCCTGCCGAATGGGTCGGGCATGCCATGTTCTCCCTGGAGGGCGGGCAGGCCGCGGCCGCGCGGCTGATCGAACGCGGGGTCACCGGCATCGTCTGCGCCTCCGACCCGCTCGCGCTGGGCACGGTGCGCGCGGTGCGGCGGCGCGGCATGGCGGTGCCCGCCGACGTCTCGGTGATCGGCTACGACGACTCCGCGTTCATGAACTGCACCGATCCGCCGCTGACCACCATCCGCCAGCCCATCGAGGCGATGGGCCGGGCCGCGGTGGACCTGCTGGCCGCGCAGATCAACGGCGCCGAGGTCACCGCCGAGGAGCTGCTGTTCGAGCCGGAGCTGGTGGTGCGCGGGTCCACCGCGCCCGCCCCGGAGAAGTGACCGTCAGTACATAACAGGACTCAGTCGACTTCTTGCTCAATCTCATCGGGATATTGCGCTCCGGCGGACCGGGCTCCTATCGTGAGCCGCGCCACAGGTCCCGCCGGAGCGACCTCCCACCGAGAAGAGGCACGAGCGATGATGAGACCTCGTACCCGCAGCGCCCTTGGCGCGCTGCTCGTCGCCGGACTCGGCCTGACCATGGCCGGGTGCGGCGGCGACACCCCGCCCACCGCAGGCGGCAAGGTCAAGATCTCCGTCAATGGGCAGCCGCCGGGCACTCAGGCCTTCCAGCGCAAGATCTTCGACGAGGACGTGGCCGCGTTCGAGGCGGCCAACCCGAACATCGACATCGAGCCGCACGAAGGCTTCATGGACCCGAAGACCTTCGCCACCAAGCTTTCCGGCGGCCAGCTGGAGGACGTCTACTACGTCTACCTCACCGACCCGGCGCAGATCATCGCCCGCCGCCAGGCCGCCGACATCACCGACCACCTCACCGAGGTCCCGCTCGCCGGTGAGCTCAACCCGCAGCTGACCCAGGTGTTCAAGGACGCCAAGGGCCGCCAGTACGGCCTGCCCACCGCCAACTACTCGATGGGCCTGCTCTACAACCGCACCCTGTTCGGCAAGGCCGGACTCGACCCGGACAAGCCGCCCGCCACCTGGGAGGAGGTGCGCGCGGCCGCCAAGAAGATCAGCGCACTGGGCGGCGGCGTGGTCGGCTTCGGCGAGCTGAGCAAGAACAACCAGGGCGGCTGGCACCTGACCAGCTGGCTCAACTCCGTCGGCGGCGCGGTGGCCCGCCAGGAGGGCGAGAGCTGGAAGGCCGACTTCAACAACGACAAGGGCAAGGCCGTCCTGCGACACCTGCACGACATGCGCTGGACCGATGACTCCATGGGCAGCAAGCAGCTGCTGGAGATCCCGGACCTGCAGCGCCTGATGGGCGCCGGACAGCTCGGCATGTACATCGCCGCGCCGGACAACGTGCCGGTGCTGGTCAACCAGTTCAACGGCAAGTACGAGGACTACGGCCTGGCCCCGCTGCCCGGCGGCCAGGGCACGCTGATCGGCGGCGAGGGCTACATGATCAACCCCAAGGCCACCCCGGAGAAGATCAAGGCCGGCCTCACCTGGCTGCGCTGGAAGTTCCTCGACCCGGCCAGGATCGAGAGCAACCTCAAGCGCTACGCCGAGCAGAAGCAGCCGATCGGCCTGCCCGTGCCACCGGCCGCCGACGTGTGGGTCGGCCCGGTGCGCGAGCAGCAGGAGAAGGTCAAGGCGGCCAACGCGACCATCCCGGTGGCCAACTACCAGCCCTACATCACCGCGGCGCCCAGCCTGAAGGGCAACCTGGAACCGCCGAACGCGCAACAGGTCTACGCCGCGCTGGACACGGTGATGCAGGCGGTGCTGACCAACAAGGACGTCAACATCGGCCAGGTGCTCGCCGAGGCGGAAACCAAGGTCAACGGTGTTCTTGCGCAGCTCCGGTGAGCTGAGCGCGGCGGTGCCGCCGGTGCGGGGCCGGTGGCGTCGCAAGCTCAGCGAGAACCTCACCGCCTACGGACTGCTCGCCGGCGCGCTGGTGGTCTTCGCGCTGTTCTCCTGGTGGCCGCTGATCCGTGGCGTGCTGCTCAGCTTCCAGCAGGCCGACTTCGTCAACCCGCCGACCTGGGTCGGGTTCGACAACTTCGAGCGGCTGTTCAACGACCCGCTCTTCGGCGCGGCCTGGCGGAACACCCTGCTGTTCACCGGACTGGCGCTGCTGCTGGGTTTCGCGGTGCCGTTCCTGACCGCGGTGGTGCTCAACGAGCTGCGGCACGCCCGCTCGTTCTTCCGGATCGCGGTGTACCTGCCGGTGATGCTGCCGCCGGTGGTGACCGCGCTGCTGTGGAAGTGGTTCTACGACCCCGGTCCCGGCCTGTTCAACGAGGGCCTGCGCGCGGTCGGCCTGTCCGGGCTGAGCTGGCTGGATTCCAGCAGTACCGCCATGATCTCGCTGGTGCTGGTCTCCACCTGGGCCAACATGGGCAGCACCACGCTGATCTACCTGGCCGCGCTGCAGACCATCCCCGGCGACCTGTACGAGGCGGCCGAGCTCGACGGCGCGAGCCTGTGGCGGCGGCTGGTGCACGTCACCATCCCGCAGACCCGGTTCGTGCTGCTGGTGCTGCTGCTGTTGCAGGTGGTGGCCACCATGCAGGTCTTCACCGAACCGTACGTGATGACCGGCGGCGGACCGGAGGACGCCACCGTCACCGTGCTGCTCCTGCTGTACCGGTATGCCTTCTACTACAACGACTTCGGCACGGCCAGCGCGCTGAGCCTGCTGCTGTTCGTGGTGCTCGGCGTCTTCTCCGCCACCTACGTGCGCCTGACCAGGACGAGGAGCTGACATGTCGTCCACCCGCACCCTGGTCTCCCCGGCGGCCCTGCGCTCTCCGCGCGGGAAAGCCTTGTACTGGCTGGTGTTCAGCCTGGTCCTGGTGGTGTTCCTGCTGGCCTTCGTGTTCCCGCTGTACTGGGCGGTGACCGGGGCGATGAAGTCGCCGGTGGAGCTGGCCAGGACCCCGCCGTCGGTGGTGCCGGAGACCTGGTTCCCGGAAACGTTCTGGCAGGCCTGGCAGGAACTGGACCTGAGCCGGTACTTCCTCAACACCTTCGTCGTGGCCGGCGGCGCGGTGCTGGTGCAGCTGGCGGTGTGCGTGCCTGCCGCCTACGCGCTGTCCAAGCTGAGACCGGTGCTGGGCAACGCGATCCTCGGCCTGATGCTGGCCACCCTGATGCTGCCGGCCTCCGCGCTGCTGGTGCCCACCTACCTGACCATCGCGGACGTGCCGCTGCTCGGGGTGAACCTGCTCAACAACCCGGCCGGGATCTGGCTGCCCGCGGCGGCCAGCGCGTTCAACATCTACCTGCTCAAGCGGTTCTTCGACGAGATCCCCGGCGAGCTGCTGGAAGCGGCCAGGATGGACGGGGCCGGCCCGGTGCGGGTGCTGGTCAGCATCGTGCTGCCGATCTCCCGGCCGATCCTGGCCGTGGTGTCCATCCTCGCGCTGGTCACCGCGTGGAAGGACTTCATCTGGCCGCTGCTGGTGTTCTCCGACCCGAACGAACAGACCCTCAGCGTGGCGCTGGAACGCGTCGCACCGGACACCGCGCTCAACGTGCTCACCGCGGGACTGGTGCTGGCCAGCATCCCGATGATCGTGCTGTTCCTCATCTTCCAACGCCAGATCCTGGCCGGCCTCACCGCCGGCAGCCTCAAGGGCTAGACCCCACCTGTCTGGAAGGCGGCATCGTGATCTCCTCCGAGCGCACAACCACTCAGTCCACTGTGGACGGAACCTCGGCGTCCTGGTGGCGCGGGGCGGCGATCTACCAGGTGTACCTGCGCAGCTTCGCCGACGGCGACGGGGACGGGATCGGTGATCTCACCGGGGCCCGCGCGAAGCTGCCCTACCTGGCGGAGCTGGGCATCGACGCGATCTGGTTCTGCCCGTGGTATCCCTCGCCGATGGCCGACGGCGGCTACGACGTGGCCGACTACCGGGACATCGAACCGGTCTTCGGCACCCTGGCCCAGGCCGAGGAGTTCATCGCCGAGGCGCACCGGCTGGGCATCCGGATCATCATCGACATCGTGCCCAACCACTGCTCCGACCAGCACCCCTGGTTCGCCGAGGCCCTGGCCGCCGAGCCGGGATCGCCCGCACGGCAACGGTTCTGGTTCCGGCCCGGCCGGGGCGCCGACGGCGCCGAACCGCCGAACGACTGGCAGTCCCGCTTCGGTGGCCCGGCCTGGACCAGGACCGTCAACGCCGACGGCACGCCGGGGGAGTGGTACCTGCACCTCTACGCCGCCGAGCAGCCCGACCTCAACTGGACCAGCCCCGAGGTGCACGCCGAGTTCGCCGACATCCTCCGGTTCTGGTTCGACCGCGGCGTGGACGGCCTGCGCATCGACGTGGCCGACGGCCTGGTCAAGGCGCCCGGACTGCCCGATGTGGCCGGGGCCAACGGACAGTTGCCGTTCTCCGACCTGGACGGCGTGCACGAGATCTACCGGGCCTGGCGGCGGATCGCCGAGGAGTACGGCCCGGACCGGATCTTCGTCGGCGAGATGTGGCTGCCCGACCCCGAGCGCTTCGCCCGCTACCTCCGGCCGGACGAGCTGCACTCCGCCTTCAACTTCGACTTCCTGTCCTGCCCATGGGAAGCCGGCCGGCTCAAAGCCGTCATCCAGTCCACTGTGGACAGCCATGCGCCGGTGGGCGCGCCGCCCACCTGGGTGCTGTCCAACCACGACGTGACCCGCCACGTCACCCGCTACGGCCGCGCCGACGACACCGGCTTCACCTTCGCCGACCGCCGCCACGGCACCCCGGTGGACCGCGAGCTGGGCACCCGGCGGGCCCGCGCGGCCGCCCTGCTCAGCCTGTGCCTGCCCGGCGGAGCCTATGTGTACCAAGGGGAAGAGCTCGGTCTGTGGGAGATCGAGGACGTGCCCGACGAGCTGCGCCAGGACCCGGTGTTCGCACGCACCCAGGGCGCGGACCCTGGCCGGGACGGCTGCCGGGTGCCCATTCCGTGGGCCGGTCAGGCCGCCCCGTTCGGCTTCGGCCCCGAGGGCTCCCGGCCTTGGCTGCCGCAGCCCGAGGAGTGGACGGGCTACACCGCCGAGGCGCAGCAACGGGATCCGGGCTCGATGCACGCCCTCTACCGGGAGGCGCTGCGGCTGCGCCGGGAGCTGCCCGCGCTCGGCGACGGCCCGATGCGCTGGCTGGACCGCGGCGAGCAGGTCCTGGCCTTCCACCGCCCGCCCGGCTTCACCTGCGTGCTGAACCTCTCCGCCGCGCCGGTCCCGCTGCCCGCGCACGAGAGGGTGCTGCTGGCCAGCGGGCCGCTGACCGAGCAGGGCGACCTGCCCGCCGACACCGCGGTCTGGCTGGCCTGAGGGCCCAGTCCCTGGCTGGTTCGGGAGGCCCGTCTCCCGAGCCGGCCCGGTCAGTGCGCCGCCGCGACCACCCGTAGCCCGGGGTTCATCGCCCGCTCGACCTCCAGGTGCACCAGGCACCACCGCCGCCGCTCGCCGGTGACCGGGTGCTCCACCACCGCGGCCATCGGCGCCGCGCAGTGCCGCCGCCAGCCCTCCCCGCGCCACGGGCAACTGTCCCTGCGACCGGTGCAGCGCAGCCCGCGACCGCGGAAGACCCTGCGCACCAACGGATCGTGCACCGGGCAGACCGCGGCGAAGGACTCGCACACCGACAGGTCGGCGGCCAGCGCGGCGTCCTGCCTGCGCGCCTCCTGACAGCGCAGCGCGGTGCGCACCTGCCGCTCCGGCGGCAGCAGCAGGTGCACATCCGCGCTGGCCACACCGTGCGCGACGAGCAGCTCGCTGATCCGCCACAGCACATCCCGCGCCGGGTCGTGCGGACCGTCCTCCGCGTCGGGGTAGGGCGTCCAGACCGAGGCGGTGCGAGGCGGTTCGACGACGTGGTCCATGTCCGGGCAACGCGCCGGCGCCCAGGTTCGGTTCAGCCACGGGCCACGGTTACCCCGTTCGGCCCGCGCAAGCCGCTTGCGCCGATCCGGGCAAGTCCCTTGCGCCGCGCTACCGAGTCCACGCGAGCCGCAGGCCCGATTGTGCAACTCTTGCGCAAATCCATTGAAGTATTGCGGTCATTTATTGGAGACATCTACCTTCGTCGGCACCGCACCGATCCCCGGGGTCGCCGACACTGGCCATACCCAGACCAATCGAAGGTGCGCCCCTGCCATGACAGACCTTCCCCGCAAGTCCCCACGGCGGCTGGCCCCGCTGGCCGCGCTGTCGGCGGCGCTGCTCGCCGCAGGCGCCGTCACCGTCCTGGCCACCGCGCCCGCGACCGGCGCGCTGGCCGCCCCCGGCTCGGACATACCCGCCGGTTATGGCCTGAGAGTCCCGTTCACCAGGTACACGGCCTGATCCCCCTGCACCACCGGGCCCCTGTCCGTTCGGGCGGGGGCCCTGTGGTGTCGCCGCCCGGATCTGTCCGGAACCGGTCAGCCACACCCGATCCCTTGACCGGTCTGGACCACCGTGTCACGTTGAGCGTCCGCCGCCACGCAGTTGGGTCACATTTCCTTCCGCCACAAGGAGACTCAGATGCACCGCAGCGCAGCGGGCCGGTTGGGCCTCGCCGTGTCACTCGCCCTGTCCGTCGCCGCCGGAGCCGCACCCGCGGCCCTGGCCGATCCCGTCCTCTCACCCGGACTACTGCCCGCCATGCGGCAGGACCTCGGGCTCACCGCGGAGCGGGCCGCGCTCCGCGTCCGCCAGGAGAACCGGGCCTCCCGGCTGGTCCCGGCCGCCGAGGCCGCCGCGGGCCCGGCACTGGGCGGCTCCTGGTTCGACGCCGGCCGCGGCAGGCTGGTGGTGGCGATCACGGACCCGGCCAAGGCCGAGGCCGTGCGCGCCACCGGAGCCGAAACCGTGCCGGTCACCCACACCGCGAAAGCCCTGGCGGGCACCAAGGACGCCCTCGACCAGCTGGCGGCGGCCAAGCGTGCCCCGGCCGGGGTGGCCAGCTGGCACGTCGACCCCCGCGCCAACACGGTGGTGGTCAACGTGGTCGAGGACGCCGAGGAGGCATCGGTCCGCGACTTCCTCGACCAGGCCCGCGCCAGCGGCCCGGTGACCGTGCACCGCGCCGGGGTCCGGACCCCGCGCACCTACGCGGCCGGGGTGGTCGGGGGCGACCCGTACTACACCGGGAACGTGCGCTGCTCCATCGGCTTCTCGGTGCACGGCGGCTTCGTCACCGCCGGCCACTGCGCGGGGACCGGCGCCCAGGTCAACGGCTGGGACCGCTCCTGGATGGGCACCTTCGCCGGCTCCTCCTTCCCCGGCAACGACTACGCCTTCGTGCGCACCGGCGGCGGCTGGTGGACGGTGCCGGTGGTGCTCGGCTGGGGCACCGTCTCCGACGCCCTGGTCCGCGGCTCCTGGGTGGCGCCGGTGGGGACCTCGGTGTGCCGCTCCGGTTCCACCACCAAGTGGCACTGCGGACAGGTGTTGTCGCACAACGAGACCATCAACTACGCCCAGGGCGCGGTGCACCAGATGACCGGCACCAGCGTGTGCGCCGAGGGCGGTGACTCCGGTGGCTCGTTCATCACCGGCGACCAGGCCCAGGGCGTCACCTCCGGCGGCTACGGCGACTGCCGGGGCGGCGGGCGGACCTGGTTCCAGCCGATCAACGAGATCCTGTCCGTATACGGACTGGCGTTGCATACCGCATGACGGTATATAACGCGGCCCAGAATATGTTCCCGATCTGAACACCTTGACTTTCCTCGGGAACCAGGGGCACCGTAGGGGGTGTGCGAGAGCGCTCTCACGCACCCCCTGTGTCCCTACCAGCTGAGTTTTTCCAGGTCGCAGCCGCCAGTGGCATGGATCAGCTTCCTCGACGTGGAGGAAAGTTCATGATCTCTCGTCGCCTCTTCCTCGGCGCGTCCGCGACAGCTCTGGCCACCCCTGCCCTCGGCCAGCTCGCCGCGCACGCCACCACTGCCGCGACGCCGCAGAGATTCACCCTGAACCTGGTCAACAACTCCGGATCGGCCACCGCCTACGCCTATGTCGTGGGACTGTCCGGCAACCGCCCGCTGTTCGTCCGCCGGGACGGCAGCTCCTACTACCCGCCCTCGCCCGGCTCGCCGGTCACCCCGCTGGGCGAGGACCCGTCGATCGCCCTGGGCGGTCCCGGGTCCTCCACCACGGTGTCCATCCCGCGCATGTACGGCGCGCGGATCTACGTGGTGACCGGGGCGAAGCTGAACTTCTTCGTCAACCCCGGCCCGCACATCGTGCACCCCAGCTTCCTCAACCCGGGCGACCCCAACATCAACAAGAACTGGACCTTCGCCGAGTTCACCTTCAACGAGGCCGAGCTGTTCGCCAACATCAGCTACGTGGACTTCGTGGCCGCGCCGCTGGGCATCTCGCTGCGCTCGCTCTCCGGCCGGGTGGAGACCGTGCCTGGCCTGCCGGCCGGCGCGCTGGACGGGATCTGCGCGGCGCTGCAGGCCCAGGCGTCCAAGGAGGGCTCGGCCTGGAACCAGCTGATCCAGAAGGGTCCGGACGGCCGCAACCTGCGGGCGATGAGCGCGCACTACAAGGCGAGCGCGTTCGCCAACTACCTGGGCGGCTACATCGACCAGTGCTGGGCCAAGTACGCGGGCACCGACCTGGTGGTGGACACCCAGAGCGGTCCGGGCAGGCTCACCGGCCGGGTCAGCGGCGGGGTGCTGCGCTTCAGCAACGGCGAGACCTTCACCAAGCCCAGCACCGCTGACGTGTTCAGCTGCGACTCCGGTCCGTTCAGCCTGGCCGGGGCCAGCGAGGTGCGCAAGGCGATCATCCCGCGGCTGGCCGCGGCGCTGAACCGCACCACGTTGCTGTCCAACCCGAACCAGCCGCACGGCGAAGTGGCGAGCAACTTCTACCGCACCCCGGCCACCAACCACTACGCCCGGATCGTGCACGAGCGCCTGCCGGACAACCGCGGCTACGCATTCCCCTACGACGACGTCTCCCCGGGCCCGGACTTCAGCGGCGCCACCCGCTCCGGCGACCCGGGCACGCTCACCGTCGACGTCAGGCGCCTCCGCTGATCCCATCACACCGCAACGTGCGCCCGTCCGGCCACCGCCACCCCTGCTGCGGTGGCCGGCCGGGTCACGCCAGCGACAGGCGGGAGACGATCCGGTAGCGGTCGCCACGGTAGATCGAGCGCGCGTACTCCACCGCACGGCCGCCGGTGTCCGTGGTGCGCCGGTCGAACAGCAGCGCCGGGCTGAGCAGCGGCACACCGAGCAGCTCGGACTCGGTCTCATCGGTCACCGTCGGCTCGATCGACTGCACCGCTTCGTGCACCACCACCCCGCGTTTTCGCAACGCGGCGTGCAGTCCGGGCCGCTCGAAGTCCACTGTGGACAGGTCAGGGGCGACCGCGACCGGAATGTGCAGCTGCTCCAACGCGATCGGCATGCCGTCCACGAGCCGCAACCGGGCCACATAGGTGATCTCGGCCCCGGGGGAAAGCTCCAGCTTGCACCCGATCCTGGCCCCAGCCGGAATCCTGACCAGTTCCAGCACCCGACTTGACCAGTCGCCCTCCCCCTTGGGCGCGGCCAGCGGCACGTGCTCGCCGACGAGTTCCTGAGTGACCTTGTTCCGCGCCACGAACATGCCTCGCCCGTGCTCGCGCACCAGCAGCCCAGAGCTGACCAGTTCGTCCACCGCCGAGCGCAGCGTGGGCCGGGAGACCGACAGCAGTGCGCAGAGGGTGCGCTCGGAGGGGATCGCGGTGCCCTCCGGCCGGGTCTCGACCAGCTCCAGCAGGTAGTCGCGCACGCGTTCGCGCTTGCGCGCCACCGGTCTGGCCACCGGCCCAGTATGTCCACGACGACCGGACCCGGCCACCGGTTGACGCCGCCGGGCTTCTGTGCAACGGTCGTTCACGTCACTGAACTTACCAATTGGTCAAGTCAGAACGCCCGACACCGCCGCCACCCCGCACATCCCCGCGGTGTTGAGGAGGAAGTCGTGTCCCCGCAACGAATTCGGCTGCTGTCCGCCGGCCTGTCCACCCTGGTCACCCTCGCCCTGACCACCCTGCCCGCGAGCGCCGCCATCCCACCCCAGCCGACCCAAGTCCTCTTCGACGACTTCAACTACACCGGCAGCGCCGACCCCCGCCTGCCCCAACGCGGCTGGACCGTCCGCTCCGGCACCGGCGGCCCAGGAGTCGGCGGCGCGGCCTGGGACCCGAACCTGGTCAGCTTCCCCACCGTCGGCGGTCAGCAGGTCGCGCAACTGAGCGCCCAGACCAACGGAACCCCAAGCGGCACAAGGCAGTCGCAACTCAACACCGGCCGCAAGTTCTTCGAGGGCACCTACGGCACCCGCTTCCACATGACCGACACCCCGGCCTACGGCCCCGACGGCGACCACGTGGTGCAGACCTTCTACACGATCACCCCGCTCCGCCACGACCGCGACCCGGACTACGGCGAACAGGACTTCGAGTACCTGCCCAACGGCGGCTGGGGCGAACAGACCAACACCATGTTCCTGACCTCGTGGGAGACCTACCAGGCGGACCCGTGGTGGGCCGACAACACCTCAACCCGCTCCCACCGCAGCTTCGCCGGCTGGCACGACCTGGTCCTGCAGGTCGCCAACGGCCGCATGAAGTACTACGTCGACGGCCAGCTCATCGCCGACCACGGCGACAAGTATTACCCCGAGACGCCCATGCTGATCAACTTCAACCACTGGTTCATCGACCTCAACGGCGCGGGCCCGGAACGCAGGTACCACCAACAGGCCGACTGGGTCTACTTCGCCCGCAACCAGGTCCTGACCCCAGCCCAAGTCCGCCACCAGGTCGACACCCACCGAGCCAACGGCACCCAGTTCATCGACACGGTCCCGGCCACCTGACCCCAGCCCGGCCCCAGTCCCGCCGCCCTGTGCCGACTGGGTCCCCCCGCAGGCCGGGCCCCGCTGTGCCCGGGCCCCGCTGTGCCCGGGCTCCGCCGTGCGTGGACTCCGCCGTGCGTGGGCTCCGGCGAGCCCGGACTTCCGGGCGGCAAGAGGCCGCGGCCGGGTCGCCGGGGCTGGGCTGGCTCGCTGGGGCTGGGCTGGCTCGCTGGGCTTGGCTGCTTGTTTTCTGTGCGGTGGGCCGGGCTGCTTGTTTCCTGTGGCCGTGGCCGTGGCCGGGCTGGGTGCTGGTCCGGCTCTGCCCCGCCGCCGCCACCGTTCCTCTGCGGAACGCTCGAACCCCCGTTTTGGTTGCCTTCGTGTTTTGGCTGGCCACTCGGACGGGTGACGCGGCGGTGGGGGCGGGCTGTGAGTAGCGCTCTGAGCTGCGCTGATCACGTTGGCAGCATACCGCGGTTTCGGACGGTCACCGCACGCGCCCGGGTGCGAGCGCGGGTGGCCCGGACGGCAGGCGGGCTGGGACGGGGGCGATCCGGGTAGAGGGCCGAGGCGGCTTGGGCGGTGTGCGAGCGGGGCGGGGTGGAGGGCGGGCTGGGCAGCGGGCGGGCTAGGGGGTGGTGCGTTCGGTGTCGCTGCGTTCTACGCAGAACTCGTTGCCTGCTGGGTCGGCCAGGACCACCCAGCCTCGGCCGTCTTCGGTGCGCTGGTCGTCGACGAAGGTGGCGCCCAGGGCCAGGAGGCGGGTGACCTCTTCGTCTCTTGGTTGTTCTGGCTGGAGGTCGAGGTGCAGGCGGTTGCGGGTGGTGGGCGACTTGGGGTCGGGGACTCGGATGAAGAGCAGGCCGGGGGAGTGGGGGAGCTCGATCAGGACCTCGTCGTCGCCTGGGGTGTCGTCGGGGTGGATCGGGTGGCCGAGGGTGGCACTCCAGAACTCGGCCAGGGTGTAGGGCTCCAAGGGTGGGGCGCAGTTGACGGTGATGTGGCGGATGGCGGACTTCACGGTGTGGATCCTCGCAAAGAGACTTGAAAACTGCTCACGTTTTATTCGGAAAGGGGGTGGGGAACAACCGGCGGTGATTCTCTCTTGGTTCGTGATCGTGGTCACGCTCGTGCCCTGCGCATTGTGCTACCGCCCGTTCGGGCATCGGCGGCCGCAGTGGGTGAGTAGGGCTCGTGGGTGGGGCGCGACCGCCGTCCGGGGGACCTTGGTGGTGATCGACACGGGCTGGGGTCGGGTGATGACCTGGAGTGAGGTAGGTTACTTCCGGAAAAAGCGCAGGTGACGGCACTTACAGTCCAATCCTCGTCAATCGGGTCTGGGCTTGCGGGTGCTCGCGCTGGTAAGGTTTCGCGTCTTCTGCGTTAATGCGCATTTGTTGGGGCTGGTAACGAAGCCAGCGTCCGTGTTAATCTCCCCGCGCTCGGGCGGGAGAACTCCTCGGTATGGAAGGTGTCATATTCAACCAGGAACTCGTTACCGTCCCCTCCGGTCCAACTTCCCCTGGTGGATAGCGGCGCGGTGAATTTCCGCCGCGGTTTCCCGGGGTGGTCTTTCACAAGCAGTGGAGCGTCGTGAGCTCGGAAGAAAACGGTTCTCAGAAGAGCCACCGGTCGATCAGGACACGGCTGACCGGCGCCGTGCTGATCCCGAGTGTGGCCCTGCTCGTCATGTGGGTGTCCGGCTCGTCCTACCTGATCTTCGACGGGTACTACCTGCGTGAGGTCGCCGCCGGTGTGCGCGCGGTGTCCATCCCCGCGGTCAACGCGCTCGCCTCGGCCCAGAAAGAACGCCAGCTCGGCATGGTCTACCTGGGCAAACCCGCCACGGGGCTGACCACCGAACTGCGCATGGTGCAGCAGCAGACCGACGAGGCGCTCGGCGTCATGAAGGCCGCCCTGCCGCCGGTGGTGAGCAACGCCCCGCCCGCGGTGGTCGACCGCATCAACCAGCTCAACTCCCTGCTGGAGGAGCTGCCCCGGATTCGCACCAGGATCGAGTCCTCCGGTATCGACAAGGCGCAGGTCTACGCCTTCTACAACCGGCTGCTGGATTCCGCCGCCCGGTTGTTCGACACCCAGGCCCGTATCGTGCCCGATGTCACCTCTACCCAGGGCGGTATCGGCGCGACGGCAATTTTCCGGTCCGGTGACCGCATGTCCAGGGCCGGTTCGCTGATGGCCGGGGCGATCGCCACCGGTAGCCTTCCGGCGGCTGACCACCTTGAGTTCACCAACCTGGTCAGCGCATACCACTCCGAGCTGGAGAGCGCAATCCCCTTTGCTCGCCAGGAGGTCCAGGACAGTTATCGCCAGTTGCGCGACAGCGATTCCTGGAAAAGGCTCGCCGAGGTTGAGAACTCCCTGATCAGCAACGGCCCGTGGGTCGCCCGCAGCGGCCGGGGCAGCCAGGCCGCGGTGGGCATCAGCGAGGAGGAGTGGCAGCGGCTGACCGTCGGCGTGGCCGACCAGCTGGCCAAGCTCACCATCCAGCAGGCCGACCTGGTCTCCGGCCGGGCGCTGCAGGATGGCGGCGACTCGCTGACCAACGCGCTCATCGGCTCGCTCATCGCGCTCATCCTGGCCGTGGTGGCGATCATGGTCGCGCTCAAGGTCTCCCGGAAACTGGTGGACCGGGCGCTGGTGGTGCGCCTGGACAGCCTGCGGCGGGACGCGCTGGAGCTCGCGCACGAACGGCTGCCCGACATCGTCCGCCGCCTGCGCAAGGGCGAGCCGGTGGACGTCTCCGTCGAGGTGCCCGACCTGGACTACGGCCGGGACGAGATCGGCCAGGTGGCCCGCGCCTTCAACGCCGCCCAGCTCACCGCGGTCGCCGCGGCCGTGCAGGAAGCCCAGGCCCGCGAGGGCGTCAACAACGTCTTCCTCGGCATCGCCCACCGCAACCAGGCCCTGGTGCACCGGCAGCTGAAGATCCTGGACCGGATGGAGCGGCACGAGGAGGACCCCGAGCAGATCGAGGGCCTCTTCCAGCTCGACCACCTGGCCACCCGGGCCCGCCGCAACGCGGAGAACCTGATCATCCTCGGCGGCGAGCAGCCCGGCCGCCGCTGGCGCAAGCCGATCCGGCTGGTCGACGTGCTGCGCGCGGCCATCTCCGAGACCGAGCACTACGCCCGCGTCCGCCTGCAGCGGATCCCGGACGCCGCGGTCATCGGCTCCGCGGTGGCCGACACCATCCACCTGGTCGCCGAGCTGGTGGACAACGCCACCTCCTTCTCCCCGCCGCGCTCCCAGGTGCAGGTGCACGGCTCGATCGCGGCCAAGGGCGTCGTGGTCGAGGTCGAGGACCACGGCCTGGGCATGAGCGAGGAGGACCGGGACCGGGCCAACGCGATGCTGGCCGACCCGCCCGAGTTCGACGCGATGGCGCTCAAGGGCGACTCCCGGCTCGGCCTGTTCGTGGTCGCCCGGCTCGCGCTGCGCCTGGGCGTGCGGGTCGAGCTGCGCGACTCGCCCTACGGCGGCACCAGGGCGGTCATCCTGGTGCCCAACGAGATCCTCGCCTCCGACGTGCGCACCCAGCTCTCCGAGGACACCCTGCGCGAACTGACCAAGCGGGAGCGGGCGACCAGCTCGGGAAAACCCGTTCGCACGCCGCTCGGACCGGTCCACCAGCAGCGCGCGGCAGAAGAAGACCAGGTGGACGACGACGAGCTGGCCGAGGGTGAGCACGACCGCCCCGGCCGGGACCTGCACAGCTTCTGGGCCGACCCGCTCAGCAGCGGCGAGGACACCCCCGGCCGCTCGATCAACCTGCTCGGCGGGGCGACCTTCGCCAGCATCCAGGAGGAGAAGCCCTCGACCCCGGAGGACCGCTACGAGCACGAGGAACTGGCCCCGCCGGAACAACCGGCCGAGCGCACCGGCGGGCTCCCGCTGGAGCAGACCGGGCCGGGCGCGCTGCTCACCCACGCGCCACTGCTCACGCACAACACGCCGACCGGGGAGCAGCCCCAGGTCCGGGGCGGGGTCGACCGCAACGCCACCACGGGGGAGATCCCGGTGGTCAACGCCCGCGCCGCCACCGCCGCGGCGGCCCGCACCGGTGCGCCGGCGGGAGAACGGCCCGCGCTGCCGGTCCGCCGGCCGCAGCAAAACCTGGCGCCGCAGCTGCTCGCCGACTCCGGCGCCACCGACACCGGCGAGAACGAGGTCCCGGCCACCGCGGGACGCTCGCCGGAGCAGGTTCGCGACACCATGGCCGCCTTCC
This sequence comes from Crossiella sp. NPDC003009, assembly GCF_053591555.1. Classification (NCBI taxonomy): domain Bacteria; kingdom Bacillati; phylum Actinomycetota; class Actinomycetes; order Pseudonocardiales; family Pseudonocardiaceae; genus Crossiella; species Crossiella sp. NPDC003009. The sequence continues at coordinate 281,344 of NZ_JBSFUA010000005.1, read as the reverse complement.
AGCGCGGGACCCGCGAGGGACGCGACGCAGACCCATTCCCAGGATGATCAATGGCCGCCGCCCGCCCGACGTCGGCCTCGACGAAGAAGGTCAGCCCAGCATGAGCGACAAGGCTTCTCGGAACACCGATCTGAACTGGCTGCTGGACGAGCTGGTGCAGCGGACCGTCGGGGTCCGGCACGCGGTCGTGCTCTCCTCCGACGGCCTGCTGATCGGCCGTTCGCAGGACCTGTCCAAGGATGACTCCGAGCACCTCTCCGCGATGGCCTCGGCCTTCCAGAGCCTGGCCCGCGGCACCGGCAGGCACTTCGGCGGTGGCGCCGTGCGCCAGACCATCGTGGAGATGGAGCACGCCTACCTCTTCGTCACCGCGGCCGGACGGGGCGCCTGCCTCGCGCTGCTGGCCGAGGAGACCGCCGACGTCGGCATGATCGCCTACGAGATGAACCTGCTGGTCAAGCAGGTGGGCGTCTACCTCAGCTCAGCCCCACGGGAAACCGCCGCCGCCAACCCCCCGAGGAGCTGAGCGCATGCCCGCAGACGAGGAAGCGCACTGGTTCGACGAGGCGGCCGGTCCGCTGGTGCGGCCGTACGCGATGACCAGGGGCCGGACCAGGCCGGGCAACACCGAACTGGACCTGGCCACCCAGATCGTCAGCGTGCTGACCGACAACGACCTGCAGACCCTGACCCCGGAGCAGTTCTCCATCATCGACCTGTGCCGGCACCCCCTGTCGGTCGCCGAGGTCGCCGCCTATATCGATGTGCCGCTCATCGTGGTCAAGGTCCTGGTCAGCGACCTGATCGAACGCGGCGACGTGGTCACCCGGTACGCCGGGGCCTTGGAACGACCGAGTAGGAACCTATTGGAGGCGGTGCTCGATGGTGTCCGCAGGATCTGACCCGCAAGCCGAGCTGGTGATCCCCACCTCGGTGAAGGTGCTGGTCGCCGGCGGTTTCGGGGCGGGGAAGACCACGCTGGTCAGCTCGGTCAGCGAGATCCCCCCGCTGAGCACCGAGGAGCTGCTGACCGAGGCGGGCGAGGACGTCGACGACCTGGCCGGGGTCGAGGGCAAGACCACCACCACGGTCGCGCTGGACTTCGGCCGGATCAGCATCAACACCGAGATCGTGCTCTACCTCTTCGGCACGCCCGGCCAGAACCGGTTCTGGTTCATGTGGGACGAACTCGCCAATGGCGCGATTGGCGCGATTGTCCTTGTGGACACCCGCCGACTGGACAGCTCGTTTCCCTCGGTCGATTTCTTCGAGCGCCGGAAAATCCCGTTCGTGGTCGCGGTCAACTGTTTCGAGGGCGCGCACAGCTACGAGCCGGAGGAGATCCGCAAGGCGCTGGTGCTCAACCCCGACGTGCCGGTGCTCATGGTCGACGCGCGTCAGCGCGAGTCCAGCAAGGACGCGCTGGTGACCCTGGTCGAGCACGTGCTCGCCCGGTTGGCCGAGTCGGCGGGCGACGACGCGGAGCTGGTCAGTCCGGGCAACGGTGGGTAGTCGTGTGATCTCTGACCTGTGCACGAACGGCGGGCGCGCGGCGTCCGCCGGTCATGCCCGGTCGCACTGAGATGTGCGTTCCGTAACTTGCAGCTGGTTGTCATGGTCACCGGGAGAGCGGTGTCGTCGTGATCTCCGCTCGGCTAAGTTGATCAGCCGTCGGTGTCGTAACGACGATACGGAGTCAGATGGGCAAGGCAACGCTCTCGCTGGCTGACGACATTTCCGGACTAACCAGCGAGCTCTGCCGGGCGGTTGGTCTTTCCCATTCCACAAATGCGGCCGAAGAATATGCCGACCTCGTGCGGGAAATGCTCGGACCCGGTGGCGACCGGTCCATCGGGCAACCGCCCGCCTGGCCCTCCGACGTCGCCGACGACCACACCCCGGTCGAGTTCTCCCTCGCCGTCGACCGGGCCGGCCGCCCCGCGGTGCGCCTGCTGCTGGAAACCCTCGGCGAGGGCACGTCCATCGAAGCAAACGTTTGTGCAGCTCAGGAGCTGTTGCCCCGGCTGGCCCGGCGCTACGGCTTCTCCCTCGCCGCCTTCGAGGCGGTGGCCGAGCTGTTCCTGCCCGAGCACCCGCAGGGCCGCTTCGCCTGGTGGTGGTCGGTGGTGCTGCGCCCCGGCCTGCCGCCGGCGTTCAAGATCTACTTCAACCCGGAGGTCCGCGGCCGTGCCGTCGCGGGCGAACTGGTCGAGGCCGGGCTGGACCGGCTCGGCTTCGGCGGCGCCTACGCCAACCTCCGGCGGCGGCTGCGTCCCGGCGATGAGCTGGACCGCTACTCCTTCTTCTCCATCGACCTGCACACCCAGCCCGACCCCAGGGTCAAGGTCTACCTCTCCCACCACGACGGCGACCTGGCCCAGCTGCTGCGCGCGGCGGGCGCGGCCCGGCAGGTGGAGGAGGAGCAGATCCGCGAGTTCACCGCGATCGCCGGCGGCCACCGGGGCCGCTTCACCGGGCGGCCGCTGATCTCCAGCCTGAGCTTCCTGGCCGGGGACACCGACCGGGCCAGCGGGTTCTCCGTCTACCTCCCGGTGCGCGACTACGCCGCCGACGACGAGGTCGCGCTGGCCAGGGCGCACGCGCTGCTGGCCAAGCACGGCCTGGACCAGGCGCTGCTGGACCGGGCGCTGACCGTGCTGGCCCGCCGCCCGCTCAACGAGGGCGTCGGCCTCATCCCGCACCTGTCCCTGCGCACGGGCCGCCCGCACACCGGGCTCACCGTGTACCTCTCGGCCGAAAGCTACGCGGTCACCCCGCCGCGCCCGGAGTCCCTCGCATCCTGAGAAAGAGCGGAGCCACCCCGTATGCCGCTGATGGAGCCCTACCGGATCAAGGTCGTGGAGCCGATCCCGATCACCACGCCGGAGCAGCGCGAGGCCGCGCTGGTCGAGGCCGGGTACAACCAGTTCAACCTGCCCGCCGACGTGGTCACCATCGACCTGCTCAGCGACTCCGGCACCGGCGCGCTGTCCGCGGCCCAGCAGGCCGCCTCGGCGCTGGGCGATGAGTCCTATGCCGGGGCGCGCTCCTTCTTCCGGTTCAAGGAGGTGGTCGAGGAGCTGACCGGCTACCCGCACCTGTGGCCGGTGCACCAGGGCCGCGCCGCCGAGCGGATCCTGTTCACCGCGCTGCTCAAGCCGGGCCAGGTCAGCGTCAGCAACACGCACTTCGACACCACCAGGGCCAACGTGGAGCTGCTCGGCTGCACCGCGCTGGACCTGCCCGGCCCGGCGGCCAAGGACCTGGACGAGCCTGCCCCGTTCAAGGGCGACATCGACCTGGCAGCCCTGGAGCGGGTGCTCACCGACGGCACCCCGGTCGGCCTGGTGATCATGACCATCACCAACAACGGCGGCGGCGGGCAGCCGGTGTCTATGGCCAACCTCAAGGCCGCCGCGGCGCTGTGCCGCGCGCACGGGGTGCCCTACTTCCTGGACGCGGCCCGCTTCGCCGAGAACGCCTGGCTGGTCACCCAGCGGGAACCCGGCTACCAGCACCGCAGCCCGCGCGAGGTGGCGCGGGAGGCCTTCGCGCTGGCCGACGGGTGCGTGGCCAGCCTGAAGAAGGACGGCATCGTGCACATGGGCGGGCTGCTCGCGGTGCGTGACCCCGAGCTGGCCGGGCGCTGTGAGCTGCTGCTGATCGCCACCGAGGGCTTCCGCACCTACGGCGGCCTGGCCGGGCGGGACCTGGACATGCTGGCCCAGGGTCTGCGCGAGGTGACCGAACCGGACTACCTGCGCGCCCGCGCCGAGCAGTCCCGCCACCTCGGCGAGCTGGCGGTGGCCGGTGGGGTGTCCATCGTGCAGCCGGCCGGGATCCACGCCATCTACCTCAACGCCGGCCGCCTGCTCACCCACCTGCCCCCCAGCTCCTTCCCGGGGCACGCGCTGGCCCTGGAGCTGTACCGGCGCGGCGGCATCCGGGCCGCCGAGCTGGGCTCGCTCTACCTGGGCGAGTTCGACGAGCAGGACGAGCTGACCAAGGCCGCCCCGTATGAGCTGGTGCGGCTGGCCATCCCGCGCCGGGTCTACACCCAGAGCCACCTGGAGTACGTGGGCGAGATCCTGGCCGAGATCGCCAAGGACCCCGAGCGGGTGCCCGGCTACCGGCTCACGCACAACCCGCCGCTGCTGCGGCACTTCAACTGCCGGCTGGCCCCCCGGCCCTGAGCCAGTCGTCCACCACCCGGTCCAGCACGGTCAGCGGCAGCGGGCCGCCGCCGAGCACCAGGTCGTGGAAGCCGCGGATGTCGAAGCCCGCGCCCAGCTCCCGCTCGGCGCGGGCCCGCAGCCGCTGGAACTCCATCCGGCCGACCAGGTAGGACAGGGCCTGGCCAGGGGTCTCGATGTAGCGGTCGGTCTCGGAGGCGATCTCCACCTCGGTCATCGCGGTGTGCTCGCGCAGGAAGGCCACCACCCGGGCGCGCGGCCAGCCGAAGGCGTGCAGCCCGGTGTCCACCACCAGCCGCGCCGCGCGCATGGCCGTGTTGGCCAGCGCGCCCAGCCGCATCAGGTCGCCGGAGTACAGGCCCATCTCCTCGGCCAGGTGCTCGCAGTAGAGCGCCCAGCCCTCCATGTAGGCGTTCACCCAGGCCACCCGGCGCAGCGTGGGCAGGCCGGTCAGCTCGGCGGCCAGGCCCAGCTGGAAGTGGTGGCCGGGCACCGCCTCGTGGAAGGCGTTGGCCTCGGTCACGCAGCGGTCCCGCTCGGTGACCCGGTAGGTGTTGGCGTAGTAGATGCCCGGCCGGGAGCCGTCCAGCGGCGGCGGCAGGTAGGCGGCGGTGGAGGCGGTGGGCGCCTTGTCCGGCGGCGTCTCGCGCAGCTCGCAGCGGTGACCCGGCATCCGGCCGAACCAGCGCGGCGCGGCCGCCTCGGCCCGGTCCATGGCCGCCCGGGACAGCGTGAGCAGCTCGGCCCCGTCCCGCAGCTTCAGCGCCGGGTCGGTGCGCAGCCGCGCCCGCACCTCGGCCCCGGTGCGCACCCCGAACAGCGGCCCGCCCAGCCGCGCGAACTCCGCTTCCAGGTCCGCGAGCAGGCTCAGGCCCTCGGCGTGCAGCTCGGCCGGGGTGCGCTCGGTGGTGGTGTGCATGCGGGCCAGCGCGGTGTAGCTCGCCTCGCCGTCGGGCAGCCAGCACAGGCCCGGCTGTTCGTCGGGGCGGCCGGTGATCTCCTGGAGAATGGCCCGGTAGGCGGCGACCGCGGGGCGGACCTCGTCGGCCAGCAGTCGTTCTCGCCGGGCGGTGCGGTCGCCGGTCAGCGGCGCTTGGGCCAGCGGATCTTGGTCAGGGCGGGCGAGGTAGTTCTCGAGCAGCCCGGTGAGCGTGTGCAGGGAACGGGCCACCGGAGTACGGCCGGAGGCCACGCCCTCGTGGTGCCGGTCGGCGGCCTGGGCGAGGTAGGCCGGGAGTCCGGCGATCCGGGTCAGGAAGAACTCTTCTTGCTCGGCGGTCGCGGGCCGGGCCGAGGGCAGCCGGTTGAGCGCGACCACCGCGGGGGCGTGCATCAGGTCCAGCAGGGTGTGCTCGGCCAGCCGGGTGGCGGACCGGGTCCGGACCGCCTCGGCCTGCTGCACCAGGACGTCCCTGGTGACCGCGTCCGGCCCGGATACCGCCAGTTCCGTTGCGGCGGCGGCAAGATCGGCCGCCGCGGCCGCGGTCCGCGCCTGACCGGCGGCGGAGATCTGCGGGAGCAGTCCCTGGAAACCGGGCTGCCCGTCGAGTAGGTCGTTGAGCGGATCCTCTGTCGCCAGCACCTCGACCAACCGGTCGGCCAGCGCCCCCACCTCTGTCATTCCCCCAGTGTGCCCGTCTGTGGCCGGAGGACGGCGGCCCCTGGCCGTCCCCTGCGGGCCTCGGCGCCGCACTCGCGCCGAGACTGGTGTCAGTGCGTGCCTGAGTTGCCGGTGTCCAGGATCTCGTGCTTCTTCGGGTTCACTGAGTGACCTCCCCACTCTCTCCTCGTACCTCATTCGTGGGATCGGACTCACTCCCACGGGTGTTAGCCATACCCCATCACTGTCCCCCCGTGTCCGGCAAACCGGCGACTCTGTCACGCAGTCGGAACCTGCCTTGCCCGAAAGTCACCGGCCAGGTTTGGGGCATGGGGAGAAACCCGAACCAGACGCCGATCCCAGTCCAGCGCCGGCGCCCCGACACCGAACCCGGCGACGTCCGGCTGGTGATGGAGTGCCCGTACCGCTGCGGGGTCACGGTGCGCAGCCATGTGGCCGAGATCGTGGCGGACGTGATGGGGGTGCACGTGTACCTGTGGCACGAGTGGCAGTTCGCCGACCGCCATCACCGCCTGCCCACGGTCACCCCATTCACCTAGTGAACCCCGCCGCCGACCGGGTTGCGTTCACCGCCCCACCGGGTGGTTCCGCAGGTCAGCGGGCCGGGTCTGCCAGTACCTTCGCGCCAGGCACGGCGAACGGGGAAAGCATGAGCACCGGGACCACTGACGCCACCGCGCTCACCGTCGAGCTCCGGCGGGACGAGCACATCGACCTCAAGCTGGTTCGCGAGATGTTCACCGAGCTCGGTGAGCCGGAGCCGGAGCTCGAAGAGGAGGACCGCGGCCTGCTGGGCGCGGTGGTGGCCCGGCGGGGCGAGACCCTGCTGGGCTGGGCCGAGCTGTTCTGGCCGGAGCTGCCGGAGACCGACGCCGGGTTGCAGTGGGTGCTCCTCGAGCGCGAGGCCCGGCGGGTCGCCGGCGCGGTCGGCGAGGGCTCGGCGGCCGAGGTCGAGGTGCTGGCGGTGCTGGTGCGGGCGGCGGTGGAGCTGGCGCGTGAGGCCGGGTGCACCGGGGTGCGCTGGTGTGACACCGAGGGGCGGCTGGACCGGCTGGCCGCGGCGGCGGTGGACGCGGTGACCGCGGCTGAGCTGGGGCGGGTGTGGCGGCTGGAGCTCGCCGGGTGGCAGCCGCCCGGCGGGCTGCCGGAGGTCGTGGTGCGGGAGCTGCCCGTGGAGCCGACCGAGGCCGAGCTGACCGAGTACGTGCCGCTGTGCGCGGGCGTGCTGGGCGGGGAGTGGACCGTCGACGACGTGGCCGACGCGGTCGGCGCCGACCTGGCCGGATACCTGACCGTGGACCTGCGGGACGTCGACGGCAAGCCCAAGGCCTTCGCCACCGCGGTGCTGGTGGACGACGAGACGGCCGAGGTCGAGCTGGTCGTGCACCGGGACACCACCTCGGCCGAGCTGCTGGTGCTGCTGGTCGCGGTGATCGAGCAGGCGCGGCTGGAGGTCGCCACGCTGGTGGTGCGCGAGCTGGAGGACCCGGTGCTGGCCGAGGCGCTGGCCGGGGCCGGGCTGGTGGTGGCCGACGAGTGGCTCGCTTACCGGCTGCCCTGCTGACACATCGGGCGCGCGGTTACCAGGCCGCTGGCGCGTAGTCCTTCAGGAAGCAGCCGTACAGGTCCTCGCCCGCCTCGCCGCGCACGATCGGGTCGTACACCCTGGCCGCGCCGTCGACCAGGTCGAGCGGGGCGTGGAAGCCCTCCTCGGCCAGGCGCATCTTGGTCGGGTGCGGGCGCTCGTCGGTGATCCAGCCGGTGTCCACCGCGGTCATCAGGATGCCGTCGGTGGTCAGCATCTCCTCCGCGCTGGTGCGGGTGAGCATGTTCAGCGCGGCCTTGGCCATGTTCGTGTGCGGGTGGCCGGGGCCCTTGTACTTGCGGCTGAACTGGCCCTCCATCGCGGAGACGTTCACCACGTACTTGCGCCGCGCCGTCGCCGAGGCCATCGCCGGGCGCAGCCTGCTGATCAGGATGAACGGCGCGGTCTGGTTGCACAGCTGGACTTCCAGCATCTCCAGCGCGTCCACCTCGTGCACCCGCTGGGTCCAGCTGTTCACGTCCTGGAGGTCGGGTACCAGGCCACCGGCGTCGATGGCGATGTCCGCGGCCACCCGGTCCATCGAGGCCGAACCGGCGGTCAGCGCCAGCGCGGTCAGGTTGTGCGCCTGCACGCTGGCCTCGGCCAGTGACCCGGCCAGCGCCTTGGGGTGGGCGTCGCTGGTGTGGCCGAAGGTGATCAGCTCGGGCAGCGGGCCGGGGGGCAGCGGCGCGGACTCGGCGGACTCCAGCAGCGCGTAGGAGCCAGGGGAGCGGCGCACGGTCTGCGCGGCGTTGTTGATCAGGATGTCGAGCGGGCCCTGCTCGGCGACCGAGTCGGCCAGCGCGACCACCTGGGCCGGGTCGCGCAGGTCGATGCCGACCACGCGCAGCCGGTGCAGCCAGTCGCCGCTGTCCTCCATCGCGGCGAAGCGGCGCACCGCGTCGTTGGGGAAGCGGGTGGTGATGGTGGTGTGCGCGCCGTCGCGGAGCAGCCGCAGCGCGATGTACATGCCGATCTTGGCGCGGCCGCCGGTGAGCAGCGCGCGCCGCCCGGTCAGGTCGGTGCGCGCGTCCCGGCGGGAGCGGTTCAGCGCCGCGCACGGCGGGCACAGCTGGTGGTAGAAGGCGTCCACCACGTGGTAGCGCTGTTTGCAGTGGTAGCAGGCCCGGGAGCGGATCAGCGTGCCCGCGGTGGCGCCGGCGGCGTTGGACACCAGCGGGATGCCGCGGGTCTCGTCGTCGATCCGCTCCGGCGAGCCGGTGGCGGTGGCTGCGGTCACCGCGCGGTCGGCCTCGGCCACCGCCTGCCGCTTGGCCTGGCGACGGCGCTTGCGCACGTCCTTGAAGATCGCGGCGGTGGCCCTGCGCACGGCCACCGCGTCCGGGTGCTCGGTCGGCAGCTGTTCGACCTCGGCCAGCACCTGGAGGCAGATCGCCATCCGGTCCGGGTCGATCCCCGGGCCGCCGGTCTGCTCGATCTCCTCGTCGACACTCGCCGTCATCGCCGCTCAATCCGTTCCGCTGCTGGTCTGCCGGTTGACCACTGTACGTGGCAGCGGCGGCGGGCGGGTCAGGTGGCGAGGGTCCACACCGCGTGCGCGACCGCGTCGGTGTTGCGGTCCAGCGCGGTGGCGTCGATGTTGCGGGCGGTGTCGCAGGCCCGGTGGTAGCAGGGGTCGTACGGCGCGCCCGCGGTGCCGCCCCACTTGCGGGCCTGGGCGGCGGTCTTGCGGCCCTCGGCGCCGGTGAACGGGCCGCCGACCGGGATCTGGTATCGGGTGAAGGAGGCGTGGTCGCCGCGCCCGCCCATGTCCAGGTCCTCCACCGGCACGCCGATGCGGGCGTAGTACTCCTTGAGCGCGCGTTCCAGCGCCACCGAGCCCGCCGGGTAGCGGTCGCCGTCGAGCACGAAGTAGGCGGTGTTCACCGAGCCGATCATGTCCACGTTGAGGTAGGCCTTGATCTTGGCCCGTTCGGCGGCTGGCAGGGTGTTCACGTAGTGCGCGGAGCCGATCATCCACAGCTCCTCCGCGCCCCACCAGGCGAACCGCAGGTGCCGCTTGGTGGCCGGCTTCTCCCTGGCCACGGCCAGCGCGACCTCCAGGATGGCGGCCGAGCCGGAGCCGTTGTCGTTGACGCCGGGGGCGGTGGTGACGCTGTCCAGGTGCGCGCCGGTGAGCAGCACGTCGTTCTCGTCGCCGCCCGGCCAGTCCGCGATGAGGTTCCAGCCGGTGGCACCGCGGTAGCTGAAGGGTTGCAGGGTGGTGCGGAAGCCTGCACTGTCCACAATGGACTTCACGTGGTCGATGGAGGCGCGGTAGCCGGGGCGGCCGTGCGCGCGGTTGCCGCCGTTGGCCGCGGCGATGGCGTCGAAGCGGGCGAGGTGGCGCTGCACGGCGGCGACCGGGATGTCGGGGGCCGCGGCGGCGGGGGCTGGGTTGGCGGGGGCCGGGTCGGCGGTGGCGGTGGCGGGGGTCAGCAGTGCGGTGGCCAGCACTGCGGCGAGAAGCGTTCGCATAGCGGGAAGTCTGTTGCGGCGCAACGCCTCGGGGTCCGCCGCGACGTAATTGCGCCAGTGCCGCACCGCATCTGCGCCAGCCCGCCCGTGCGCCGCATCCGGCGACCTAGCGTGCGGCGGTAGATTCCCGGACCCAAGGAGCGTGCTCATGCCCGTGACAAGGACGGCCTCGCGAGCCCTCACCGCGCTGACAACCGTTGCCCTGCTGGGACTTCCGCTGGCCCCCTCGGCGAGCGCGGAGTCCAGTCTCGGCCATATCCGCACCACCAGCATAGTCAACTCGCCGATATATGCCGCGCCGCCGGATATTCCGGCCGAGAATGTGATGGCGCACATGCGGGAGTTCCAGGCGATCGCCGATCGCAACGGCGGCACCAGGGCGCACGGCAGGCCCGGCTACAAGGCCTCGGTGGACTTCGTCAAGGCCAAGCTGGACGCCGCCGGGTTCCGCACCACCCTGCAGTCCTTCACCCACAACGGCGCCACCGGCTGGAACCTCACCGCCGACTGGACCAGCGGCGACGCCAACCAGGTGGTGTTCCTGGGCGCGCACCTGGACTCGGTGACCGCGGGGCCGGGCATGAACGACAACGCCTCCGGCTCGGCCGCGGCGCTGGAGACCGCGCTGGCGGTGTCCAGGGCGAAGCTGGTCACCCAGAAGAAGCTGCGGTTCGGCTGGTGGGGCGCGGAGGAGCTGGGCCTGATCGGCTCCCGCTACTACGTCAACTCACTGCCGGCCGCCGAGCGCACGAAGATCAAGAGCTACCTCAACTTCGACATGGTCGGCGCCCGCAACACCACCACCTGGGGCGTCTACAACGACAACGCGGCCATCGCGCAGATGTTCCAGGCCTACTTCCGCGGCAAGGGCATCCCGACCCGCTCGATGAACATCGGCGGCCGCTCCGACCACGCCAGCTTCTCCCGCGTCGGCATCCCGGTCGGCGGCATCGGCAGCGGCAGCGATCCCTGCTACCACCAGCGCTGCGACACCATCACCAACGTCGCCGCCAACGTCATGGGCGTGGCCACCAACGCCGCCGCCCACGGCGCGTGGACGCTGGCCGGGGCGACCTTCGCCGCTGGGGAACCCGCCGCCGCGTAGGTGGGTGACCCTCCGGGCGGCGGGTAGTGGCCCGCCGCCCGGGGCGGTAGATGTCGAGGTACCCCTGCCTCGGAGTGTGTGGCATGTTGGAGGTGCTCGGCCTCACCGCCGACCAACAGCGCGTCTACGAGATCGTGCTGACCCGCCCGTCCTGGACCACCGGCGAGCTGGCCGCCGCGGCCCGCCTCGACCCCGACCGCACCGCCGCCCTGCTCGGCCTGCTCGACCAGGCCGGGCTGGTGGTCGGCGCGGACGGGCGGTGGGCCCGGGTGCCGCCGGACTCGGCGATCGAGTCCTACATCGTCTCCCACCACCAGCGTCTGCACCGGGTGCGCGCGCTCATCCCGGCGCTGATGACCCTCTACGACCGGGCCAGTGGCGACTCGGAGAGCCACGGGCCGGTGGAGCTGCTGCGCGGGCACGCCGCGATCGGGCGGCGCTGGGCCGGGTTGCAGCGCGCGGCCCGGTTCGAGGTGTGCCAGTTCGAGCGGCCGCCCTACGTGGCGGGCGCGGCCAACGAGGAGGCGCGCAGCGCGCTGGCCGCGGGCGTGGTCTACCGGACCGTCTACGACGCGTCCTATGTGGACTGTGCGCATGTGCTGGACGCCTTGCACCGCAGGCGGTCCCGGGGTGAGCGGATCCGGGTGCTGCCGGGGCTGCCGACGAAGCTGGGGCTGGTGGACCGGCGGTGGGCGATCCTGCCGGTGGCCATCGGGCAGGAGACCGACAGCGCGCTGCTGGTCTCGGCCTCGGCGCTGCTGACCGGGTTGCGCTCGCTGTTCGAGCACAGCTGGCAGCGCGCGGCCCCGCTGCCCGGCCAGCACGCCACCCCCGGCATCGACTGGCGGGTGCTGGAACTGCTCGCCGCCGGGCTCACCGACAAGACCATCGCGCTGCGCCTGGGCGTCAGCCTGCGCACCGCGCAGCGACACGTCCGGGCGCTGATGGACACCCTCGGCGCCACCAGCCGGTTCCAGGCCGGGCTGCGCGCGGCCGCTTTGGGACTGCTGGACCGCGGCATGCTCGACCGCGGGCAACGGAACCGGGTAGTCTCCGATCCGGTTCCGCCGCGCCACCCCTCCGTCCCCCAGGAGCGAGCATGACCCGCGGGAACGTCCTGCGCAGCGCCACCACCACCCTGTTCGTCCTGACCGCCATGGTACTGGGCGCCCTGCCCGCCTCCGCCGACGTCGGCCCGTGGAAGACCCTGGGCTCCGACCACGCCCGGCCGCTGGACGAGAGCCAGGGCCTGGCCACGATCATCCGCAACGGCAACGGATCCATCCGCTACACCGGCATCGGCACCATCCCCCTGGACGTGCGCACCAGGGGCTGGGACCACATCGGCGACCCCGGCTCCCGGCAGGGCGTCTACGTGGAGCCGTACCAGAGCAGCACCTTGCGCGCCAAGATGTTCCGGGTGGAGACCGCCGACGGCAGGCGCGCGGAGTACGTGCACCAGCTGGAGTCCTGGGAAGCCGTCAACAACTCCTTCGCCGCCGTCTCCCCCGACGCCAGGTGGCTGGTGTCGGGGGAGTGGGGGGACATGAACCGCTTCCTGGTCTTCCCCAACCCCGGGGTGGCCGTGACGGATCCGGGGAAGAACCTGCCGTACGCCTTCGCGATCCGGCTGGACCGCACGGTGACCAACATCCAGGGCTGCGAGTTCACCTCGGCCACCCAGCTGCTCTGCGCCTCCGACGGACCGGGCAAGCAGCTGCTCCAGGTCGACCTGGACGCCGCGCTGGGCGGTGCGGACGTCCGGGGGGTGGTCCGGGAGCTGGGCCGGCTGCCGTTGCAGAGCGGGTGTTCCGGGAACTTCGAGGTCGAGGGCGTGGACTACGACTTCCGGGACGGCACGCTGCGGGTGGTCGTGCTCTCGCCGAGCATCTGCATCGCCTTCGACAGCAAGACCTGGCGCTTCCGGCGCTAGTCCCGGCGCAGTCTCGGGTAATAGGACAGGTGGTCCGCGTCCTCCCTGGCGCGGAGCTCGGCCACCGAAGGCATGGTCGGCATCGGCGCGTACCGCGGCACCCGGCTGCGGTGCGCGCCGATCCGGGGGCCGATCGGCGCGCGGCGCTGCGGGGTGAACCGCTCCGCGGCCTGTCTGGCCTTGGCGAGCAGGTCTCTGGGCTGGGGCAGGGGTTTGGGCTCGGCCAGGCCGGGCGCGCTCCACCGCCACAGGATGGCGATCCCGACCAGCGCGGGCAGCATGACGAGGATTCCGGCGATCGACGCGGTGCTCATGTTCCGGCCAACGGCCGCCAGTCGGGGAATGGTTCAGCGCGCCCGGGTGAAGACCACCGTTCGGCCGATCGGCGTCATCCCCAGCCCGGCGTAGAGCCGCGCCGGCATCGGGTAGGCCGCGTCACCGCGGGGCAGCACGGTGACGGTGTCCGCGCCCAGCCCTCGCATCCGCGCCAGCACCGCCAGGCACACCGCCCTGCCCAGCCCGCGCCCCCGGAACTCCGGCGCGGTGCCCACCGGCTCGAACACCCCGGCCCGGCCGCGCGAGTCCAGCCAGCCCAGGCAGTAGGCGGCGGGTGTGCCGTCCGGGGCGTGCGCCACCAGGTCCAGCTCCCGCCGGTACAGCCAGGCCTTGGTCACGTTGGTGTAGCCGGCCAGGGTCACCCGCGAGGGGTGCCAGGCGGCCCGGTGCAGCTCCGTCCTGGCCGCCAGGTCGGTGGCCTCCCGGATGGTGAAACCCCGCGGCAGCACCACTTCGGGTGCCTCGGCCAGTCCGCCGACCATCCGCCGGAAGAACGGACCGTCCGAAGTGGACTCGACATAGCCGTTGGCGCGCAAGCCTTCCACCAGGTGGCGTTCCCGGTCCAGCACCAGCACCGAGAGCGCCTCGGTGGCCACCGGCTCCGCCCAGGCCAGCACCTCGCCGACCAGCTCCGCCCAGTCTGGCCGCACCTGGAGGTAGAGCGTGCCCGGCAGGTCCACCCAGCCCCAGGCCAGCACCGTGGATCCTTGCCGCCACAACCGGGTCGGCCAGTCCGGCTCGCGGCCCAGGTGCTGCAACCGCGCCCAGGCCAGCTCGCCGGGATGCCAGCGGCTGCCCGGCGTCCACACCGCGTCGGCCAGCTCCTGCATGCCGCGCAGCCCGTGCTCGTATTTCCCGGACCTGGTGGCGCTCACCGCTTTAGGATGGCCCCACCGCACTTGGGGGGACGAACTATTTTGGACCGCACCTTCCAGGTCGACCTGCGTGGCGTGGTCGACCTGCTCAGCCATCACCTCTACGCCAGCCCACGGGTCTACCTGCGCGAGCTGCTGCAGAACGCGGTGGACGCGGTGACCGCCCGCCGCGCCACCGATCCGGACGCGCCTGCCGGGATCACCATCGACAGCACCGGCAGCACGCTCACCGTCACCGACACCGGCATCGGGCTCACCGAGGAGCAGGTGCACGAGCTGCTGGCCACCATCGGCCGCAGCTCCAAGCGGGACGAGCTGGGCTTCGCCAGGCACGAGTTCCTCGGCCAGTTCGGCATCGGCCTGCTCTCGGCGTTCCTGGTCGCCGACGAGGTCACCGTGACCACCCGCTCGGCCACCGGCGCGCCCGCGGTGGAGTGGGTCGGCCGCGCCGACGGCACCTACCGGTTCGGCCCCGCCGAGCGCGCCGAACCCGGCACCACGGTCACCCTGTCCGCCCGGCCCGGCGCGGAGTCCTGGCTGGCCGGGCCCACCGTGGTCGAGCTGGCCGCCCGCTACGGCTCGATGCTGCCCTTCCCGGTCACCGCGCTCGGGCAGCGGGTCGCCGGTGACGGACCGCCGTGGCGGCAGGACCGGCGGCCGGCGGGGGAGCGGCTGGCCGACCTGGTCGGCTACGCCCAGGACACCCTCGGCTTCACCCCGTTCGACGTGGTCGAGCTGGACGTGCCGCAGGCCGGGCTCACCGGCGTGGCCTACGTGCTGCCGTTCCAGGCCAACCCGGCCGAACGCGCCGGGCACCGGGTCTACCTCAAGCGGATGCTGCTCACCGAGAGCGCTGACGGCCTGCTGCCCGGCTGGGCCTTCTTCGCCCGCTGCGTCATCGACGCCGCCGAGCTGCGGCCCACCGCCAGCCGCGAGGCCCTCTACGACGACAGCCTCCTGGAAGAGACCCGCGAGGCGCTCGGCGCGCAGCTGCGCGGCTGGCTGGTCGGCCTGGCCGCCACCGACCCGGCCCGGCTGGCCCGCTTCCTCGGCATCCACCACCTCGGCGTGAAAGCCCTCGCCCTGCACGACGACGACATGCTCGCCCTGGTCGACGAGTGGCTGCCCCTGGAGACCAACATGGGGCGGATGACCCTGGGCGAGTTCCGCGCCCGGCACGGCCGCATCCGCTACACCACCACCGCCGAGGACTTCCGCCAGCTCGCCGCGGTCGCCTCCGCCCAGGGCCTGGCCGTGGTCAACGGCGGCTACACCTACGACACCGAGATCATCGGCAGGCTGCCCGCGCTGGAGGCTGACCTGGTGGTGCAGCGCCTGGAACCCAGTGACGTGATGACCCGGCTGTCCCCGGTCGACCCGGCCGAGGAGCTGGCGCTGCGCCCGTTCCTGACCACCGCGCAACGGGCGCTGGACCGGCTCGGCTGCGAGGTGGTGCTGCGCGCCTTCGACCCACCGACGCTGTCCGTGCTCTACCTGCTCGACCGGGACGCCGCCTTCCAGAGCGAGCTGAAGGCCACCAGGGCCAAGGCCGACCAGCTGTGGGCCGGGGTGCTCGCCGCGTTCGAGAAACCCGCCGAGGACCGGCCGCAGCTGGTGCTCAACCACCGCAACCCGCTGGTGCGCCGGGTCTGCGCGCTCACCGACCCGGCCATGGTCGCCCTCGCCGTCGAAGCGCTCTACGGCCAGGCCCTGCTGCTGGGCTACCACCCCATCCGGCCCGCCGACGCGGCACTGCTCAACCGCTCGTTCCTCGGCCTGCTCGACTCGGCCGTGCCCAAGGAGGACACCCCGTGAGCCCCGAGGAGCTGGAAGCCAAGCTGTTCGCCAGCCGGGACCTGCCCTACGGACCGGCCCGCACCGCCGCGGTGGAGGACGTCATCCGGCACGCCGACGCGCTCGGCCTGGCCGACCTCCAGTACACCGCGCGGATCTTCAGCCTGGAGGCCTACCGCTACGGCGCGGAACCGGCGAAGACCTTCGTGCCCTTCGCCTGGTGCCTGGCCGCCTACGACCGCGGCGAGGGTGACCGGCGGCTGGACCACCACCTGTTCTGGAACTTCAAGGGCATCGTCAGCAGCCTCGCCGACTTCCCCGAGGTCCCCCTCGACCAGACCACCGCGGTGCTCGACGACATGGAGCGCCGCTACCGGCAGGCCGGGCACGGAATGAACCCGGTGCACCAGTACCGCGAGTTCCTGGCCAGGCACGTCGGCGACCGGGGCACCGCGGCCGAGCAGTTCCGGCTGTGGCAGGCCAGTCCGCGCGGGGAGCTCTCCGACTGCGCGGGCTGCGAACCCAACGCCAAGATCAACCACCTGGTGTGGCTGGGCCAGGACGAGGAAGCGGTCGCGCTCGCGCTGCCGGTGCTCAGCGGCCAGCTCAGCTGCCGCGAGCAGCCGCACGGCATCCGCACCGACCTGCTGCTGCCGTACCTGCGCACCGGCAGGCTCACCGAGGCCGCCGAGGCGCACCGCAGCGCCTACCGGGCGGTGCGGCACGACCGCGCCGAGCTGGTCCTCATCGCCGAGCACCTCATCTTCTGCGCCCGCACCGGCAACCACCCGCGCGGCCTGGAACTCCTCGAACGCCACCTCGGCTGGCTGGACGAGCCCAGCACCCCGGCCGCCGCGATGCACTTCGCCGCGGCCGCCGCGCTGGTGCTCACCAGGGTCATCGAGGCCGGTCACCCGGACACCCCGGTCCGCCGCCCGGCCCACCGCGACCGGGCCGCCGTGGACTGGCCGGCCGCCGCCCTGCGCGACGAGCTCGCCGATCAGGCCCTGGAGCTGGCCGCCCGGTTCGACGCCCGCAACGGCACTTCCGAGCAGGGCGACCAGATCCGCGCCGTCCTGGTCGCCGAACCGCTGGTGGAGCACCTGCCGCTGTCCGGACCGGCCCGCGCCGCCGCCCGGCTCGCGGTCGCCGCACCGCCACCGGTCACCTTCCCGGAGACGCCGGAAGAGCTGGCCGACGCCGCTGAGAAGGCCGCCGAGCTCCGCGACCACGACCGCCTGGCCGCGCTGTGGGCCCGCTTCGACGAGGTCTGCCCGCAACCGCCGCCGGTGCTGCGCGCCAAGCGGCTCGGCGCGAGGGCCGGGGACCTGTTCGAGGACGATCCGGCCGCCGCCGAACGCGCGCTGCGTGAGGCCGCGGCGATCTTCGCCGAGCACGGCGAGCCGGTGCTGGCCGCCACCGCCCGCAGCCGGGCCGCCCTGGCCTGCTGCTACGACCACCGGGCCGAGCAGGGCCTGCCCGAACTGAACGCCGTGGCCGGGGAACTGGCCGCGCTCGGGGCCGAAGGCCCGCTGCTGCGCGCCCGCTGCCGGATCGTGGACGCGCTCCGGCGCACCGGCGACATCGAGGGCGCGGCCCGGCTCGGGCGGGAGCTGGCCGAAGCCACCGACGGCCACCCGGACCGGCGACTGGCCGCAGACTGCTGGATGGCCCTGATCCAGGTGTGGCTCGACCAGGAGGAGCCGGACCACGAGGCCGCTGTCAGGCCCCTGCTGCGCGCGGCGGAGATCCTGGCCGAGCTACCGCCGACCTCGCTGCTGCACCACACCCAGCTGGTCGCCGCGCACGCCTGCTCCGTGCTCGACGACATCGACACCGCCTACCCGCTCTACGCCGCGGCCGCCGCCGCCGAGGACCCGCAGATCCGGGTGCTCGCCCAGCACCACGCCGGCCGATCCGCACACCACCTGGACCGAGCCGAGGAGGCGTTCGGGCACCTCACCGCCGCGCTCACCGACGCACTGCGGTTCGAGACGGAGCTGGACCTGCTGGAGATCAAGCTCGACCTGGCCGCCGCCGCACTGGCCACCGACCGCCCCGACCAGGCCGCCGACCTCGCCGAGGAGGTGCTCGCCGAGGCCGCCGAGCCCGACCAGCTCGGCCGCGGGCGGTTCCTGCTCAGCCACGCCCACCGCGCGCTCGGTCAGCCCGACGCCGCGCTGACCGTGCTGGACGAGCTCGCCGCCCAGTGCGCCGAGCAGGACAACCGGTACGGCCTGGCCCAGATGCACGGCATCGCCGCCGGCATCCTGGACGAGCTCGACCGCGACGCCGAGGCCGCCCGCCGCCACCAGGCCGCCGCCGAGGCCCTGGCAGGACTCGGGGAACCGTTGCGGGAGCTGGAACACCGTCGCCTGGCCGCGCTGTCCTGGCACTGGGCCAGGGAGAACGTCCACGCCCGCACCGCCCTCGCCGAGGCCGACACCCTCGCCGCCGCCCTGGGCGAGGAACCGCACGAGGTCTTCCAGCGCGCGCTGCTGGACCACGACGCGGCCCGCATCCTCACCCTCGCGCAGGACAAGAATCCCGCGCTGGCCAGGGCGAGCGCCGCCGCCGAGGGCTTCCACCGGCTGCCAGGGGCCGAAGGACCGGCGCTGACCGCGGACGTCTTCCGCGGCCGGCTGCTGGTGGAGCTGGGCCGCGGCGCGGAAGCCGAACCGCTGCTCACCGCCGCACTGGACCGCCTCGAACCGGACGCGCCGCAACGGGAACACGTCGAGGAACTGCTGGCCCAGATCAGGGAAGGTGGCCGATGAGCCCCGAGCAGCTGGAAGCCGAGCTGCGCGCCGCCGACGAGCTGCCCTTCGGCCCGGCCCGCATCGCCGCGGTGGAACAGGTGGTGCGGCAGGCCGACGCGCTCGGCCGGGACGACCTGCGCTACGCCGCCCGGATCCTGAGCCTGGAGACCTACCGCTACGGCGGCGAACCCGCGAAGTCCTTCGTGCCCTTCGCCTGGTGCCTGGCCGCCTACGACCGCGGCGAGGGCGACCCGGACCTGGATCTCGACCTGCTCTGGGACTTCAAGGGGATCGTGGCCAGCCTCGCCGACTTCCCCGAGGTCCCGCTCGGCCAGACCAGGGCCGTGCTCGACGACATGGAGCGCCGCTACCGGCAGGCCGGGCACGGCATGAACCCGGTGCACCAGTACCGGGAACTGCTCGCCCGCCACCTCGGCGACCGGGACACCGCGGCCGAGCAGTTCCGGCTCTGGCAGGCCAGCCCGCGCGGCGAGCTCTCCGACTGCGACGGCTGCGAACCCAACGGCAAGATCAACCACCTGGTCTGGCTCGGCCGCGACGAACAGGCCCTGGCCACCGCGCGGCCCGTGCTCAGCGGGCAGCTCAACTGCTACGAGCAGCCGCAGAGCATCCGCACCAACCTGCTGCTGCCCTACCTGCGCACCGGCAGGCTCACCGAGGCCGCCGACGCGCACCGCGGCGCCTACCCGGCCCTGCGCCACGACCGCGCCAAACTCGGCCTGGTCGCCGAGCACCTGGTCTTCTGCGCGGTCACCGGCAACCATCAGCGCGGCCTGGAGATCCTGACCAGGCACCTCGGCTGGCTGGACGAACCCTGCACCCCGGCCGCGGCCATGCGCTTCGTGGCGGCCGGCGCGCTGGTGCTCACCAGAGCGCCGGAGACCGCCGTCCGCCGCCCCGCCTACCGCGACCGGGACGCCGTGGACTGGCCCTCGGCCGCGCTCCGCGACGAACTGACCGAGCAGGCACTGGAACTGGCCGCCCGCTTCGACGCCCGCAACGGCACCTCGGAGCAGGGCGACCAGATCCGCGCCACCCTGACCGCCGAACCGCTGGTGGACGAGCTGCCGCTGCGGCTCACGCGCTGACCGGGGCCTGCCGCGCCTGGCAGGCCGCCGCGTAGGCGAGGGGGGTCAGCCCGATCGCCTGGGTGAAGTCGCGGATGAAATGCGACTGGTCGAAGTAGCCCAGCTCCACGGCGACCTCGGTCCAGGTGCCCGAGGTGCCCTCGGCCAGCCGCGCCGCCGCCTCGTGCAGCCGGTAGCGGCGCAGCACCCACTTCGGGCTCACCCCGACATGCCGGTGGAACAGCCGTTGCAGCGAGCGCGGGTTGATGCCGAAGCGCTCGCACACGTCCGCGACCCTGGTGATCTCCCGGTCGTGCAGCAGCGCCCGCACGATCCGCCCCACCCGCGCCGTCTCCGGATCCGGCCCCGGCCAGTGCGCGCGCAGATACCGCTCGGCCACCGCCACCAGCGCGTCCAGGTCGGGGGCCGCGCCCAGCTCGGCGGCCATCGCCGCCGCGTCCGCGCCCCACAGCGCCGACAGCGGTCGCACCTGATCGGTCAGCTCCGCCACCGGCGCGCCCAGGAACGGCAGGAACCCGCCCGGCCGGAACTTCACCCCGAACACCTGGCCCGCACCCTCGTAGGTGTAGCTGAACCGCGCGCTGCCCACCCCGCTCACCGCCAGCTGCCCCCGGTCGAAGACCAGGTTCACGCACGGGTGCGGCAGCAACGTCACCGAGGCCCTGCGTCCCGGCGGCAACGCCCACGACACCAGCCAATGCCGCTCCACCAACGGCGACAAATCAGGCGAGACCGGCACCCGCTCCAGCGTGAAGTCGATGTCGCGCACCCCCAGCACGCCGTACTCGCTGGTGGTGGCGAGCTGTCGCGTTTGTCCAAGCCGGTCGGTGGGCACGGTCGCCAGGATGCCTCACATGACCGACAACACCACCGCCACCGGCCCCGCCCCGGCCGGCTACCACCGCCTCAACGTCTTCTTCGCCGCCCCCGACTGCGCCAAGGCCATCGACTTCTACCAGCAGGCCCTGGGCGCGGAGGTGGTCAAGCGGATGGACACCCCCGACGGCCAGGTCATGCACGCCGAGCTCCGCCTGGGCGAGAGCATGTTCCAGCTCAGCGAACCCATGCCGGAGTACGGCATCCTGCCCAGCCCGGCCGAGGGCAACGCGTTCACCATGACTTTCTGGACCGCTGATGTGGACGAGGTTTTCGCGAAAGCCGTAGAATTGGGGGCCACCCCGATCAACCCGGTCGCGGATTCCTTCTCCGGGGACCGCATGGGTGTTTTCCGCTGCCCGGCCGGAGTTCGCTGGTGCATCGCCCGGCACGACCGGGACGTGCCCGATGAGGAGATCGCCGCCGCCGCGCTGGAATGGACGAAGGGCTGATCGACCCGGGGGTGGTGCCGCGAGCGTCACCACCCACGGGAGATCCTGGCCCGGGTCAGCGCAGCGCGTCGATCCGCATGGTCGCCGCGACCAGATCATTGGCCAGTGCGTGTTCCTTCAAGTCGGACACGGTCAGCTGGTCGATCTCCAGTTGCCTGGCCAATCCGTCCAGCCCTCGTTGGAGCTCCTCGAGCTGGTCCAGTCGCGTTTGGAGCAGCCACAGCCCGCGCTCCAGCCCAGCCAGCCTGCGTACGGCTAGTTTGTCGCACCACAGCTGCATGAAGCGGCCCTTGGTGTGCTGGAACCGTCCGATGCGGGTCGGCGAGAGTGGACCCGGATCGAACACGTCCTCCGGCAGGGTGGCTCGCCACACGCCGTTGGGGAGCTGTGACAACACGTCGACCGGCAGTCCTTGCCGGTCCAGCCAGGACGCCAGAACATCCTCCGGATCCCGCGCTGGTTCGCTGTCGAACAGGTTGCGCACCTCGGGCAGCGAGTCGCACAGCCGGGTCAGCAGTTCATCCGGCCCACCGGAGAGCTGGCTGAACGCCAGCAGCGAGGTGCCGCCCCGTTGACTGACGGTCTCAATCAGGTGCACCGGCAGGTAGGTCTGCCACGCCCGTTGCAGTCGCAGGTTCCGCAGTGTCCGCGGCATGTTGTGCAGGTCCCGGTCCGGACGGTTCTCCAGGACCTGCAACGCGGTCGCGTTGAAGGTCGTAGGCCCGCTGAGCACTCCCGTCAGCACCCGGAAGTACTTGACCTCCTTATGGTCCGCGAATATCTCGGGCGGAGACAGGGTGCGGATCTCTTTGGCGTGGTGTGCACGGGTGAGTGGGGAGAGGGTCAAGCCGTCGAAGAGGAGGTTCTGCCGGGTCTCCTTCACCACGTAACGGATCGCGGCCCGTTGAGATCGGCTGCCGAGTTCGGTGAGCCGGTAATGCCCACCTGTCTCCTCGACGTGCCCGATGGTCCGCAGGAACTGCAGCACCCGCCGCACCAGCGGCGGCTCGATGCGGAAGAAGGCAGACAGTCCGTCAACCGTGGTGATCCCCGCCTCGCTGATCGCACGTTCCAAATACTGGTCGAAGACCTGGTACTGCTCGCATTCCTCGACATCAGCGAGGATCTCCGCTTCCCACAGCGGGAAGAACATCGACAGGCACCGGATGGGCTGGATGCCCGGTATCGCCAGGCACTGCTCCAATGCTCGTCCCATCGAGTGCAGTTTCCGTGTCGGGATCCCCTTGTCGTCACTCGTCATCGTGCTCATCCCGTTCGTGGTCCAGCATCCGGAGCAGCGTCGTGGACGACAGGATCTGACCGTGCTGCTGAACATGCGCGGCCATCCGCTTCACCAGGAACTGGAACTCTTCGTCCTTGGCGAGCAGCAGGCCCCGAAGGTCACCGACGACCACCAGTTGCTCCTTGGCTCGGGTGATCGCCACGTTGAACCGGCGCAACTCGCTCAGAAAGCCGATCGCGCCGTGCGGATTACTCCGCGTGCAGCCGTAGACCACCAGGTCGCGCTCCCCGCCCTGGAACGAGTCGACGGTGCCGACATGGTCGTGCACGGCCCGCTGGCTGCCCAGTTCGTCCACCAGCAGGTCGCGGATGAGGCGGACCTGGCCGTTGTAAGGCACGATGACCGCCCATTCGACGCCGCGCCGGGCTGCGTGCGCGATGAGCCGGGTGATGATCGTGGCTTCCAGCCGGTTCACGTAGCCGACCTGCCTGCTGCCCTCGACCTGGGCGAGATCGGTCTCCGCGCGGTCCCGTTGGGGTTGCTCGCTGGTGTCCACGATGGCGAAGGGGTGGGTGAACAGCGGGTAGTGGTGCATCCTGCGCACCGCGGTGCGCAGGATGCCGTGGTAGAACTGGGCGGAGACGAACTCGGCGATGCTCTCTGGCATCCGTCGCTGCTCCCGCAGCATGACGCGGTTCTCCAGCGGCGTGGTGTCGAACATCGCCTCGAACGCGCTGGCCAGCAAGATGCGCAATTCCGGTTTGTCCAGCGTGGGCTCGACGTCCGGAGCGCTCAACAGTTCCACCAGCTCCGGCTCCACCAACGGAGGCAGCTGTTTGTGGTCGCCGACGAGCACCGCGCGCCGGGATCGGACCAGGGGCACCAGGATCGTGGGCAAGGAAATCTGTCCCGCCTCGTCGATGATCGCCACGTCGATGTCCAGCTCGGCCAGCAGCGGTGCGTTGGCGCCAAGACAGGTCGCGGCGACCACATCGGCATAGCGGATCAGCTCGGGGTGCAGGCGCTCGGCTGGCTCGTGCAGTTCGGCGCGCCATTCGTTGAGCAGGGCGGACCTTGTGCGCAGCACCTCCAGTTCACGCCCCCACCAGGCCAGGTTCCGCTCCCAGGAACCCGGATCGTGCCAACTCAGGGCAGGCGGCTGAGACAGCGACGCGGCGGCTCTGCGCAGGCGGGCCAGCGCGCTGTCCGCCTCGGTGAGCGCGTTGCCGTGCGCCGCGTTGGCCGCGGCCAGATCGGCTGCGATCTGCCGCGCCACCGGGTCGGTCGTGCTGACGTCGGCCAGGTGCGCACGAAGGTCGACGAGCTCGGTCTCACTCGCGGACAACTGCCGCGCCGCCTCCTGGAACCGGTGCTCGATGGCGGCCAGCCGCGCTTCCCGACGGCGTAGCAACCAGCGGCGCAACGGCGGCAGCAGGCTGCGCGCGAGCCGTTCGGCAGCGTGGTCCCGGCGGGCGATCGCCTGGTCCCTCAGTGGTCGCAGCTCGTCCAGTTCCGTGGCACAGTTGGCGGCCACCTGGGTGAGTTCACGTTCCCGCGCCCGGAGCGGAGCGTGCAGCCGCTCCATGTGCTGCTGGGCCGCCATCGACAGGTCGTGCGCCTGCCGGGCCGTGGTTTCCGCCTCGCCGACCTGCTCGGCGGCATGCCGCAGCCAGCCCCGGAGCATGGGGATCTCCTCGCCAATGGCCAGCAACCGGCCGGAGTCCCGGTCGATGCGTTCGACCATCGAAGTCTGTAGTGCGGCGGCTTGGGCCTCGACAAGGCGACTGCGGGCGAACGTGGTCAGCTTGTCCTCATCGCCCACCCGCAGCGAGCGCACCTGCTCCGGCAGGGCGGCCAACACGTTGTCCACCGCCTTGTTGGTGAATGAGGTGACCAGCACCCGCTCGCCCCTGGCCGCGCAGGCGCGCACGATCTCTGTGATCGTGCGGGTCTTGCCGGTACCCGGGGGGCCTTGGATGAGTAGCAGGTCCGGCACTGCGCAGGCCCGCGTGAACGCGTCTCGCTGGGCGTCGTCGAGCGGGATCATCGGACGTAGCTCCGGATCGGGCCGATACGGTGCGAACCGGTGCTCCACCAGCAGGGACAACAGGTTCGGGTTGGCGGTCTGCCCATCCCCCAGCGCCGCGAGCGCCCGCTTCTGGGTGTAGTACGTGTTCTCCACTGGCGCGGCTTCCAGCCGTCCGGTCGGTGGGATCAGCCGGTGGTCGACCACACTGTCGAACCGCAGAGTCAGCCGATGCGCTTCGAGGCGGATGATCCGGCCACGAAGCCGCTCGCGGTCCTGGATCCGCAACTGCTGCCCAGGAGGCACCGGGCAGGGGCGTAGCAGGATGAACTCGTACACGCTGTTGGCGGAATGGCGTTCCTCGGTGGTCGTACGGAAAGCTTTGTACGGAATAGGATCGACCCGCTGCGCCTTGTTGATCTCCACTAGTCGCCCGGCCTCCACCAGTCTGTCTACTGAGGACAGATAGCGGTCCTTCCCGTGCGTGATCGGATTCTCGACATGACGGGTTGGGTCCATCTGGGACGGGAGCCGTTCCCACGCGGCGTCCAGTTCTTCCCAGTAGGTGCGGAAATGGCCGGGCGGCAAGCCTCGCCCGCTATCGCTGAGGTGCCAGTCCGGTGCGTGCAGCAGCAAAGCCCCGCAGGCGACCTTCCGGTGTTCCTGGCCGGTCAGTCTGCCGACGTGACCGACCTGGTAAAAGCCGCTGGGCTTGGGGTACAGGCTGAGCGTGTAGTCAGGGCCGTAGAGCAGCAACCTGTGCTCCTTGCCGCGTTCCAGTCGGGCCGGCACCCCGCCATGCCCGCTGCGTGCTCGGAGGTCGGCCTGGATCGCGGAAAGCTGACGCAGACCGGGATGGCTCAGCCGCTCCTGCTCGGCCTTCAGCTGCACCCTGGGGGAGACCACCAGGGCTACCGCTCCCGGGAGTACCACCCGTTCCAACGCGGTCATGACCGCTGGCCGATCCGACGGAACCGCTCAGCGGCCGTGGCGAGCTGGTCGGCGAGTTCGCGCACGGAGCCTTGGCGCTGAGCCGGATCCTTGCGCAGCGCGTACCACAGCGGGCGATCGACGAAGTCGCTCAGCCCAGTGGTCACGTGGCTCACCAGTGGGGGATCCGCATGGATGGGTGGTGGGTGGCCGGTCAGCACGTGGAAAGCGAGCGCACCCAGCTGGTAGACATCGACCCGTCGTTGATCCGCGTCGCCAGAGGGCAGGTAGTACTGCTCGGGTGCTCGGTAGTGCGGGCTCCCCTCCTCAGGGGACCAGGGCAAAGTCGCCCGGCCGACATCACGCAGCAGCACTTGCCGCCCGTCGGGCGGCAGCAAGAACGTCGCCAGGGACAGTGCCCGATGCGCGCAACCGCGGGAGTGCAGCCAACGTAGCGCTTGGGCGCACAGCGCCAGGTGTGTGAGAAATCCAGCCGCCCGCCACGGATCCAACGGTCTGCTCACCGGGTACAAGTCGGCCAGTGTCTGCGAGTGCGGGCGCGCCAGCACGACCGTGACGGTCTCTGGCTCGTGCGTTACGTCGAGCAGCCGCGGCGCCGGACAATGCGGGTCACCGAGCAGGTCTGCCTCCCGGCCGAGGCCGTCTTGCCACCGCCGCGCGTCGGTGCTGCCGCGCCGGACCCGCAGTTGCCGGAGCACGACCGCGGTCAGTTCGGGTTCGACCTGGTCGGCGTCGGCGTCGCGCCATACCCACGATTCGTCTCGGCCGGTCACCTTCCAGAACACCCTGTGCAGGAGGAAGGCGCGCTGGCCGGAAGCGATCTCGGTGCCTGTGGCCCAGGGTTCCTCCGGCGCCGGGCGGCTCGGGAGCGGCTGCGGCGGCACCGAAGCTCTGCCGAGGCTGGGGGCGGCCCGTTCGATGGCGTCGAACAGGGCACGTTTGTCGATGTCCCAAGACGTCGAGCGGATCCGCACCGACTGGAGCCCGGCCAGCCAGTGGAGCTCCGCTGGAAGCTCTGCGGTGTGCAGCCGGTTGTCGCGGTCCAGTACCGGGATGACCGGTATCCGGTGTTCCTGGGCTGTCAGCAGTTCCCGCCGTACCCAGTCCGCCGGATCCTCGAGTCTGCGCCTGCCGAGGCTGTCCGTGGTGGCGGTCCAATTCGGGCCGATCATCGCGAGTACGACCTTCGCCTGGCACAGGTTCTTGATGATGACGGGGTCGAACTCGTCGCCGGGGACGATTGAGCGGGTGGCACGGAAGATCTTCGTCCGGCCGAATCGCTCGGACAGCACCTCGTCGAGGAGCTTGTCCGCCCAAGGCATGTCGGCCTTGCGGTAGTTGATGAAGATGGCGCTCACGTGCTCACCGGTCCGGGTTCGTGCTGTGGGCTGGGCGGCTGATCAGTGTGGTGCGGCGTGGATGACGTGGTTGATGTCCGCGGCCAGTTGCTGTCCGCGCGGGTGGCCTGGCTGCCGGTGCAGCGCTTGCCGGAGGTTGCACAGGTCAACCGTGACTGTGGCCGACGCCAGAGAATCCGCCTCACCCAGTAACCGCTCGGTCAACTCGCAAGCGTGGTCCAGTTCTCCGGCCCTGGCGTGCGCCAGCGCTCGCCGCACGCCGAACCGAACTCGGGAACGCATCGCGCCCGGGGTGATGCGCTCCACCTCACGGTCCAGGATCTCGGCCGCCTCAGCGTGCTTGCCCAGGTCGGTCAGACACCAGCCGGTGACCATCCGGACCGGGCTCGCCAGATTCCGGGGGCCGAGCACCGGGCCGGACGACGGTCGGGTGGCATCGACGGCGAAGAACTGTTCAGCTCGGTCCAGCGCGCGGCGGCAGCTGCCGTAATCCCCGGCCAGGGCGTGCCCCTGGGCTTCCCGTTGCGCGGCGAGCGCGAGGATACGCGGGGGCGTCTCCGGCCGCCGCTGCGCCCGGCGGGCCAGTGTGATGGTCTGCTGACCGCGGCCCGCGTAAAGCTCCACCAGTGCCTGTCGCACGAGCGCGTAGTCGGCCAGATCGTGGTCGCCCGCGGTGGCCGCGGTCTGCACGGCTTCCGCTGTCCATTGCCGGGCCAGGTGGTCAGCCCCGGCCTCCTGGGCCATCCAGCCCGCGTACTCGGTGTAGCGCGCGTCGAGCAGGGCCAGCTCCCGCGGCACTGTCCGTAGCGAATTGGTCAGCTCACGCAGCATCCTGACGTGGGTGCCGACTCGCTCCAGCACCTCTGGGGCGCTGGCCAGCTGACCGTACGTCCGGTCGTGGTCGAACAACCCGGTGAAGTAGCTCAGCGCTGCCTCAGGAGGGCCCGCCGTCCGTCGAGAATCACCGAGCAACGGACTGATCGCGAACAGTTTCAACACCTTCCGACGGTTCACGCTGGGGCCATGACCCTCGTTCTCAATGCAGTTCATGTCACTGGAGTGCTCGTTGTTCGAACTTGTGTTCGTCCGCGGGGTGTTGTTCGTCGAGGCCAGCCGAGTCAGTACACCGCCGGAGTTGAGAATCCCGTCGCAAGATCTGGCCAGCTCGACTCTCAGCTGCTTCTTCCCGTTCTCGATCTTGCTGAGATGGCCTTTTGAGAAGTGCGTCAGCGCGGCGAGCTGTGCCAATGACAGGTTCGCCGCCTTGCGCAGCCGTCGGAGTTCCACACCGACCGCTCCGTCCCCCTGTGTCATCACATCCCCCGGTTTCCGGTTGTCCGCTCGAAGCGACCACGGGAAACCCCTCCCCAGGGGGCCGGCGGTCAAGCACGCTGGTGTTCGGCAACGAAAGGCAGACACGAGATTTCCCATCCTAACCAGACCGGTTCGAAGTGCACGAAAATTCATAAGGACGGACGACATGAGCACCCAGGACAACATGGCCAAGCATGAGAATCGGCAGATGTCTGTGCGGAACCGCACACATCGAGTGCCGACGATCGTTTTCATCACGTTGCAGCTGGTCGCGGTCCTTCAGGTGCTGACCGCCCCGTCGGCGTCGCTCGCCGGACGCCTGGCCCTTGCGATAGTGCTGGCCGGCGCGCTGATGGCCGCGTACGACGCCTGGCAGACGCAGCGGGCTCAGGGCTGGAGCCGGAGGTAGTCCGCGATCCGCTGCTCCGCAGCCCGCCGCCGGTACGCGCACTCCGCCAATGGCAACCGCAGCTGTTCAGCCAGTACCGACAGCCCTTGGCCCTCGATCCGGCTGCGTGCGACCAGTTCCCCCTCCAGCGGTGTGATCACCTCGTCGTTCACCGCCCGGGCCAGTACCAGGTCGGCGTGGCCGGGTATGGAGTGCAAGGGGAGGAGCCGGCTGTGTCGGACACCGAGACCGTCCGGAACCAGCCCGCCGATCGTGGACTCACCGCGCTGGCTGGCCAGCCGCAGTAGATGACCCGCCAATCCGCGCATGGTGGGATCGGCTGCTTGCATCCCCTCGAGAAAGCCCAGCACCAGCTCCGACTCGACCTCGGCTCGCTCCAGTCGTCGGTGATTCATGATCCGGGAGGCTGCCCGGGACAGGCCGGGGAGCATCATGCCCAAGGCGCCCAGCGTCCAGCGCGACCTGTCCTGGCGCGCGCGGGTGACCAACAGAGACCACACGCTGTCTGACAGCTGGCGGTCCGCCCGGCGTTTCAGTAGCAAGAGGCGCAGCTCGTCCAGCGGGACCATTCTTTCCGGGAGGTCATGACCGAGTTCCCAGCCGTCCACTTCCAATGGATCACGTCCGCAGCATGACCTGCGGAACTGTTTCTCCAGTACGACCAAGGGTAGAGACTCTCCGGCGCATGACATGGCTGCCTCCGTGATTCCGTTGATCCGTCGCAACGAGTTTCCAGCAGGCGGAAACCGGTAGGAAGGGGTTTCCTGTTGCCGAAGTCGTCGCACCAGATTGGAAACGGGAAACCCCTGGTGGGCTTCGGGTCGCTGGGGCAGCCTGCACCCCAGGGGCAGGCAGAACGGTGGAACTCTGCGTCCGTTGCTACGCGGTTCCACCGTTGATGCAAGGGAGTCGCGTGCCTGGAACTTTTCTCAACTGCCGCCAGGCGTGACGGAGACCTGTTCTTCGACAGGTTTTCTGCGCCTCTCGGCAATTGAGTCGGGCGACCATTCCGGCAAACGGCTGCTGTCGGCGCCTACCGCGGATGCGGCACGCTGGCTCGAACAGCCGGACGACTGGATGCGCCAGGAGATGGTCACCGCCTCGCGCAGGGTGTCCGGGGAGTTGCCGAGCTGCTCGGCGGGGTGCCTGTCTGTGGTCCCGGCCATAGACAGGTGGGCGGCGGCACGGGCTGCATCGGCCCTCGCACCGGAATTGCGGGATCACAGCCCTGGCCGGGGCGGCCAGTCCGCCGCAGTCGCCTGAAAACTGACGCGATCGCCGGTTCATCTGAATGACCAGATGCTGGAGAGTATTGAGGTGAATAGCATGAAAACGGCCACAATGTCAGACTGAATGGAATAGCTGGCCAGGAAGGAACGGGTCGGTGGCGTCGTCCTGCTGGTCACTCAATTGAAGCAGAGCAGCGACGGCTAGTCGTGACGTTGCCGCGAATCAGGAACTGGGTGCCGGGCTGGCTGTCGCCGGATACGCGGCAGGGCCGTCGTGGGACGGAACGGCCCTGCCGCGCGCGGTCGAGGGAGACCGCTGGCGTTGCACCGTCGCGACCCCCAGTCGCGACGGTGTCCCTGCCGAGTCCAGTTCTATCGCCTTCGGCGTTGTACGGCTTCGGAGCCGACGACGTACAACCAACGACCGCACAACTACAGCGCGCTGAACTGCATCTTTACCACCTCGTGATGATCTCTGAAGGGGCTGTGAACTGCTCCGGACCGGACAGGCGATCCGTCGTTGTTTAGTCGGTCGTGACGACTAATGGCCCTTGCTCCCCGTGACGGGCCGTCGCTAGCTTTCTGGACCGTTCAGCTAGCAGAACGCCGTTCACGCACATGAACAACGAGGTGGTGTTGTGTCCCGGTTCCGCCTGTTCGCTCTGGTCTGCTCATTAGCCTTGGCCGCATCCGGAATGGTGGCGACCGCCCCGGTCGCGGTGGCCTACGAAACTCCGAAAGCACGCCACAATGCCAGCCCGGATTCCGGCTGGCGTTTTCATCGCGCCGATGTGCCCGGCGCGCAGTCGCCTGGATTCGACGATTCCGGCTGGACGGCGGTGTCGGTTCCGCACACCTGGAACGCCCAGGACGGACAGGACGGCGGCAACGACTACCACCGGGGAGTCGGCTGGTACCGCACACACCTGAGCCCCGCCGCCGCACTCGCCGGGAAACGACTCTGGCTCCAGTTCGACGGGGTCAACTCCATTGCCGAGGTCTGGGTCAACGGCACCCGGCTCGGCGAGCACCGCGGTGGCTACGCCGCCTTCCGGTTCGACGCCACCGCCGCGCTGAAACCGGGGCAGGACAACGTGCTCGCGGTGCGGGTGAACAACGCCGCCCACCCCGACGTCGCGCCGCTGACCGCCGACTACACCTTCTTCGGCGGCATCTACCGCTCGGTCGGCCTGATCGCCGTCGACCCCCTCGCGCTGCGCCTGGGCGACTACGGCGGCCCCGGCGTCTACCTGCGCCAGCGCGTCGTCACCGCGACCGCGGCCACCGTCGAGGTGACCAGCAAGGGCTGGAACAACCACACCGGGCCGCGCCGGGTGCGGGTGCGCACCGTGATCACCGACGCGGGCGGCGGCATCGTCGCGGACACCACCTCCGCCCCTCGCGCCGTGGCCGCGGCCGGCGAGTTCAGCACCGTGCAGACCCTGACCGTGCGCAACCCGCGCCGCTGGCAGGGCAAGGCCGACCCCTACCTCTACCGCGCGCACGTGGAGATCCTCGACGCCGCCACCGGCCGGGTCACCGACGCGCTCAGCCAGCCACTGGGCCTGCGCTCGGCCACCGTCGATGCGAACACCGGCTTCTCCCTCAACGGCCAGCGGCTCCAGCTGCGCGGGGTCAACGCGCACCAGGACCGGCTCGGCCACGGCTGGGCGGTCACCCCGGCCCAGCAGAGGCAGGACTTCGACCTGATGGACGAGATGGGCGTCAACGCCTACCGCACCGCGCACTACCAGCAGTCCCAGCACGTGCTGGACCTGGCCGACCGGCGCGGCTACGTGGTGTGGACGGAGATCCCGCTGGTCAACCAGGTCACCGACGCAGCGGGCTTCCGGGCCAACGTGGCGCAGCAGCTGTACGAGCTGATCCGGCAGAACTTCAACCACCCCTCGGTGTTCTTCTGGGGCATCGGCAACGAGCAGGCCGGCGACAACGCGGTCACCAACGGCATCCTGGACGCCCTGGCCAAGCAGGTCGACGCCGAGGACTCCGGGCGGTTGTCCACCTACGCCACACACAAGGGCGACACCGATGGTTTGGCCAGTCACACCAGCGTGATCGGCTACAACAAGTACTACGGCTGGTACGGCCTCAGCGACACCGGCCCCGGCAGGTGGGCCGACCAGCTGCACGCCAAGGACCCGGCCCGGCGGATCAGCATCAGCGAGTACGGCGCGGGCGCCAGCGTGCACCAGCACGAGGAGAACCCGAAACCCCCGGTCACCACCGGCAAATGGCATCCGGAGGAGTACCAGAACCTGTTGCACGAGAACCACTGGAAGCAGCTGGACACCCGCCGCTACCTGTGGGGCAGCTTCATCTGGAACATGTTCGACTTCGCCGTGGACAGCCGCGCCGAGGGCGATACCGACGGCCGCAACGACAAGGGCCTGGTCAGCTACGACCGGCAGGTCCGCAAGGACGCCTTCTACTACTACAAGGCCAACTGGTCGCCGGAGCCCACGGTGTACCTGGCCAGCCGCCGCTGGACCCAGCGCACCGCCGCGGCCACCACGGTCAAGGTCTACGCCAACCTGGACTCGGTCACCCTCACCGTCAACGGCGTCGCCCAAGGCGCGAAGACCTCACCTGACCGCATCCACACCTGGCCGGTCACGCTGCGGCCCGGCGCGAACGTGGTCTCGGTGACCGGGGAGAAGAACGGCCGCCCGCACACCGACACGGTGACCTGGACCCTCGCCGGCTGAGTCGAACGGGAAGGGCCCGTCGCTCCGGTGCCGGAGCGACGGGCCTTCGCCACGCGGCGGCCCCCAGTACCGCGCAGATCCCTCCCCACGAACAGTTTTAGCTGTTCCGTTGTTGTGTGGCTTCGCCACGCGGGCTACACAATCAACGCGCACACAATCCGGGTGGGGGAAGATGCCACGTCCAGAACGTCCACTGGATCCGGACGGGGGACCGGTCCAGCGCTTCGCCGGCGAGCTGCGCGCGCTGCGGCAGCAGGCGGGCAACCCGAGCTACCGGGAGCTCGCCCGGCAGGCGCACTTCTCCATGGCCACCCTCGCCCAGGCCGCGCGCGGCGACCGGCTGCCCAGCCTGGCGGTCACCCTCGCCTACGCCAAGGCCTGCGGCGGCGAGGAAGCGGAGTGGGAGAAGCGGTGGCGGGACGCGGCCGCCGAGCTCGACCCGGTCCAGCCGCGGGAGGCCGACGGCGAACGCCCGCCCTATCCCGGCTTGGCCGCCTTCCAGGCCGAGGACGCCGACCGGTTCTTCGGCCGGGCCGACCTGGTGGACAAGCTCATCGGCCTGCTGACCCGGCGGCGGTTCGTCGCGGTGGTCGGCGCCTCCGGCTCCGGCAAGTCCTCGGTGCTGCGCGCCGGAGTGCTGCCCAAGGCCGGGCCCGCACTCGTGGTCACCCCCGGCGCCCGCCCGCTGGAGGAGTGCGCGGTGGCGCTGGCCGCCCGCCTGCGCACCCCGGCCGGCCGGCTCGCCGCCGACCTCCGGGAACAGCCGCGCAACCTCGGGCTCGCGCTGCGCCAGCTGCTCGACGGCGAGCCCGCGGGCGCGGAGTTCCTGCTTGTGGTGGACCAGTTCGAGGAGCTGTTCACCCTGTGCGCCGACCCGGCTGAGCGCTCGGCGTTCCTGTCCGCGTTGCGCGCGGCCACCGACGACGAGCTGACCAGGGCCAGGGTGGTCATCGGCGTCCGCTCGGACTTCTACACCCACTGCCTGCAACGCCCCGAGCTGGCCGGCATCCTGCAGGACGCGCAGATCGTGGTCGGCCAGCTCGGCACCGACGAGCTGCGCGCCGCCATCGTCGAACCCGCCGTACGCGCCGGCTGCTCGGTGGAGACCGCGCTGGTCACCCGCCTGGTCGCGGACGCCTCCGGCAGGCCGGGCGTGCTGCCGCTGGTCTCACACGCGCTGCTGGAGACCTGGCGGCGCAGGCGCGGCACCACCCTGACCCTCTCCGGTTACGACGCCGTCGGCGGCATCGAGCACGCCGTCGCGCGCACCGCCGAGGAAGTCCACAGTGGACTCACCGGGGCCCAGCGCGCCCTGCTGCGGCGCATCCTGCTGCGCCTGACCGCGCTTGGCGAGGGCACCGAGGACACCAAGCGCCGCATCGACCGCACCGAGCTGGACACCGAAGACGCCGACACCGCACTCGTGCTCGATCGACTCACCGCGGCCAGGCTGCTCACCCGCGACGGCGACAGCGTGGAGATCACCCACGAGGCGCTGATCCGGTCCTGGCCCCGGCTGCGCGGCTGGCTCACCGAGGACCGCGAAGGCCTGCGGGTACACCGCCAGCTCACCGAGGCCGCCGCGGGCTGGGAGGCCGAGGGCCGCGACCAGGGCGCGCTCTACCGCGGCTCCCGGCTGGCCGTGGCCAAGGACTGGGCCGCCCGCAACGAGGACACCCTCTCCGCCGGCGAGCAGCGTTTCCTCGCCGCCAGCCTGGCCGAGCAGACCAGGCAGGACCAGGTGGACCGGCGGCGCACCCGGCGGCTGCGCCAGGCCGTCGCGCTGCTGACCGCGATGCTGGTGCTCAGCGTGGTCGCCACCGGTTTCGCGGTGGACTCCCAGCGGATGGCCGACGAGGAGCGCACCACGACCGTCGCCCAGCGGGTCGCCGACCGGGCGATCTCCTTGCGTGGCGCCAATCCCGGCCTGGCCGCCCGGCTCAGCCTGGCCGCCTACCGGCTGGCCCCGATCCTGGAGACCAGGGGCAGCCTGCTCAGCACCTACGTCACCCACTACGCCAGCCCGCTCACCGAACAGGGCAACACCGTCGGCGCCGCGGTGTACAGCCCGGACGGCCGGAACATGGTGGTGGCCAACCAGAACAGCACCATGAGCCTGTGGGACGTGCGCGACCGCAGGCACCCGCACCGGGTGCGCACCCTGCACGGGCACACCGGCCCGGTCTCCAGCATCGCCTACCGGCCAGGCGGCGACCTGATCGCCTCCGGCGCGGGTGATGCCACCGTGCGGTTCTGGGACGTGGCCGATCCCCAGCGGGGCAAGGAGATCGGCCGCCTGCCGTGGACCGGCGCCTCGATCGCCTCGCTGGCCTTCGACCGCACCGGCGCCCTGCTCGCGGTCGCCGCGGTGGACGGCGTGGTCGAGCTCTGGGACGTCCGCGACCCCAGGGCGGCCACCCGCAAGGCCCGCTTCCAGGACACCATGACCGTGCACGGCATGGCCTTCAGCCCGGACGGCCGCACCTTCGCCATCGTCGGCTCCGGCGAGCCGCCGGTGCGGCTGTGGGACATCAGCGACCCCGGCAACCCCAAGTCCGTCGGCGCCCTGCACGTGGACCGGCAAAGCGCCTTCGGCGCGGCCTTCAACCACGACGGCACCCTGTTCGCCACCGGCGCGCCCGACCGCAGCATCCGCGTCTGGGACATGCGCGACCCGCTGAAACCGGTGGAGCTGCCCCCGCTGACGGGGCACCACGACACCGTGTTCGACCTGTCCTTCCGGCCACGCGAGGACACCCTGGTCTCCGGCGCGCTGGACAACGACATCCGGGTCTGGCACCTGCGGGACCGCCGCAAACCCAGGGCGGGCGCGGTGCTGCGCAAGCACACCGACATCATCCGCTCGGTGGTCTTCCACCCCGACGGCAAGACCCTCGCCTCCGGCAGCCTGGACCAGAGCGTGCGGCTGTGGGACTTCGCCGACCCGGAGCACCCGGCCGAGCTGCCCGAGCTCAGCGCGCACACCGGCCCGGTGCGCACCGCGGTGCTGCACCCCACCCAGAAGGTGCTGGTCACCGGCAGCGCCGACCACACCGTGCGGCTGTGGGACGTGCGCGACCAGCAGCACCCCCGGCTGCTCAAGATCCTGCAAGGCCACGACGACGTGGTCTACGACGTCCGGTTCAGCGCCGACGGCAAGCTGATGGCCACCTCCACCCTGGGCGGCACGGTCCGGCTGTGGTCGGTCGGCGACCTCGACGACATCCGCCCGCGCGGCGAGCTGAAAGGCCACGTGGACGGCGTGCTCTCGATGGCCTTCGCCGACCGCGGCGCCACCCTGATCACCGGCAGCGTGGACAGCACCGTGGCGCTGTGGGACATCCGCGACCCGGACAAGCCGCAGCGCGGCGCGGTGCTCAACAGCCCGGCCAACGCCATCATGTCCGTGGCCTACAACGAGAAGACCAAGGTGCTGGCCGCCGCGGGCGCGGACCGGGTGATCCGGCTGTGGCGGGTGCACGACTCCGGCCAGGCCACGCTGCTGGCCGCGGCCACCGGCCACACCGACATGCTGTACTCGGTGGCGATCAACCCCGAGGGCACCCTGCTCGCCTCCACCAGCGCCGACCACTCGGTGCGGCTGTGGGACATCCGCGACCCCGACCGCCCCCGGCTGGCCGAGACCAAGAAGGAACACGGCAACACCACCTACTCGGTGGCCTTCCGCGGCGACGGGAACATGCTCGCCAGCACCGGAGCCGACCAGACCCTGCGGCTGTGGGAGGTCTCCGGCCAGGGCCGCCTCACCGAGGCCGCGGTGCTGGCCCTGCACAAGGACCGGGTCTACAGCGTCCAGTTCAGCCCGGACGGCAAGACCATGGTCAGCGGCGGCCACGACGGCGTGGTGCTGCTCTGGGACGCCGACCCCGAGCAGGCCGCCGCCCGCGTCTGCGAGCTACCGGACCCAGAACTGAGCCCGCAGGAGTGGGAGCAGTACTTCCCCGATGTCCCGCAACGCCCCAGCTGTCGCTGAACACGGCCTCGCCCCGCCCGGAGGACCCAGGCGGGGCAACAGGTCTGGCCGGATCAGCCGGTGAAGGTGTCCGGGTCGGGGCCGGTGCGGCGGTCGGCGTTGAGCGCGCTGACCGAGGCCAGGTCGTCCTCGGTGAGGTCGAAGCCGAAGACGTCCAGGTTCTGCTTGATCCGGGACGGCGTCACCGACTTCGGGATCACCACGTTGCCCAGCTGGAGGTGCCAGCGCAGCACGACCTGGGCCGGGGTGCGGTCGTACTTGCGGGCCAGCTCCACCAGCACCGCCTCGTCGAGCAGCTCACCCTGGGCCAGCGGGCTCCACGCCTCGGTGACGATGCCCAGCTCCCGGTGGACCTCGCGCAGCCCGGCCTGGACCAGCCGCGGGTGCAGCTCGACCTGGTTCACCGCGGGCACCACGCCGGTGGCGTCGATGACCTGCCGCAGGTGCTCCGGCTGGAAGTTGGACACGCCTGCCGCGCGCACCCGGCCGTCCTCCTGGAGCTTGGTCAGCGCTTTCCAGGAGTCCACGAACTTGCCCTTGGCCGGCACGGGCCAGTGGATCAGGTACAGGTCCAGGTAGTCCAGCTTCAGCTTGTCCAGGCTGGCGTCGAAGGCGCGCAGCGCGCTGTCGTAGCCCTGGTCGGCGTTCCACAGCTTGGTGGTGATGAACAGCTCCTCGCGGGGCAGGCCCGCGGCGGCCAGCGCCGCGCCGACGCCGCCCTCGTTGCCGTAGATGGCCGCGGTGTCGATGCTGCGGTACCCGGCCTCCAGCGCGTGGGTGACGGCGGCCTCGGTCTCGGCGTCCGGGATCTGGAACACCCCGAAGCCCAGCTGCGGCATGGCCACCCCGTTGTTGAGGGTGCGGGACGGAACCTTGCTCATCGATCTTCCTTTCGTGTGCTGCGAAGAACTCAGATGGTCGGGATGAGGCCGCCGTCGACCCGCAGCGCCGCGCCGGTGGTGGCCGAGGCGGCGTCGCTGGCGGTGTAGACGATCAGGTTGGCGATCTCCTCCGGCCGGATCAGCCGCTTGAGCAGCGAGGTCGGCCGGTCCTTGGCCATGAACTCGCGCTCGGCCTGCTCGAAGGGCAGCTCCGGGTACAGCTCGCCGATGAAGGTGCGCACGCCCTCGGTGAGGGTGGAGCCGGGCAGCACGCTGTTGATGGTGACCCCGCTGCCGGCGACCTCCTGGGCCATGCCGCGGGCGACCGAGAGCTGCGCGGTCTTGGTCATCCCGTAGTGCACCATCTCGCTGGGGATCATGGTCGAGGACTCGCTGCTGACGAAGACCACCCTGCCCCAGCCGCGCTCGGCCATCCGTGGGGCGTAGTGCCTGGTCAGCCGCACCCCGGAGAGCACGTTGACCTCGAAGAAGCGCAGCCACTCCGCGTCCGGGATCTCGAAGACCGGCTGCGGCCCGAAGATGCCGGTGTTGTTGATCAGGATGTCCACCTCGGGCAGCTCGGTGAACAGCGAGTCCGCACCCTCGGCGGTGGCGATGTCCGCGGCCACCCCGGTGACCTTGTTCCAACCGGTCTCCGACGTCAGCTTGTCCACCGCCGCCGCGACCCGGTCCGCGCTGCGGCCGTTGAGCACCACCTCGGCGCCCGCGTTCGCGAACCCGGCGGCCACGGCGTAGCCGATCCCGCTGGTCGAGCCGGTGACGAGGGCGGTGCGGCCGGTCAGGTCGATCTTCATCGCTACGAGCTGCCTTTCCCTGGCGAGAATATTCAGTGAGGCGATATATGCAGTCGGCGCGCGTACTCAGCGCGCGAGTGCGGCTTCCGGTGCGGTTCCCTCAATGCCGATCGTGGCCCGCCGCCGACGGTCCAGCCAGCCGGAGAACAGCGCTACCGCGAGCCCGGCCACGGTCAGCGTGCCGCCGATCCAGTTCGGCGCGGTGTAGCCCAGGCCGTGGTCGATGGCCAGCCCGCCCAGCCACGCGCCGCCCGCGTTGCCCAGGTTGAACGCGGCCACGTTGGCCGCCGAGGCCAGCGCGGGCGCTCCCGCCGCTTTGGTCAGTACCCGCATCTGCAGCGGCGCAACCGTGGCGAACCCGGCGATGCCGAACAGGGCGATGGTGAGCACCGAGCCGAGCTGGGAGTGCGCGGTGAAGGTGAAGGTGAACAGCACCGCGGCCAGCACGGCCAGGATCAGGTACAGGCTGGGCATCAGCGCGCGGTCCGCGGCCCGGCCGCCGAGCAGGTTGCCCGCGAACAGGCCGACCCCGAAGAGCACCAGCAGCCAGGTGACCGTGCCGGGGGCGAACCCGGCGACCTGGGTCATCATCGGCGCGATGTAGGTGAAGGAGGCGAACACCCCGCCGAAACCCAGCGCGGTCATCGCCAGCGCGAGCCACACCTGCGGGATCCGGAACACCGCCAGCTCCTGGCGCAGCCCGCCGCCCGGCGCGGCCTTGGTGCGCGGCACCAGCGCGATGACGCCGATCAGGCCGAGCACGCCCAGCGCGGTCACCGCCCAGAACGTCGAGCGCCAGCCCAGCTGCTGGCCCAGCGCGGTGCCCAGCGGCACGCCGAGCACGTTGGCCATGGTCAGACCGGTGAACATCATCGCGATCGCGCTGGCCCGGCGCTCGGGCGCGACCAGGTCCGCGGCCACCACCGAGCCGACGCCGAAGAACGCGCCGTGCGCGAGCGCGGCGACCACCCGGCCGGTCATCAGCAGGCCGTAGGTCTCGGCCAGCGCGGAGACCAGGTTCCCGGCGATGAACAGCACCATCAGGCTGACCAGGATCGTCTTGCGGGGCAGCCGCCCGCCCAGCGCGGTGAGCAGCGGCCCGCCGACCACCACGCCCAGCGCGTAGCCGGAGATCAGCAGGCCGGCGGCCGGGATGGACACCCCGAAGTCGGCGGCCACTTCGGGTAGCAGCCCCATGATCACGAACTCGGTGGTGCCGATGGCGAACGCGCTGATCGCCAGGGCGAGCAGGGCAATGGGCATGGCCAGCACTCCAGGTGGATAGCGTCAACAACTAGCGGCGTCCACAATAACCCGCGTCTGCGATAGTTGCACGCGCTGGTTATTGCACGAGCTGTATGATGCACCTGGACACCGGGCGGCGCAAGCCGAGCAGCTCAGGAGGGGCGCAGATGGGACTGGCCGACGACGCGGTCGAAGCGCGGGCCCAGGGATGGCGCACACTGGCCGCCCTGCACGGCCGGATCGAGGACAAGCTGGAGCGCGCGCTGCAGAAGGGACACGAGCTGTCCGTGCGCGAGTTCAGCGTGCTGTCCATCCTGTCCCGCCAGGACGGCTGGCACATGCGGATGAACCAGCTGGCCAACGCGGTGGTGCTCAGCCAGTCCGCGACCACCCGCCTGGTCACCCGCCTCGAGGAGCGCGGCCTGCTGGAGCGCTACCTGTGCCCGACCGACCGCCGCGGCATCTACACCGAGGTCACCCCCACCGGCCAGCAGCTGGTCGACCAGGCCCGCCCCACCCACGACCAGGCCCTGGCCGAAGCCCTCGCCGAGGCCCAGACCCTCCCCGAACTGGCCCCCCTGGTCGCCGTCCTGGAAAAGTCCTGGACCCCCTGAGGCGCGGGCCGGCCGTCCGGCGCGCTACTCGCGGGTAGAAATCCGCTTCCGGTGCTAGGCCGCGGGCTGGCGAGGCGGCATGATCGGCTGGTCCGCGTCATCCCGCTCCGGGAGAAGGGTCGTCAATGGCTGCCGATGCCGATGTCATCGTGGTGGGCGCTGGGCTCGCCGGTCTGGTCGCCACCGCCGAGCTGGCCGAGGCGGGCAGACGGGTGCTGCTGCTGGACCAGGAGCCCGAGGCGAGCATGGGCGGCCAGGCGTTCTGGTCCTTCGGCGGCCTGTTCCTGGTCGACTCGCCCGAGCAGCGCCGCCTGCGCATCCGCGACTCCTACGAGCTGGCCTGGCAGGACTGGCTGGGCACCGCGGGCTTCGACCGCGAGGAGGACTACTGGCCGCGCAGGTGGGCCGAGGCCTACGTGCAGTTCGCGGCGGGGGAGAAGCGGGCCTGGCTCAAGCAGCAGGGCATCCAGATCTTCCCGGTGGTCGGCTGGGCCGAGCGCGGCGGCTACGACGCCAACGGCCACGGCAACTCGGTGCCGCGCTTCCACATCACCTGGGGCACCGGCCCCGGCGTGATCGCCCCGTTCGTCAAGCGGGTTCGCGCCGCGGTCGAGCGCGGCCTGGTCACGCTGAAGTTCCGGCACCGGGTGGACGAGCTGAGCGTCACCGGCGGCGTGGTCGACGGCGTGCGCGGCCAGGTCCTGGAACCCAGCCCGGTGGCCCGCGGCGAGGGCAGCTCCCGGGTGCCGATCGGCGAGTTCGAACTGCACGCCCAGGCGGTGATCGTCACCTCCGGCGGCATCGGCGGCAACCACGACCTGGTGCGCCGCAACTGGCCCGCGCGGATGGGCACCCCGCCGGCCAAGATGCTCTCCGGCGTGCCCGCGCACGTGGACGGCCGGATGCTGGGCATCACCGAGGCCGCGGGCGCGCGGATCATCAACCCGGACCGCATGTGGCACTACACCGAGGGCATCCAGAACTGGAACCCGATCTGGGCCAGGCACGGCATCCGGATCCTGCCCGGCCCGTCCTCGCTGTGGCTGGACGCGCGCGGGCAGCGCCTGCCGGTGCCGCTGTTCCCCGGCTTCGACACCCTGGGCACCCTGGAGCACATCATGCGCTCCGGGCACGAGCACACCTGGTTCCTCCTCACCCAGAAGATCATCGAGAAGGAGTTCGCGCTCTCCGGCTCCGAGCAGAACCCCGACCTCACCGGCAAGAGCGTCAGACAGGTCATCGGCCGGGCCCGCGCGGGCGCGCCGGGACCGGTAGAAGCCTTCAAGCGCAACGGGGTCGACTTCATCGTGGAGTCCACCCTGCCCGCGCTGGTGCGCCGGATGAACGAGCTCACCGGCGGCGAACCGCTCATCGAACTGTCCGATGTGGAGCGTCAGGTGCTGGCGCGGGACCGGGAGATCGCCAACCCGTTCACCAAGGACCTCCAGGTGACCGCGCTGCGCGGCGCCCGGAACTACTTGGGGGACAAGCTGATCCGGGTGGCCAGCCCGCACCGGCTGCTGGACCCCAAGGCGGGCCCGCTGATCGCGGTGCGACTGTCCATCCTGACCCGCAAGACCTTGGGCGGCTTGGAGACCGACCTGGACGGCCGGGTGCTCCAGGCCGGTGGCGAACCGCTGCCCGGGGTGTACGCGGCCGGTGAAGTGGCGGGCTTCGGCGGCGGCGGCATGCACGGATACCGCTCGCTGGAGGGCACTTTCCTCGGCGGCTGCCTGTTCTCCGGCCGCACGGCGGGCCGGGCCGCGGCGGCCGCGGTCGGCTGAGTCAGCCACCCCTCGACCAGCCGGGAGACCTCGGAGTCGTTGCCGCGCAACGGCCACCAGGCCGGGCTTGACCCGGTCGACCCCGCGGCCGGCGGCGCCGTCGCGACTCCGGGGTGTCCTCGCGCACCGCCAGTCGCCGCCCGGCCGATACTCCGCTGCGGACATCACCGCTGGTAGCGGGCTCGGCCGGGTCACCAGCGCGCCCTCGGTCGCACGGGGGTCCACTGTCTTCAGGTTATCGACAGCCGCG
The DNA here is from genome assembly GCF_053591555.1 of Crossiella sp. NPDC003009. Classification (NCBI taxonomy): domain Bacteria; kingdom Bacillati; phylum Actinomycetota; class Actinomycetes; order Pseudonocardiales; family Pseudonocardiaceae; genus Crossiella; species Crossiella sp. NPDC003009. The sequence continues at coordinate 239,389 of NZ_JBSFUA010000005.1, read as the reverse complement.
ACCGGGAACGATGTCCGGCCGCCGCCGCGTTCTTCAGGCAACCGAGCACAACAACCCGGCGCCGGCGGAGTGCAGACCCCGGCGCCCTGCCGCGGAGGTGCGCGTGCTGTCTCCCGAGGTTCCCCCAGTGCCGACGGAGCCCGAGCGCACCGCCGCCGCGGCGGCGCCCAGACCCCTCCCCGAACGGGTGCTGGGCGCCGCCGCGCCCCTGAGCGCCATCGGCACCGTGCTGGTGCTGGCCGGTATCGCGCTGGTCGGCCTGCTGGACCTGCTGCCTGCCTCCGCGCCGCTGTTCCGCACCATCAGCCACTACGCCCTGACCGACCAGCGCTGGGTCTTCGACTCCGCCCTGCTGATCCTCGCCGCGGGCTCCGCGGTCATCCTGATCGGCTTGGTGCGCAAGGGTTTGACCCGCGCCGCCTCGCCCGCCGCGGTGTTCCTGGCGATGTGGGTCATCGGCCTGGTGATGGTGGTGCTGTTCCCGAAGCACGACTGGTCGGTCGGCCCCAGCCTCAGCGGCGACATCCACCGCGTGGGCAGCGCGCTGGCGTTCCTCGGCCTGCCGATCGCGGCCATGCTGCTGGCGCGGCCGTGGCTGACGGAGGTCGCCTCGCGGAGCTTCGCCAGGACGGTGTGGTGGCTGGGACTGGTGTCGCTGTTGTGGTTCCCGCCGATCGTGGCGGTGATCGCCTATTACGGGCCGCTGGGCGCGCGCTGGTGGGAGTTCTTCCCGCTAGGGCTGTGGGAACGGGGACTGGCCCTGACCGAAGTGCTCGCGGTGGTGGCACTGGGTTGTTGGGCGCATTTTGCCAAACCAAACAAGTAATTGCGGGTAATGCGTCAATTCGGGTGAAGCCCCGGGTTCTGTGCAAATTGTCACGGTCCCCACCCTTTGCCCTCTTTACGGTTACTCATCGTAATCGGGGTAAATCGGGGGGTAGTCGTGGGGAGCGATGACCGGGTACAGGTGAGCCGGGAACAGGTGCTCGCGGCGTTCGCGGTGCTGCACCGCGAAGGGGAGTGGCTCCGGGACCGGCTGGAAGCATTGCGGGACAACCTTCGGCTGCGACCCTGCGGCGGCGACCCGGTCAGCAAGGACACCGCGCAGGTGTACAGCTGGAAACTGGTCCGCGCGCCCGACTCCATCCACTGCCAGTACCTGAAGTACAGCCAAACCCTGCTGGACGCGGCGGTGGAACTCAAGATCGCCGCCGAGGCCTATGGATTCACCGAGACGGAGATCGCCGAATCGCTGAGCCGGTACCGGCCATGATCGCCTTTCGCGCACTGGGAATGGTGGCACTGGTACTGCTCGCGGGATGTTCGGTGCCCGGTTCGCCGATGCCGATGGACGCGGCGGCGGCCAAGGCGGCGGTGTCCGCGCGGCCGAGCGAGATCCGGCTGGACGGGTTCATGGGCGACCAGGTCTGCGCGCTGCTCACCACGGCGCAGCGGAGGGACCTCGGCGTGGACTTCGTGATAGCGGCCGAGGCGGGCGACCGGTTCGACAACAAGGGCTGCCGGTTCTCCCGGTCGGGGGAAAAGCCGCGCTACGCCTACCGGGTCACGCCGGTGCCGCAGGAAGGCGCGGACGCCTGGCTGCGCCCCGGGGCGACCAACCTGGAGGTCCAGCTGGTCGAGGTGGCCGGGTTCCCCGCGGTGCAGAACCGGCTGGTCAGCGACGACCGCGGCTGTTTCGTCGACGTCAGCGTGGCCGACGGGCAGCGGCTGGGCATCCAGTACTCCTACGACACCGAACCGGTGCCGCTGACCACGGCGGAGCTGTGCCAGCGCGCGGTGGCCATGGCGGAGCTGGCCACCCGGAACCTGGTGGAGCTGCGCGGAAAACGATGACAAGGGGGCGGGGATGAGCGAGGAGCCGCGGATACGGCACAACCGGTTCGAGGGCTATCCGCTGGAGGAGAAGTACCGCTGGATGCAGGAGGGGGCGGGCAGCGGCGCGGTGCGCGAGCCCGCGGACGCGCTGCGGGCGATGCACGTGGCGGCCGAGGAGTGCCGGGAGCGGGTGGCGCGGGCGCTGACCGACCTGGGCCTGGACTGGCACGGCGCGGCGGCCACCGCGATGTTCGACGCGGCCCGGCCGTCCCTGCACTGGGCGATGACCGCGCTCAAGGCCGCCGAGACCAACCTGGCCGGCGTCTCCGCGCACGGCGTCGACTTCGCCGAGACCAAGCCGAAGATCGAGTCCGCCGAACAGGTGCGCCAGCCCGGCTTCGCCGACACGGTGTTCAACCCGGTGGCGCTCATCGAGATCCAGCAGGACATGCACGCCCAGCTGGCCGCCAACAAGGCCCGCGACGACGCCGCCAACCGCGCCCTGTACGCCTTCGAGGCCGCCGCGCGAGTCCAGGCGGAGTCGGTGCCCACCCTGCCCGACCCGCCCCGGATCGCGGTCGAGACCACCCCGCTCACCCCACCCCCGCCCGGCGACCGCGACCGCCGCGAACCCCCGCCCGTCGACCCACCCGCCCGCGACCCCGGCCGCACCCGCCCACCGGAAACACCACTGGACCAGCCGGCCAGCCCCGGCCGGCCACCAGGGCCCGCCACCACCGAACCCACCACCACCGAACCCGCCGCCCACCCCGATCCCGCCCACCCCGGTCCCGGCCACTCGACCGGTCCCGAGGACGGCACCCGGGCGCAGGCCGGCCCGACTGGCCTCCGCCCGGACCTGCCGATCCCCGGCAGCCCGGGAACCGGGTTCGGCGGCCTCGGCGGCGGGGGATCCGGCGGCGGGCTGGGCGGCCACGGTCCCGGCGGCGGCCCGGGATCCGGCGGACTCGCCGCCGGATCCGGTGGCACGGCAGGGTTTCTCGGCACGCTGGGCGGTGGTGGCGCATCCCCGCAGCCACCACCGCCCGCGTCCCGCAACCCCGCCTCGACCGGCCGGCGAACCACCCACCCCGCCTCCGGAAAACCAGGCGCCCCAGGCCCTTCGCTGCTCCCGCCGCCGCATCCCGGCCGCAGGCCCGAGGACGACGTCGAGCACACCAGCAAGGTGCGCAGGCTCAGCGACGAGATCTACGGACTGGACGACCTGCCCACCGTGCCGCCACCGGTGATCGGCGAGGAGCCCTCCTGAGCCCTCGGCCCCGGAAGCTGGTGGCGTGGCTCGAAGTCGCGGTACAGCGGGTGCACCTCGGTCTGGTGCACCGCGGAGACCAGCCGGGCCAGCGGACCGACGAGGCGGACGGCCTCCTCGATCTCCTCGGGATGCCGGGCCAGCCACCAGGCCACCGCCGAACCGGGATCACGCAGCACGCTCTCGGTCAGGTACTGCCGCTGGTCGCACTCCCATTCCCGCTCCGCCGCCCAGGCCAGCCGCTTGCGGCGTAATCGTTGCAGCTGGGTGACCAGACTCAGGTCCTCGGCGTCGGCGGACAGGCCGATGTCCTCGGCCCAGGACTGCACCCAGCCGCCAGGATCGGGCTTGGGCGTGCCGAGCTCGGCAGCCAGCTCCGCGTTGACCCGTTCGCCCTCGGTCAGCTCGGCCGCGCCGGAGATGGCCATCGCCCGGTGCAGCACCGCGTTCACCGCCACCCCGGCCGGATTGGGATGCCGGGGCCCGTCCGCGGCGCCCACCAGCCGCCACCGCACGGTGCAGGAGAAGGTGAACGCGAACTCCGCGGTCGCACTCGGCACCCGGCAGGCGGCCACCTCATACCGCGCCACCCTGGCCGGCGTGGCCACCGGCGGCGCCGCCGCCCCCACCTCTTCCTTGCGCAACTGGCGAGAACGCCACCAGGTGCCGACTCCGGCGAATGGCCCCACCGGCCGGCGTGCCTGTGTGGATCCGGTCATGAACGACCCTCCTCGGCAATGGACCCGCCGGAGCAGTCTCGCGTCAGGCACGCCTGGCGAGCGTGACATGTGTCACGCAACGGCCCGCCTAACCCGGATGCCAGCCCCGCGTCCGAGTCACCGTGGCGGAGCGTGGCTGCCGTTGGTCACCTGAGGTGACAACCGGCGCAGTTCGGCGCCTGCGCGCACCCGCCCGTACTGCTCGAGCACGCGGGCCAGGTGGTTGACGAAGAGCTGGCGGCTCGACTCGTCCATGTCCGCGGCCAGCTCGGTGACCGCGGCCGTCAGCGGCGTACCGGCAGGGGCGGGCTCCGGGTCGCCGGGGCCGTTGACCGCGCGCACCCAGTGGCCGAGGTGCTCGACCATGGCGGCGGCCTCGCCGGTGCGGTCCGGGTTGCGGGCCAGCCACCAGGCGGCGGCGGAACTGGTGTCGGGCAGCACCTCCTGCCGGAAGTACCGGGTGCGGTCGCGCTCCAGCTGTGACTCCAGGTCCCAGACCGCCTTGGCCAGCAACAGGTCCTGGTACCGCTGGATCCGTTCCAGCGCGCCGTCGGCCAGGGAGAGGGTCAGGCCTTCCGCGCGGGCCGCGATCCGCCCGGTCGGATCCACCATGGACTCGCCGAGCTCGGTGTTGAGCCGGATCCGCAGTGAGACGTGGTGGGCAGGGTGCCCGGCGGAGGTCACCGACGCCACCCGCTGGTGGATCGCGTGCCGCGCGAGGTTCTCCAGGTCCGGGTGGAAGCTCTTGCCCGCCAGCACCTGCCAGAAGATCTGTCCGGTCAGGTGGAAGTCGACGCCGGGCACCGAACTGGGCAGCTGCCAGTCCCGCACCTCGATGCCCCGCACCGGATGCGGCATGGGCGGCGGCGGTGGCTGACTCGCCCTGCGCAGCCACGAGGTGAACGGGCCCAGGCACCCCTGCGGCAGGTCGGACCGGACTGACTCAACCACCAAGACTCCCCTCGCCGAAGGTCCGCGTCCAGGCGTTGTCCTGCGCGTCCTCGATCTTCTCGTCCACCCAGGCCAGCACCCATTCCCGTTGGCCGGCCGGGACTTGCTCGGTCGCGTCGGCGACCCAGTCCGCGGTGATCCGCCGCAGCACGGCCAGCAGGCGGTAGTCACCGTCGCAGGCATCCACCAGCAACTGCACCAGGGACGGCATCCGATCACCGTCCACAATGGACCCGTCAACCAGGCGCAGCCAGGCCCGCACCGCCTCGACGGTCTCCGCCCGCGGTTCCTGCCCGAACACGGCTCGCCACCCGGTCAGCAGCAGCTCCCGCACCCCCGGCGTGGACCACAGCGGCACCGAGACGCCGTCCGCGGCGAACAGCTCCGGCGGCGCGGTCAGCACGCCGAACACCGAGGTGCCGGCCTCCAGCCCGTCGCCCCTGGCCATCGCCTCGGTCACCCGCCGCAGCACCGCGAACCGCGCGGAGGTCGTCACGGCCATGCCCAGCAGCAGCTCGCGCGCCTCGGCGACCACGGCCGAGTCCTGGTGCGCCAACAGGTTCTGCAGCATGGCCAAGGCGAGGGGGAGGTGCGACTCGTTCAGCACCTCGGCGCAGGCGGTGATGACCACTCTGGCCCGGTTGGGCGAACTGCTGGGCACCCGGGACCACTCGGCGAGCATCTGCCGGAAGTAGCCGCCCGCGGCGCGGTCGAACATGGAGAGCCGGAGCGTGCTCAGCGCCAGCGGCACCACCCTGGGGTTGTTGGAGTCGGCCCAGTGCCGGGTGAGCCAGCGCAGGTCGGTCCGTTCGCCGGAGTGCAGCGCCAGTTCGGTGAACCGGTCGGCCATCCGCCGCCGGTCCGCGGCCGACATCATGGTGCGCGGCGCCGTGGGCAGCCGTTCGACCCAGTGGGTGAGCACCTCGCGCAGCCCCGGCAGCTCCCGCCACACGTGGTGCAGCACCGCGTCCCCGTAGGCCAGCTTGCCGAACCACACCCGGTCTCCCCGCACCACCGCGCCGACCTGGGCCAGTCGCCGCGTCAGCGGCTCGGCGGCCAGCGGGTGCTGCTCGGGAACCGGGTCCCCGGTGCGGGCCAGCAGGATCGAGCAGGCCTGGTGCACCGCCTCGATCCGGGCGCCCTCCAGCAGCGCCGCGGTCACGATCAGCGCCCGCCAGCGCGGATCGGTGTGCTCCCGGAACCGCTCGCCCAGTTCCTCGGCCCAGTTCCGGTAGGCGGCCAGCGCGGTCTCGACGGTGCCGGCGAAGCTCTCGTGCCGGGGCCGCTCCGCGGCCAGCAGCTCGGCCAGCCGGGCCAGCTCCTCGGCGGGGTGCGCCTGGTGCACCGCGACCAGGCGGGGATCGTCGAGATCGGCCGCGCTCACCGCGACCCCGCCGGCGCGCAGGTGACTTTCCAGCAACCGCCTGCGCTGCCCCGGTTCGAGCAGGATCTCGGCGAGCTGGTCGCCGAAGAAGTCGCCTGTCCGCGGGCCTGCCCGCGCAGGCAGGACCACGACCAGCGCGCCGCCGGCCCGGCGGACCTGGCCGGTGAGCACGTCGAGCAGACCGCCGGCCTGAGCGAGCTCCGGTGGTTCCACAGTGGACAGATCGAGCAGCAGTCGTTCCGCGTCAACGACGTCCGGGTCGAACAGCTCGGCCTCGCCCGGCGCCACCGAGATCTCCCGGATGTCGCCGGTGACCGCGGCGCCCGCGAGCAGCATGATCGCCGCGCTCCGTCGCCCCGAGCCCGGGCTGCCGTGCACGAACACGATGCCCGCGCGTGCCAGCCGCGCGGCCGCCTCGGCGAAACCCCTCGGTTCGACGAAACGGCCGCGCAGCCAGCCGACCCGCTCCGGCGACACCCAGCGGTGCCGCTGCGGCCGGTCGTCCAGGCCTTCCCGCAGCTGGTTGTAGGTGACGTGCAGGGTGCCGCCACCGGTCAGCACCGGACCGTCGTTGCCGGTGATCAGCATCCCGCTGACGTCGTGCACATCACCCATGCCGCCCCGGCTGCGGTCCACAGTGGACTGTTCGGTCACCGTCGCCCGCCGGTGCGCACCGAGCCGTCGTTGCCGGCGATGATCGTCCCGCTCACGTTGCGCAGATCGCCCATCCCGCCCCGGCTCCGGTTCCCCTCGGTGGCGGCGGGTGCGGGAGCGACGATCTCCTCGGCCGAGGTTTCGTGCCGGGGCGCGGTGACCAGGCCGTTGGCCAGCACATCGCCGGAGTGGTGTGGCAGGTACAGGTAGGCGGTGCCCCGGTACTGCTTGATCCGCACCTCGGCCGGGGTGAACTCGCTGGGGTCCAGACCGGTGTAGCCGGTGGCCACGGCGTCCTGGAAGACCCGCTCGGACAGGATCGCCGCGACGAAGGTGCGCATCGGGTTGGTCCGCTCCAGCAGCTCCTTCAACGCGGGCGCGTCGACCAGGCGGTGCGCCTCCACCCGGTGCTCGCCCTTGCCGTCGCCCACCACGTTGCGGCCGCTGTCGGTGAGCGGGCCGACGCTGAGGCTGACCCGCATCCGCACCGGCGAGCGGGCCGCCGCGCCGGTGGCCAGCTCGTGCCGGGCGGAGAGCTCCCGTTGCAGGCCGCCCAGGAACGGGTCGATCAGCAGTGGCAGGTGCCGGGGGTCCAGGCCGACGGCGTACCCGTCGCCGGTGCTGTCGTGGAAGCTCTTCTCCGCCCAGACCTCCGGGCGGCCGACCCGGGTGAAGGCGGCGGCCAGGATCTCCGGCACCTGCTCGCTCAGCGACTGGTGCTCGGCCCCTTGGTAACCGCTGTAGTCCTTGATGTCGACCACGAGCACCGCGCGGTACGGCGGCAGGTCACGGGGCGGGGATGCGGACATGCTGATGACTCCAGAGTGTGCTCGCCGATTGGGGGGTGACCGAGACCGGTGCAGGCCCAGCGTCGCCGGGCCCGCCGTCGGAGTTTGTCCACCGCTGGACACAATGGGCGTGACTGGCGTCACAGATCGCGATGATCGGGTCCGGACCGGTCCGCGCACGCGCGCAGCCGGACCGGATCGCTGACCCGCAGCCGAGGGCCCGCGCCGAGCACGCCGCCGGCCCGCAGTCCGGCGATCACCGCGGCGACCTTGCTGCGGGAGAGGCCGAGCTCGGTGGCCAGCTCCTGCTGGGTGAAGGGCAGCCGCGACCGCTCGGGCAGCCGGGACCGCGGATGGCCATCAGCAGCTGCTCGCCGTCCTCGTTGCGGTGCAGCACCTTGATCCGGCCCTCGGCCACCGCGAACAGGAACTCCCCGAAGCCGCCCTGGCGCACCAGTTCCGCGCGCGGCCGGAACCGGTGCGGCGTGCCCAGCGCGAGCAGCTCCGCCCACACGGCCTCGGTGACCATCGCGCGGAAGCCGCGGCGCGGGCTCATTCCCCTTCCCTCGGCAGGTGCAGGTAGCCGGTGCCGTGGTACTGCTTCACCCGCACCTCGGTCCTGGTGAACTCCGCCGGTGAGAGCCGGGTGTAGCCCGCCCGCACCACGTCGTTGAACACCCGCTCGGACAGGATCGCGGCCACGAAGGCCGGTGTGGGGTCGGCGCGGCGGGCCAGGTTGCGCACCGACTGGGCGTTGATCAGGTTGTGCGCCTCCACCCTGGCCGGGGCGCCGGCCGTCGGCAGCGGGCAGACGCCGAGGCTGACCCGCAGGCGGAGCGGATAGCTGCGGGTGTGGCGGCTCCGCGCGGCCAGTTCGCGGCGCAGGGCCTGGAGGTAGGGCTCGACCAGCAGGGGCAGGTAGCGGGTGTCCAGGCCAAGGGTGTGGCCGTGCGCCGAGCTGTCCTGGAAGGCTAACTCCCGCCACAGGCCGGGCTGGCCGATGCGGTCGAAGGTCGCGCGCAGCACCTCGGGCACCGACTCGTCCAGCCGCTGCCCGGTCGGTCCGTCACCGTCGTAGTCCCGGTTGTCCGCGACCAGCACGGCCCGGTAGGGCGGGAGGAACGGCGGCGGCTCGCTCATGCGGAACTCCGGAACAACGGCGTGGTGGTCGGGGCACAGCCTGCTCCTGATGATCACGACATTGTGTCCGGAACCGCACATACGGACCGTGACCGTCCTCACATCACGGAGTGATCGTGGCTGGACCGCCGCTCAGGCGTGTTCCCTGCTGGACCCGGCGAGCACCGCGGCCACCACCGGCGAGCCGCTGAACGCCCTGGACACCTGGCGCAGCCAGGAAAGCTCCTCGGCGAGGTCGCCCCCGCTGTCCCCGGTCAGCGGCGCGGACTGTTCGGGCCGGTGCCCCTCGGCTTGGTCCCGCAGCGCCACCCGCAGCCGCGCCGCCTCCACCGCGACGTCCAGCTCCCGCCCGCTCAGCCCGGCCTCCGCGCCGATCCGCCGCGCGGTCTCCGCGACCTCCGGATCCAGGTACGGCCGCAGCGCGAGCTGCCCGTCCCTGATCTCGATCACCTTGCGGTACAACCGGAACTCCAGGCTCTGCCGCATGCCCGCGCCGAGCGGGTCCACCAGCGCGATGTCCGGGGCGGAGCGGTAGAGGGCCTGCCACAGCGGGGTCAGCTCGCGCAGCGCCCGCCGCCGGTCCCGCGCGCCCAGCGCCACCGACAGCCGGGGCCCCCAGCCGGGAATGGTCCAGCCCACCACCTTCAGCAGCGCGGCCAGCCCGACGCTGACCCGCACCACCGGCTCCCACCACAGGCCGCTGTAGTTCAGCAGTCCGCCCACCACGTCGGCGGCCCGCCCGGCCGAGTACACCAGCCCCAGCGCGGAGGAGGCCGCCGCGATCCGCAGCCCCCGGCGCAGCCACGGCCGCCCGGCGACCTTGGCGTAGCGCCAGCACAGCCGCATCACGTCGACCTGGCCCAGGGTGTACGCGCTCAGGTAGAGGCCCATGTAGACCTGGTAGTACGGCGAGCGGACCAGGGAGAGGGCGAAGTAGTCGTCCTGCACGCTGGTGGTGGCCGCCAGCGTGTACAGCGCCGCCATCGCGGCCAGCACCAGGCCGTAGAGCCACAGCCGGAACCGGATCCGCGGCCAGGCCACCCCTGGCGGGTCGGACCAGCGCAGCACCACGCTCAGCTGCGCCATGGTCAGCAGGATCACCATGCCCTGGTTGATGATCCCGCCGATGTTGGGCACGCCGAGCAGCCGGTCCACCCAGGCCCACACGGCCGGGATGAACAGGGTGTAGGTGACGGTCAGGATGGCGAAGGTGGCGCACAGCGCGAGCAGCCCGGGTTCCCGCCGGTCGCGGCGCAGGTCGCGCAGCTTGTACAGCAGCGCGATCAGGGACACCAGCGCGCACAGTGGCGGCAGGACCAGGCTGACGGCGTCCAGTTCAGTTCACCGATCGCTCTAGGGCGCGCTCGATCCGGCGCACCAGCTCCGCGGCCTCCGGTGGCACCGGCCGCACCGGCTCCGCGGTCCACGCGCTGGTCCGCTGGATGATCATCGAGGCGATGATCTCGGCCTGCTGTTCCTCCACCGCCGAGTAGCAGCCCCGGCCAAGGACCCTGCGCACCATGGCCGGGTCCAGTGAGGGCATCAGCAGCCGGGAGGCGTCCGGGGTCAGCACCGGCGCGGCGTGGTGGTCGCAGAGCAGGTGGCCCAGCTCGTGCAGCACGATGTGCCGCTGGTGCAGCGGCGAGGTGTCGGCCTCGAAGAAGATGTAGTCGGCCGGATCGGTGTTGATCCACAACCCGCACGGCCCACCGGTGGGCAGGCTGATCGGCGCGAGGAAGATCGGCCTGCCGCGTTCGTCGCCCACCCGGTCGCAGAGCACCTGGACATCGAAGGGCTGCGGCAGAGCCAGCCCGTTGACGATGTCCGCGCATTCCCGGTATGTGCGCCGCAACCCCGAGTCGCCTTCCTGCCCGGCGTCCCCGCGACGCCACCTGGCGACCTTCATTCTGTCGGGGACTCATCCGGCCGTCGAGGGCCGTCCGTCTCCTTCAGCCGGCGGGCCTGCTCGACCGCGGCGCCGATCAGGTCCAGCAGCTCGGGCAGCGAGGCCGACTCCATGGTGCCCGGCGAGGTCGAGCGCAACGCCACCTTCTGCGCCCCGGCGTCCTTCAACCGGCTGAGCAGCCCCAGCTCGGCCCTGGTCCGCTCGGCGATCTGCTCGTCCACGAAGTACCCGAGCGGAACCCCGAAGAACGAGGCCAGCGTCGCCATGGTCTCCACGGTGGGATTGGCCTTGGGCGAGAGCAGCGCGTAGATCCCGGACTGCGACAACCCGGTCCCCGCGGCCACCTCGGCCGGCGTGTGCGGCCCGGCGGGATGGTGCTCCAGGAGATAGCGCAGCCGTTCCACGAAGGCGGACCGAGCAGCCGTGACGCCGTCGGACGCCCGCTGTCCTGGCACTTCCCGTTCTGGCACGACCCACCTCCCTTGAGAACACTGAAGTGGAAACTAGCACCATCTTGTTCCACTGTGTTGCAAAAGCGCTCGATTTGACCCTAAGCTGCAACCCGTGAGCCCCGCAGCACCGGGACCCACACCGGACGGGGCGACTCGCCGGCACCAAGCGACTGGGGGTCGCTTGCGTGCCCCGAGCCGCCCCGCCCCCTTTTCGAACAGAAGCTCCAAAACAGTTGCGACACAAGAAGAAGAGAAGAACGAAAGAGCAAAAGAGCTGGGCAGGAAGACAGGCAGCGAGAGGCGCGCGCCCACTGGCGAAACCCCACTCTCAGCGACTCCCAGCCAACGAGCGGGGGTCCGGGGGCAGCGCCCCCGGGTGGGGCCTGGGGGCTTCGCCCCCAGAAAACCCCCTGCCGAGACCCGGCGAAGCGCAAAGCGCGAGCAGGGTCCGGGAGAGCGGCAGGTCGCCGGCCGGGACCTAGGGGGGAGGAAGTCGCGGCCGGCGACCTGGGCGCAGGAAGACGGATAGAACGCCTTCCCCGCATCGACTTGACGCATCCGTCCGCCCGGGGGGATGGAACGGACGATCGCGCAGTCAGGGGCAGGATGGCAAAACTCGGGCCGAAGCACAACTGAGGGCACCCATCAGAGCTAGTCGAGTCGTCGTCTGGTGGCCGCCCGACTGGCTTACAGCGTTGGAAAAACTCCGATCAGCCCAGCACGAACTCGGCCAGCTGCGGCAGGTACTGGGTCTGCAGCGTGTTGATCGAGAACGTAGTGATCACCGTCTCTTTCCAGCGCTGGATCTCCTCCCGCACCTTCGACAGCGGCCCGATGATCGCGAAGTCCTCGACCATGGCGGTGGGCACCGCGGCGATGGCGGCCTGCTTGTCCCCGGCCAGATAGAGGTCTTGGATGCGCTCGCACTCCGCGTGCCACCCGGCCTTGGCGATCACGTTGTGGTGGAAGTTGAGCCCCTTGGCCCCCATCCCCCCGGCGTAGAGCGCGATGACCGGCCGCAACCAGTCCGCCGCCGCCTCCACATCGTCGTTCACGATGATCGAGTAAGGCCCGCCGACCACCTCAAAACTGTCCTTGGTGTGCCGCGCCCCCGGCCGCGCGAACCCCTCCTCCAGCGACACCCGGAACTCGTCACTGGTCTTGGGGGACAAGAACAACGGCAGCCAGCCATCCGCGATCTCCGCCGCCAGCGCGACGTTCTTCGGCCCCTCCGCGGCCAGGAAGATCGGGATGTCCTTGCGGAAGGGGTGCAGCGTCGACTTCAGCGCCTTGCCCATCCCGCTGCCACCGTCCAGGGGCAGCTGGAAGTGCCTGCCCTCATACGTCACCGGCCCCTCCCTGGCGATGACCTTGCGCATGATCTCGATGTACTCCCTGGTCCGCTCCAGCGGCCGCGGGTACGGCACCCCGTACCAGCCCTCGACCACCTGCGGGTTGCTCGCGCCGATGCCGATCACGGCCCGTCCGTTGGACAGGTGGTCCAGGGTCATCGCGGCCATGGCCAGGGTGGTCGGCGGCCGCGCGGACATCTGCGCGATCCCGGTGCCCAGCTTGACCCGGCTGGTCCGCGAGCCCCACCAGGCCAGCGGCGTGAGCACGTCGCTGCCGTAGGCCTCGGCGGTCCACACCGACTCGAAGCCCAGCTCATCGGCGATCCGCACGATCTCCCCGGCGTCGGCGGGCGGACCGGCGCTCCAGTACCCCAATGTCGTGGCAACCTTCATGCGCCCACGTTAGGCGGTTCGCCTTAGGCTGACCGGGTGGAGGAGTTCGAGCAGGTGATCGGGCTGCCGCCGCCCCGGCTGCGCCCGCTGGTCAACCGCTACATCGGCTACCACGTCCGGTCCGCGCCGGGTGTGCACCGCGGCCTGCCCTCCAGCAAGCTCACCTTCATCGCCACCCTCGCCGGCACCGTCGACCTGCGCGACGGGCCCGGCCCGGCCCGCCGCCACCCCGCGCTGGTCGGCGGCCTGCACGAGACCCCGATGACCGTCGAGCACAACGGCGAGCAGTTCGGCGTCGAGGCCGACCTCACCCCGCTGGGCGCCCGCGCCCTGTTCGGCCTGCCCGCCGGCGAGCTCGCCGGACTGGACGTGCCCCTGGCCGACCTGCTCGGCCGACCGGCGCAGGAGCTGCTGGAGCGGTTGCGCGCGGCAGGCACCTGGGCGGACCGGTTCACCTGTTTCACCGACGTGCTGGACCGGGTGGCCCGCCCCGCCGCGATCCCCGCGCCCGAGCTCGGCTGGGCCTGGCGGCGCCTCACCGAAGGCCCGGTCGCGGTGGCCGGGCTGGCCGCCGAGGTCGGCTGGAGCCGCCAGCACCTGCGCGCCCGCTTCACCCGCGAGTTCGGCCTCAGCCCCAAGGTGCTGGCCAGGATCGTCCGCTTCCAGCACGCCCGCGCCCTGCTCACACCCCCGGACCGCCCGGCACTGGCCGAGGTGGCCGCGCTGGCCGGCTACGCCGACCAGGCCCACCTGAGCCGGGACTGGCGGGCCTTCAGCGGCCTGACCCCGACCGCCTGGCTGGCCGCGGAGCTTCCATTCCATCAAGACCCCGGCGAGCTGCCCCCGCCAGGCTGAGCGCATGACGACACCAGCTCCCACCGTGTGGCCGGGCCTGGCCTACGCCGACGCCCCGGCCGCGATCCGCTTCCTCACCACCGCCTTCGGCTTCACCGAGACCCTGGTCGTGCCGGGGGAGGCCGACGGCGAGGTCCAGCACGCCGAGCTCGCCTGGCCCGAAGGCGGCGGCGTGATGCTCGGCACCCGCCGCGACAGCGAGGTCTGCTGGAGCCCGCACGGCTCGGTCTACGTGGTCACCGCCAAGCCCGACGAGGTGCTGGCCCGCGCCACCGCGGCCGGGGCCGAGCTCATCCGCGACATCGACGACAGCGACTACGGCTCCCGCGGCTTCACCGTCCGCGACCCCGAGGGCCACCTGTGGAGCTTCGGCACCTACGCGGGGACCTGAGAGACTGCTCGGCGTGAAAACAGGCGACCAGGTGGTGCAGGAACTGCCGTGGCGATGGGGCACCCAGGGCACGATCTTCCTCATCGGCGGGCTCGGGTTCATGTTCGACGCCTGGGACGTGGCCCTCAACGGCTACCTGATCCCCCTGGTCGGCGCCGAGTGGAACCTCTCCACCGCCGAACGCGGCTGGGTCGGCACCGCCAACCTGATCGGCATGGCCGTCGGGGCCTTCGCCTGGGGCGGCATCGCCGACCTGATCGGCCGCAAGAAGGCCTTCAGCCTCACGCTGCTGATGTTCTCGGTGTTCACCGTGGCCGGGGCGGCCTCCCCGGACTACGTGACCTTCTGCGTGTTCCGGTTCCTGGCCGGGATCGGCCTGGGCGGCTGCATCCCGGTGGACTACGCGCTGGTTGGCGAGTTCACCCCGGCCAAGGTCCGCGGCCGGGTGCTCACCGCGCTGGACATCTGGTGGCCGCTGGGCGCCACCCTGTGCGGGCTGGTCTCCACCGCGCTGCTGCCATTGCGGGACTGGCGGTTGCTGCTGCTGGTGATGGTGCTGCCCGCGCTGCTGGTGTTCTGGGTCCGGCTCTCGGTGCCCGAGTCGCCGATGTACCTGGTGCGCCGCGGCCGCGACGCCGAGGCCCGCGCGGTGATCGACCGCCTGGTCGAACGCACCGGAGCCACGCCGGAACCCTGGACCCTGCCGGAAAAACAGGCCGTGCCCACGCTGTCCATGACCAGCATGCTGAGCCAGCTCCGGGCGCTGTGGACGCACAGCGCCCGGACCACCTCGGCGATGTGGGCGGTCTTCCTCACCGTCTTCGTGCTCTACTACGGCGCGCTCACCTGGTTGCCCAGCATCCTGCGCGCCCAGGGGTACGGGGACTACGCGGCCTTCATGGTCACCACGCTGATGACCGCGGTCGGCGTCCTGGGGGTGCTGATCTCGGCCTGGCTGGTGGAGACCGTGGGCCGCAAGTGGGTCATCGGCGCCAGCGCGCCACTGGCCGCGCTGGCGCTGGTGCTCTTCGCCCTGCAACTGGACCTGCCGGGCTATGCCTACCTGTGGATCGGCGCCTACGGCCTGCTGATCCAGGTGACCATTCCCGCGCTCTACGCATACGTCTCCGAGGTGTACCCCACCGCCTTGCGCGCCAGCGGGTTCGGCTGGGCCTCCACGGTCAGCCGGATCGGCGCCGGGTTCGTGCCGGTGATCTTCGGCTCGCTGCTGTGGCCGCTGCTCGGCCTGCCACTGACCTTCCTGGTGGTGGGCGCCGCGGTGGCGGTGTCCGTGCTGTGGCTGGCCTTCGCCGCCCCGGAGACCCGTGCCCGCGAACTGGACCGCATCGGCTGACTTGAGGGCAGCCGCGCAGGATTCACCGGAAAGTGCGGCAGCGTCAGGGAAAAGCACGCCCGGACCGGGTGACGAGTTAGGCTCCGCCGCAACTCACCCCAGTCCGGGAAGGGATCCGCTTGCGCAGCAGGGTTCGCGGCCTCGTCGACTCGACCAGGTTCCAGCAGCTGATCGTCGCCGTCATCGTGATCAACGCGATCGTGCTCGGGCTGCAGACCGTGCCCGCCATCGAACGCAAGTACGGGTCCATTGTGGACACCGTCGACCAGTGGGCGCTGGGCGTGTTCGTGGTCGAGCTCGCCTTACGCCTCTACGCGCACGGGCGGGAGTTCTTCCGCGACCCGTGGAGCTGCTTCGACCTGCTCATCGTGCTGATCTCCCTGGCCCCCTTCGCGCACGGCTCCTCGGTGCTGCGCGCGCTGCGCATCATCAGGGTGCTGCGCCTGCTCTCCGTGCTGCCCAACCTGCGCCGGGTGGTGGCCGCCCTGCTCAGCGCGGTGCCCGCGGTGCTCTCCATCGTCGCGGTGCTCACCCTGCTGCTCTACGTGGCCGGGGTGATGGCCACCAACCTCTACGGCACCGCGCCCGGCGGCTACTTCAGCGACCTGGGCGCCTCGATGCTCACCCTGTTCCAGATCATCACCGGCGACGCCTGGTCCGACGTCATGCGCGAGGTGATGACCGAGTACCCGCTGGCCTGGATCTTCTTCGTCGGCTTCGTGCTGCTGGGCACCTTCACCGTGCTGAACCTGTTCATCGCCACCATGGTCAGCGCGATGGAGTCCCAGATCGCCGCCGAGCACAAGGCCACCATCCCGGAACCGCGCGCCGGCGAGGACGACCAGGCGGTGCTGCTGGAGCTGCGGGCACTCCGGGCCGAGATCCGCGAGCTGCGCAAGGCCCGTGACTGACCCGCCGCGGATCGGGGTCGCGCTGCCCCGCTCCGGTCGCCTGGCCCCGCTGGGCGACCCGCTCGCCTATGCCACCGACCACTTCCGCGGTCTCGCCCTGACCGCGCACGGCCGCCCGATCGAGTTCCGCACCGCCGACCACGAGTCCACAGTGGACGGTGCACGGCGCGCGATCCGGCAACTGGCCGCGAACGGAGTCCGGCTGGTCACCGCGCTGGGCGGCACCACCGTGCTGCCCGCACTGGCCGCCGCCGCGACCGAGGCGGGCCTGCCATTCCTGTCCACCGCGCTGCCCTGGCAGGTGCACCGCGCCAGCTGTCCTGCGGGCGCGTTCCACTTCTGCTGGGGCCTGGACGACATCGCCCGCGCCTTCACCGACCTGTGGTCCCGCGTCCCCGGCGCCGACCCGGTCGGCCTGCTCTGGAACAACGGCCCGCAAGGCGCCGCGCTCCGCGACCCCGCGATGGGCTTCCTGCCGGTGGCCCGCCAGGCCCGCCCGCTGGTCGACCCCGGCGGCTACCCCGAACCCGCCGCCGAGCACACCGCCGCCATCACCGCCTTCCGCGCCGAGGGCGTGCGCATCGTCAGCAGCGCGGCCACCACCGCCGACCTCGCCGGGTTCAGCGCCGCCGCCGGCCCGCTGGACCTGCGGCTGATCACCTGCTCCCGTTGGCTGGCCTACCCGTTCGGCCTGGAGCACCCCGCGCTGGACCGGGTCGCCACCGTGGTCGCCTGGTCACCCCGGCACCAGTGTGCGTCCAGTGTGGACGGACGATCCGCGGCGGAGCTGGCCGCGGCCTACCGGCGCGACACCGGCCGATCCTGGCTGCCGCCCTTGGGTCTGGCGCACGCGCTGCTGGAGGTGGCCACCCACGCGGTGCGCACCGCGGCCGACCCGGCCGATCCCGCCGCGGTGCGCGAAGCCCTCTCCCGCACCGACATCGACACCATCGCGGGCAGGCTCGACTGGACGCACGGCCCGGCCCCGCGGATCGCCGCGCTGCCGCTGGCCGGCGGGCAGTGGCGGCACGGGGCCGGGGGACCGGAGCTGCGGATCGTGGCCGCCGACCGGGTCGCCGTCGTGACTCCCGACGGCGACCTGGTCGAGGCGCTCAGGCGCTGAGCGTGATGGTGAACTTGTAGGACACCGGCTTCGCCGGGTCCAGCGGATCCCCGCCCTGCTTCACGGTCTTGGCCTCACCGCGGGCGCTCTTGTACGCGCCGGTGCCGCCGGTCACCGCCATCGGCCCGTCCTTGAACGTGGGGCCGGGCAGCAGCGTGTAGGTGCGCAGGCTGGACAGGTGGATCTCGCCCTTCTCCAGCCGGAACGCCGAGGTGCAGTAGGCGGTGAGCTCGGCGGGCAGCGCGATCTTGGCGATCAGGCAGCTGGAGTAGCCCTCGCCGACCTTTTTGCCCGCGGCGTCGAGCAGGTCGCCACCGCCGAGGAACGGCACGCCGACCGCGGGCGTCGCGGGCAGGCTCAGCACCCCGCGCTGGGCGGTCAGCTCGATGGTCTCATCCTGGGGCGCCGGTGCGGGCGCGGCGCTGGCGGCGGCCAGCGGCAGCACCGCGGCCACCGCGGCGATCACGGCGATCCGCAACCAGGGACGGCGGGATTGGGCTGGCATTGCTCCTCCTCGACTTCTCACGGTGGTGTCTGTCCCATCTGGACCAAAGCGATGCGGAAGGCCTCGGGGGTCACCGCGACCTCGCCCCGGAACGGGTGGTCCATCAGGTAGGTGAAGTACAGGGAGGCCGACACCAGCGCGGCCAGCACCGCGATCATCAGCGCGTGCGGCAGGAAACCCGGCGGGCCGAAGAACAACGCGAACCCGATGACCAGCACCCCGCCCACGATCAACCCGGCCCAGAAGAACCGGGGCACCGAGGTGTGCGCCTCGTTGAGTCGTTCCCGGCGCATGGTGTTGATCGTGTTGACCCGCTCGATCATGGCCGAGTACAGGCCTTCCTGGCGCGCGGTCTCCACGTCCATCGACACGATGGCGCGGCGCATCCGCTTGGCCACGTCCTCGACCTTGGCGCTGGCCTGACCCCCGCGCAGCTCCGGCCACTCGTCCACGATCACGGTGCGCGCGTAGCTGACCGCGATGTCCTGGAAGGCGGCCTTGTCCTTGTCGGAGAAGGCGGTCGAGGCGAAGTACAGGCCCGGCAGCGCGTTCGCCTCGACGTAGGTGTTCTTCTTCGCCGCCTCCATGTCCTCCCACACCGCGACCACCACGAAGGCGACCAGGATCGCGTAGAAGGCGCCGACCGCGGCGAAGAAGTGGCCGGAGACGTCGTGGTAGCGGGCCCGCGACTCACGAGAGACGCAGCGGTCCACCACGAAGGCGGCCAGGACGCTGATTCCGATGGCCCCGCCCACGATCAGCAGGCTGTTCCACAGCACCCCGCGCCCTCCCGGCCTCGGCTTCGTCTGTCGAAACCTAAGTGGCCACCGGCAGACCAAGGAGGACGCGACCCGTTGTTCGCTCGAACGAGGCCGTTGTTCACCCCGAGGGGCAACGGACCCTCAGTTCGCGTTGCCCAGGTGGGTGAGCTCGTGCTCGAAGTCGAACCACTCGTGCTCGGTGCCGGGGGCGATGAGCTCGTAGCTGCGGTTGAGGAACTCCGCCAGCTCCTCGGCGTCAGCGGTGAACCGGGCGTGCCCGGCCGGGGTGGTGAACTCGATCACGACCAGCTCCAGCTGATCCGGGATCGGCCACACCTTGACGTCGCCCTCGCCGCTGTCGCTGATCAGCCCGTCGGCCAGCAGGTCCCGAGCGAGGATCCACTCCACGCTCTGGCTGCCACCGGGGTTGAACACCGCGCGCACCGCGTACGGGTCGGTGGTCGAGTAACCCAGTTCGACCTCCACCGGCACCGGCGGCGCCACCAGCAGGTTGAACATCGTGGTGGTCCGGATCTCCGCGTGCTCCTCGCGCATGACTGCTGCCCTTCCGTCTCGCCCGTCGCGTGCGTTGGGGGGACGTCTGAGGCTTCCCAGCTTTACGCGGTTCGGCGCGCATCACACCCAATCGTGCGAACGTTCGGGCAGAATGCCACGTCAGAGGACCGGTTTGCCATTCACCTGCACATTGCGGAACACGGTCCGATCGGCGTGCTTGATCGAGATGCCGGCGTCCTTGACCTCGGTGAACGTGCTGTCGCTGACCCGGACGTCCTGGATGTGGCTTTCCGCGAGGCCGTCCAGGCGCACCGCCCACGGCGTGCCGCGCACGGTGAGCCGGTCCAACGTGACGTTGCGCACGGACGGGTAAGCTACCGGCCCGAACCCAGGCCCGGTCAGGCTGTAGTTCATCGTGATGAACACCGCGCCCCGGTCAATCTTGTCAGCGACAAGTCCGCGCACGTGCAACCCGTCCACGGTGCCACCGCGCCGCTTGTAGTTCGGCCCCGGCCGGATGGTGATGTCCTGCGCGAAGACGTTGCGCACCCCACCGGACATCTCACTGCCCACCGCGATCGCGCCCCACCGCCCCAGGAACGCGCACTTCTCCACCACGATGTTCTCACTGGGCACCCCGACCCGGCGCCCGTCGACGTCCCGCCCCGACTTGATCACCACCCCGTCATCACCGGTGTCGAACGTGCACCCGGTCACATGCACGTCGGAACTGGCCTCCGGATCCACCCCGTCCACCATGCCGCCCCGGCTGTACACGGTGACCCCGCGCACCGTGACATTGCGGCACAGCACCGGATGGATGGTCCACATCGCCGGATTCCGGATGTCGAGCCCCTCCACCAGCACATTCCGGCACCGGTAGAACTGGATCATGTTCGGCTTCAGGAAGTGCCCGCCCCCGAACACCCGCCGCTCCACCGGCACGCCCTCCACCGCCAGCTTCTGCAGTTGCTCCCAGTCCGGCTGCCGCTTCGGGTCGAAGTCGAACCACGGCCCGCTGCCCGCCTGCCCGTCGATGCGCCCAGCGCCGGTCAGCGCCACGTTGGTCGCCTCGTAGGCGTAGATGAAGGGCGAGTAGTTCATGCACTCGATCCCTTGCCACCGGGTCCGCACCACCGGCAGGAACTTCTGCGGATCAGTCGAGAACCTGATTATACCGCCGGACTGTATATGCAGATTGACGTTACTGGTCAGCTGAATGGCCCCGGTCAGGAAGATCCCCGCGGGCACCACCCCCCGCCCGCCCCCGCCCTGCGCACACGCGGCGATGGCGGCCCGGAAGGCAGCGGTGTTGTCCGCCTTGCCGTCCCCCTTGCCGCCGTAGCCGGTGATGGGAAAGTCCCGCGCGGGAAACGACGGCGGCACGATCCGGGCCAGAATCCCAGGCACCGCCTCCCACGGATCAACCGCGGCACGAGCCTGGTCCGCGAGCGCGGCACCGGGCAGCACCAGACCCCAGCCGCCAGCCCGGTCACCTTCAAGAAGTCCCGCCGAGACGACCCCATCGCCAGCTCCCTCCCGGGCTGGCGGCGACCCGACGAATGAATACGTTTTCACCCATCCTCAACGCCACCCCCACCCCGGTCAATTCGCCGATGGCCGCACCCGTGCCCTGCTCACCAGCCGCATCCGGCCCGCCGCCCCCCACGGCCGCTCCGCGCTTCGCCGCGCTACCCGCCATGCCGCTCCGCTCGTCGTGCCCGGCCTGCCCGCGGCGAGACGGCCCCGTGCCTCGCCGCCCGCCGTGCTGCTTCGCCTGCCGTGCCCGGCCGCGTGCCGGTGCCGCCTCACCGGCCCTGCCGTGCCGCCTCACCCGCCCGCTGCGCGCCTCGCCGCTGGCGCCCAGTTGCCCCGCCCCCCGCCCCGCCTCGCTTCGGCCGCCCGTCCCCGCCCTACCTGGCGCGCCGCGCCTGCCCCGGTTTTCTCGGCCAGCCGCCCCCGGCCCTCGCCCCCGCCTCAGCCGGTCTGCCCCACCACCCCGAACCCGGCGAGCACCGGCCGGATCAGCCGCGCGGCCTGCGCGCGCAACTCCGCCACCGGCCGCCCGTGCAACCCCAGCGCCCCGTCGATCCCCGGCTCGAACGGTGCCAGCGCCAGATGTGGCAGCAACAACAGGAACAGCGCGAGCAACGCGTCCAGATCCGCCCCGGCGTGCAGCGTGCCCTGCTCGCGGGCGCGGGCGAAGTGCGGCAGCAGCGCCTCCCGGTAGCGCTGGTGCACCGGCCCGAGCACCACCGCGCGGATCGCCGGATCCACCTCCAGGTTGATCGCCGCGATCATGCCGCAATCGGCGGGATGATCGGCGAAGTGGGCCATCCACGCCTGCGCCGCGTCCAGCACCGTCTCGGCGAACCCGGCCCCGGGGTCGAGCCGGTCCAGCCACGGGTCCAGCGCCACCCGCACCCGCAGCGCGGTGTGCTCGGTGACATGCAGGAAGAAGTCGAACTTGTCCGTGAAGTACTGGAACAGCGAGCCCTTGGCGACCCCGGCCTCCTGCGCGATCACGTTGAGGCTGCCGCCGGAGTAGCCGTGCCTGCCGAACTCCGCGACAGCGGAGGCCAGCACCCGGCCCCGGCGCGGTCCCGGCAGGTTCGTCCAGGTCTGAGTGGGCACTGCGGCCTCCGTTGACGCGGTCTTGGCCTGGCTCCCCGGCGCAGAGGATGCTGCCATGACCACCCGGTCACAGCCTCAGGGGGATGATCATGCAGTGGGTCTGTGTCATCGGCGCGGGTTCGTCAGGGATCGCCGCGGCCAGGTGCTCCAAGCGCGGGCGATCAAGTTCACGTGTTCGAGACTGGCTCCCGGGTGGGCGGGAACTGGCGCTACGACAACGGCATGCCCTCGGCCTACCGGTCGCTGCACATCAACACCTCCCGGCAGGAGATGGAGTACGCGAGCTTCCCGATGCCGGCGACCCTGCCCGACTACCCCAGTCACACCCAGATCGCGGCCTACTTCGACTCCTTCGTCGAACACTTCGCCCTGCACCGCCACATCCGCTTCCAGACCGAGGTGACCAACGTCCGCCCCGAGCCCGGCGGCGGCCACCAGGTCACCACCCGGTCCACAGTGGACGGATCAGAGCAGACCGAGCGCTTCCGTGCTGTCCTGGTCGCCAACGGCCACCACTGGGACCCCCGCTGGGCCCGAACCCGCCTTCCCCGACGCCGACACCTTCACCCTGAGCAGCCCCTTCCTGACCCGAACCCTGCTGATGTTCGCCCGCCGCCTGCTGCTGGGCGCCTTCCTGCGACTGAAGATCGGCAAGATGTCGGACTACGGCCTGCCCGACCCCCAGCACAAACTCTTCGCCGCGCACCCCACCGTCTCCGAAGACCTGCTCAGTCGCCTGGGCCACGGCGACATCCAGATCCGCCCCAACATCGCCAGGTTCGAGGGCGGCACGGTCCACTTCACCGACGGCACCAGCGAACCAGTCGACCTGGTCATCTACTGCACCGGCTACCGGATCACCTTCCCCTTCCTGGACGAGGACATCATCAAGCCCGTCGACAACCACATCGGCCTGTACCGCCGAATCGCCTCGGTAAACCACCCCGGCCTCTGCTTCATCGGCCTCATCCAACCCCTGGGTGCCATCATGCCCCTGGCCGAAGCCCAGGCGTCGTGGATCGCCGAGTACCAACGCGCCCAACGCAAGCGCTACGTTGCTTCCAAACGCCACACCATCCAAGTCGACTTCCACCCCTACCTCCACGAACTGACCCAAGATCGCCGTACCCGTCACCGCGAACCCCACCCCTGACCCAGCCCGCCCGACCGCCGTCCGCACTGACGCCTCCAGTTCGCTGATAGCTGAACGGGCCGCGGAACTTCACCCGCTGATCGTTTCGTTCCGCAGAGAGAAGCGGTGCGCGTGGCGGGGAGACGCACGGTGTTCGGACGCCCGACAGTGAGCCGCCGCCCGACGGCAGGACGCCGCGCGGCCGTGACGTGAGGTGCCGCCCGGCGGTAGGGCGCTGCCCGGCGGTGAGGTGCCGCCCGGGGGAGTGCCCTCCGCACCCCGTGTCCGCCGCAGGTTGCCCGGCATCCGATGTCCGCCGACCGGTGCCGTGGTCTGATGCCTCCGTCCGCGGCACGTCGCAGCCACCCGGCACCTGTCACCGCCCGCTGCTCGCCGCCCGTCTCCGCCCGCTGCCCGTCGCCGCGCGCTGCGGCACCGCCGGTCGGTCGGGGCAACGCCGCAGCTAGCGTTGGTGGGTGGGTGCGCTGGCGGGGCGGTTTGGGTGTTGCAACCACTATGGGCAGAGTACTATGGTTGCAGTGGTTGGGGGTGAGGGTCGCTCCCATGGATGGACTGGGGAGACAATAGATGCGCAAGTTGACTTACTTTGTGGCGGCGACCCTGGATGGCTTCATCGCCGAGGTTGGCGGGGGCGACCCGACGGCCACTGGTCACTTCCTGATGGAGGGCGACCACATGGAGTACCTGTTCCAGAACTACGGGGACACGTTGCCGTACATGGCGCGGGACGCGCTGGGGATCGCGGGTGAGCTGACCCGGTTCGACACCGTGCTGGAGGGGCGCAAGTCCTACGAAAGTGGTGTCGCGCAAGGGGTTCCGGATGCCTACCTGCATCTCAAGCACTACGTGTTCTCCTCCACGCTGACCGAGGCCGCGCCGACGGTGGAGCTGGTTCGTGGGGACGCGCTGGCCAAGGTGAAGGAGCTCAAGCGGCAGGAAGGGCTGGGGATCTACCTGGTCGGCGGGGGTGCGCTCGCCGCGGAGCTGCTGCCGGAGATCGACGAGGTCTTCGTGAAGCAACACCCGACGGTGATGGGCAAGGGGATCCCGATGTTCAATGGTGGGTTCAGTCCGGACCGGTTTGAGCTGGCCGATCTGAAGCGGTTCGACAGTGGGGTGCTTTTCCTCAGCTATCGGCGGCGTGGGTGAGTAGTCGGGGGCAGGGAGTTTTCGCTTCCTGCCCCCGTTTTCGTCGGGGCCGGCCTCGCCGTGGTCGCTAGTCCTTGAGGAGCAGGCGGACCGTGAGTTCCAGGCGGGTCGCCACGTCGGTGGCTGATGCCCGCCGGGTCACCCAGGCGACCAGGTTCGACAGCCAGACGTCGCCGATGACGCGGGCGATCGCCTTGCGTTCGGTGTCCGGTTCGCCGCCCATCGCGGTGACGAACATGCGTTCCATCAGCAGGCCCACCGAGTCGACCTCGGCGGCGGCGCTGGCGTCGGCGAACATGAACGCCCGGGTCATCGCCTCGGTGAACAGCGGGTCTCGTTGCAGGCTGCGGGTGGTGCGGCGCAGTACGAACAGCACGCGGTCGTAGGCGGTGTCGCCGGGGATGGCGGCGCGCTCGATCTTCTGGTTGGCCCGTTCCAGTTCCCTGGCCAGCGCGGTGACCAGCAGGTGCACCTTGGACGGGAAGTAGCGGTAGAGGGTGCCCAGCGCCACGTCGGCGCGGTCGGCCACCGCGCGCATCTGCACCGCGTCGTAACCGCCCTTGGAGGCGAGCGCGATGGTCGCGTCGATGATCCGCCTGCGCCGGTCGCGCTGGGCCGCCGAGCCCAGCTCCTCCTCGGCGAGACCGGTCAGTGCCTCGGCCCCGCCCGCGCGCGCCTTGGGCGTAGTCGTCATGGACTTAGGCTAACATCACGACAAAGGCGAAACTTGTTCCAGTTCTGCGGGTTGAGCCTACCTGTTATTTCGGTGAACTCCCAGTGTGCGCTGGCCCGTTCGGGTCTGGTTGTTGGTGCGTCCGAGTGGAGGGTGGCGTCTCGGGCTGCCTTGCGGCAAAGTGAAACACGTTCTACATCTTCGGTCTGGCTGGAGGTGTCGTGTCGATCGCGGTCACCGCGGAGCAGCAGGCGTTGCGCGAGTCCGTGCTCGCCTACGGCCGGGACGGTCACGCCGTCGCGGCAGTGCGCGCGCAGGAGAACGGCGACCCGGCCTGGCGCCGGCTGTGGCCAGGACTGGTCGACCTGGGACTGTTCGGCATCGCCGTGCCCGAGGAGCTCGGTGGCGCGGGCGGCACGGTTTTGGACCTGGCGGTCGCCTTGGAGGCCGCCGCCGAGGCCCTGATTCCGGGGCCGGTGCTGCCGACCGCGCTGGCCGGGCTGGTGCTCGCCGACCAGCCGAGTGTCCGGGAACTGCTGCCCGCCGTCGCATGTGGACTGTCCGCCGCGGTCGCCCTGACGCCGGGAACACTGACCGCGCAACGGGATTCCGCCGGACGACTGCTGGTCACCGGCGTGACCGGGCCGGTGCTGGGAGCGGTTGAGGACGCCGCACTGCTGTTGCCGGTCGGCGGGGAGACCGGCTGGATCCTGCTGACGCCGGGAGAAGCCGGGGTGCGCCCGTTGCCGGCCACGGACTTCTCGCGGGACCTGGCCGAGGTCGAGGTGGTGGCCGTGATCCCCGCCGACCGGGTGCTGCCGGACCTGACCACGGAGACGGTGCTGGACCGGGCCGCGGTGCTGGCCTCGGCGGAGGCGGCCGGGATAGCTCGGCAGTGCGTATATATCGCAACACGATATGCCCGCGAACGCGTGCAGTTCGGGCGGCCGATCGGGTCGTTCCAGGCGGTGAAGCACCTGTGCGCGGAGATGCTGTGCCGGTCCGAACGGGCGGCGGCGGTGGCCTGGGACGCGGCGCGGGCGGTGGACGAGGCCTCGCCCGCGATGTCGTTGTCGGCGGCGGCCGCTGCGGCGGTCGCGCTGGACGCGGCGGTGGCCAACGCGAAGGACTGCGTGCAGGTGCTCGGCGGGATCGGGTTCACCTGGGAGCACGACGCGCATCTGTACCTTCGGCGGGCGTTTGCCTTGCGGCAGTTGCTGAGTGGGGTGTGGTGGCGGGAGCGGGCCGCGGTGCTGGCGGGGCGGGGCACTCGTCGGCGGTTGCGAGTGGAGTTGGGGGAGGGCGAGGGGTGGCAGCCGGAGGTGGGCGGTGACGGCGGCTCGGCGGGGGCAGGGGCGGCTGGTGCGAACGGGCGGAAGGACTCGGGGGGTGGGGACGGGCAGACGGTGGTCGGTGGGGATGACGGCGATGACGGTGTGGGGGGCGCTGGCGGAGAAGGCCAGGAGGGAGTGGCTGCTGGGAACGGGGCCGGGGCGGCTGCGGATGATGACGGCGTTGGGGGTGCTGGCGACGGCAAAGAGGGGGCCGCTGGAAACGGGGCCGGGGCGGCAGCGGGTGCTGACGGTGTTGGGGCCTCCGTTGGGGCTGTGGGGCTTCGGGAGGGGGTGCGGCGGGAGGTTGAGCGGATCGCCGGGCTAAGAGAGGGGGAGCGGCGGGCGGCGCTGGTGGCGGCGGGGTTGTTCGCGCCGCATTGGCCTCGGCCGTATGGGCGGGGGCTGGGGGCGTTGGGGCAGTTGGTGGTGGAGGAGGAGTTGGCTCGGGCCGGGGTGGCTCGGGCGGATCTGGTGATCGGGGGGTGGGCGGCGCCGACCTTGTTGCGGCACGGGACTGAGGAGCAGCGGCGGCGGTTTGTGTGGGCGACGTTGCGCGGCGAGGTGGTGTGGTGCCAGCTGTTCAGTGAGCCGGGGGCTGGGTCGGATCTTGCCTCGTTGCGGACCCGGGCGATGCGGACCGAGGGTGGGTGGCTGCTGTCCGGGCAGAAGGTGTGGACCTCGTTGGCTGATCGGGCTGATCGGGGGATCTGCTTGGCGCGTACCGATCCTGAGGCGCCGCGGCATCGGGGGTTGACGTACTTCCTGGTGAATATGCAGTCGGACGGTATATCCGTGCGGCCGTTACGTGAGATCACCGGAGATACTCGGTTTGCCGAGGTGTTCCTGGATGAGGTGTTCGTCGCGGACGCCGATGTTGTTGGGGAGCCGGGGGATGGGTGGCGGTTGGCTCGCGGGACCTTGGCCGATGAGCGGGTGGCGATGAGCCGGGGGTCGGCGCTGGGGGAGCCGGTGGAGGAGGTGCTGGCCGCTGCGGGGGAGGCCGGGTTGTTGGCGGATCCGGTGGTGGCGGAACGGGTTGGCGGGTTGGTGGTGGACGGGCTCGCGTTGTCGTTGCTGGATTTGCGGGCTACGCAGCGGGCGGTGGCCGGGGGCGAGGTGGGGGCGGAGTCCGGGGTGCGGAAGTTGGTGGGGGTGCGGCATCGGCAGGACGTGGCGGAGGTGGCGGCCGAGTTGTTGGGGGAGCGGGCTTTGGTGGGGGACTCGGGGGAGGTGCACCGGTTCTTGCTGAGCCGGTGTTTGAGCATTGCCGGGGGGACGACGCAGATTTTGCTGACGTTGGTGGGGGAGCGGGTGCTGGGGTTGCCTCGGGACGGGGAGGGGAAGGGGCGGTGAACTTCGAGCTGGGTGAGGCGCAGGTTGCCGTGGGGGAGCTCGCCGCGAAGCTGGTGGGGGCGGACGGCGGCGCGGGGCGGGCGGGGGCGACGGATGGCGCGGGATTGGTGGGGCTCGGGAACAGCGCGGGGCGAGCGGAGCCGGACGATGGCGCGGCGCGGGCAGGGGCGAAGGACGGCGCGGGGGCGGCGGGGGCGACGGATGGCGCGAGGTCGGCCGGGACGGTGGATGGCGCGGGATTGGTGGGGCTCGGAAACGGCGCCGGGCGAGCGGGATCGAAGGAGGGCGCGGGACGAGCAGGATCGAGGGATCGGGCGGGGCGGGCGGAGCTGGAGGATCGCGCGGGGCCGGCTGGGTCGAGGAATGGCGCGGGGCGGGCGGGGCCGGAGGAGGGCTCGGCGTGGGGCGGGTTGTGGCGGCGGCTGGGGGAGGCCGAGTTGTTGTCGCTGGCGGTGCCGGAGCGGTTGGGTGGGTCTGGGCTTGGGGTGTTGGAGACCGCCGCGTTGCTGACTGAGCTTGGGCGGGCTGGGGTGGTGTCGCCGGGGTTGGCGCACTTGGCGTTGGGGGTGCTGCCGGTGGCTCGGCTGGGGACCGGGGCGCAGCAGGATCAGCTGTTGGCCGGTGGGGGTTTGACGGCGGCGGTCGGGCGGACGGACGTGGTGTGGGGGGCGCGTGGGTTGACCGGGGTGGCGGTGGGGGTGCCGTTCGCGGAGTGGGCTCGGTGGGTGCTTGTTGTTGTCTCCCTTGCGGATGGGGGGAGTGGGGTGGCGGTGCTGGATCCTCGGGGGCCGGGGGTTGAGCTGGTGGCGACGCCGTCTTCGTCGGGGTCACCTGAGTGCACGGTTCGGTTGGCTGGGGCGGAACCTGTTGGGCTGCTGGGGGATGACGGCAGTGGGCGGGTGGCGGAGGAGTTGCGGCAGTGCGCGGTGGTGGGGGCGTGTGCCTTGGGGGAGGGGTTGCTGGCTGGGGCGTTGGGGTTGACGGTGGCGCATGTGGGGCAGCGGCGGCAGTTCGGGCGGGTGCTGGCGGAGTTCCAGGCGGTGGCGATGCAGGTCGCGGATGTGCGGATCGTGGCACGGACGGTGGAGTTGGTGACCAGGGCGGCCTGCTGGAAGCTCGGGGAGGGGCTGGCGGCGCGGGAGGATGTTGCGGTTGCTGGGTACTGGGTGGGGGAGGGGTTGCCTGGGGCGTTGGAGACCTGTCATCACCTGCATGGCGGGCTGGGGCTGGATGTCGGCTATCCGTTGCACCGGTTCTCCGCGCTGGGGCGGGATCTGGTGCGGTTCCTGGGGGCGTTGCGTGCGTATTGAGCTGAGTGCGGCGCAGCGGGCGCTGCGGGATGAGCTGCGGGAGTACTTCGCGGGGCTGGTCACGGCCGCGGAGCGGGAGGTGTTGCGGACCGAGCGGCACGGGCCGGTGTACCGGGACATCGTGCGGCGGCTCGGGCGGGACGGCTGGCTGGGGGTGGGCTGGCCGGTCGAGTACGGGGGGCGCGGGTTTGGGCAGGTGGAGCAGCAGATCTTCGTCAACGAGGCGGCGCGGGCGGATGTGCCGTTGCCGGGGGTGACGTTGCAGACGGTCGGGCCGACGTTGCAGGCGCTGGGGACCGCGGCGCAGAAGGAGTTCTTCCTGCCGCGGATCCTGGCCGGGGAGCTGCACTTCGCCATCGGGTACACCGAGCCGGAGGCCGGGACCGATCTCGCCGCGTTGCGGACCAGCGCGGTGCGGGCCGGGGACGAGTACGTGGTCAACGGGCAGAAGGTGTTCACCACCGGGGCGCACGACGCCGACTACATCTGGCTGGCCTGTCGCACCGATCCCGCCGCACCGCGGCACAAGGGGATCTCGATCCTCATCGTGGGCACCAGGGACCCCGGGTTCAGCTGGACGCCGATCATCACCTGCGACGGGGCGCACCACGTCAACGCCACCTACTACACCGATGTGCGGGTGCCGGTGGGCATGCGGGTCGGGGCGGAGCAGGCCGGGTGGCGGCTGATCACCATGCAGCTCAACCACGAGCGGGTCATGCTCGGCCCGGCCGGGCGGGTGGCCGCGCTGCTGGACCGGTTCGACGAATGGGCCGCGGCGCACGGGCTGTCCGGCAACGCGGATATACAGCGGGACTTGATATCCGCGCGGGCGGGTATGCGGGTCAACGAGCTGTTGAACTGGCAGGTCGCCTCGGCTGAGGGGGCGGTGGACGTGGCGGACGCCTCGATCACCAAGGTGTTCTCCTCCGAACTGGTGCTCAGGGTCGGGCGGACCGTGCTCGACCTGGTCGGGCGGTACGGGGACCCGGCCGAACCGGACACCGCGGAACTGCTGCGCTGGCTGGACCTGCAGGCGAAACGGAACCTGGTGCTGACCTTCGGCGGCGGGGTCAACGAGATCCAGCGGGAGCTGATCGTCACCGCCGGGCTCGGGCTGCCAAGGCCGCCACGGTGAGAGGAGCAGGATGACGTCCACTGTGGACAGTGATGAGGCGGTGCGGGCGGCGGCCGAGCGGATCGCCGCCACCGGGGTGAGCGGGCTGCGCTTTGGCCGGGACCCGGTGAACGAGCCGATGATCCGGAGCTGGACCGAGGCCCTCGGCGACACCGACCCGCGCTACCCCGAACTGGCACCACCGGCGATGGCGCAGGTGTGGACCATGATGGGGCTGCGTGGACAACGGGATCCCGCCGACCCGTTCGGGCAGATCCTGGAGGTGCTGGACGAGGCGGGCTATCCGTCGATCGTGGCCACCAACTGCGAGCAGACCTACCACCGCTACCTGGAACCGGGCGAGACCCTGGCCGTCACCACTCGGCTGGACCAGGTCACCGGGCCGAAGCGGACCGCGCTCGGCGAAGGCTGGTTCGTCACCGTGCACAACACCTGGTACGCCGGGGCCGAAGCGGTCGCCGAGATGTTGTTCCGGGTCTACAAGTACCGGCCCGCACCGCCACTGCCACCGGCCGGGATACCGCCGCTGGTCAGCAAGGACACCGAGTTCTTCTGGGCCGGCACCGCCCTCGGCGAGCTGCGGATCCAGCGGTGCGGGGCCTGCGGTGAGCTGCGGCACCCGCCGGGGCCGATGTGCCCGCGCTGCCGCGAGCTCCGGCCGGAGCACGTGGTGGCGAGCGGGGACGGCACGGTGTACAGCTTCGTCGTGCACCACCACCCCGCGGTCCCCGGGCACACCGGGCCGTTCGTCATCGCACTGGTGGAGCTGGCCGAGGGGCCGCGGATGGTCGGCGAACTGCTGGACGTCGAACCCAGCGAAGTCCACATCGGACAGTCGGTGCGGGTGGAGTTCCAGCGGCGAGGCGAGTTCACCATCCCGGCCTGGCGGGCGGTGGAGGCATGATCGCCACCGGGATGGAGCTGCCCGAGCTGGCCATCGAGGTCACCCCGACGTTCATCATCAGCACCGCGATCGCCACCCGCGACTACCAGGACGTGCACCACGACCGGGACGCGGCGATCCGGCGCGGCTCCCCGGACATCTTCCTCAACATCCTCACCACCACCGGGCTGGTGCAGCGGTTCGTCACCGACTGGGGCGGGCCGGGGGTGTGGGTGCGCGGAGTGAACATCCGGCTGGGCGTGCCCTGCTACGCCTACGACACGCTCACCTTCCGTGGGCGAGTGGAGGAGAGCTTCGGCGACAACGGGTTCGTGGTGTCGGTGGTCGGCAGCTGCCGGCTCGGCGACCACGTCACCGGCACGGTCCGCATCGAGCTGGGAGGCACGCCATGAGCCCGCTGTCCGGGGCCGCGGCCATCGCCGGGATCGGGGCCACCGAGTTCTCCAAGGACTCCGGCCGCAGCGAGCTGCGCCTGGCCGTGGAGTCGATCCAGGTCGCGCTCGCCGACGCGGGGCTGGGAGTGTCCGATGTGGATGGTCTGGTGACCTTCACCATGGACGGCAATGCCGAGATCGCGGTGGCCAGGGAGCTCGGCCTGCCGGAGCTGAAGTTCTTCAGCCGGATCAACTACGGCGGTGGCGCGGCCTGCGCCACCGTGCAGCAGGCCGCGATGGCGGTGGCCACCGGGATCGCCGAGGTCGTGGTGGTGTACCGGGCCTTCAACGAGCGCTCCGGCACCCGGTTCGGGCTGGCGCACGCCGCGGCCGCGCAACAGCCCAACACCAACGGCGTGGACAACAGCTGGCACTACCCGATGGGCCTGGCCACCCCGGCCGCGATGGTCGCCATGTTCGCCCGCCGCTACCTGCACGAGTACGGCGCGAGCACCGAGGACTTCGGCCGGGTCGCGGTCGCCATGCGCAGGCACGCCGCGACCAACCCGAACGCCTGGTTCCACCGGCGGCCGATCACCCTGGCCGACCACCAGGACTCCCGGTGGATCGCCGAACCGTTGCGGCTGCTGGACTGCTGTCAGGAAAGCGACGGTGGCGTGGCACTGGTGGTCACCAGCGCCGAACGGGCGCGGGACCTGCGGCAGCGGCCGGCGGTGATCAGTGCCGCGGCCCAGGGCAGCGGGCCGGACCAGTTCGTGATGACCAGCTACTACCGCGACGGGCTGGCCGGGCTGCCGGAGATGCGGGTGGTCGGCGAACAGCTGTGGCGGCAGGCCGGAATCGGCCCGGCCGATGTCCAGGTCGCGGTGCTCTACGACCACTTCACCCCGTTCGTGCTTCTCCAGCTGGAGGAGCTCGGGTTCTGCGGACCCGGTGAGGCGCGGCACTTCCTCGCCGACGGCGGTATCGAGATCGACGGGCGGCTGCCGGTCAACCCGCACGGCGGACAGCTCGGCGAGGCCTACCTGCACGGCATGAACGGGATCACCGAGGCGGTCCGGCAGCTGCGCGGCACCGCGGCCAACCAGGTGTCCACAGTGGACAACGTGCTGGTCACCGCGGGCACCGGGGTGCCGACCAGCGCGCTGGTGCTCACCGGCTGAACGCCGCGGCGTGCGCGCGGGCCCACTCGGCCAGCGACCGCGCCGGGTGGCCGGTGATCCGCTCCACCACGTCGGTCGGCCGCTCCGGGTCGCTCACCTGGCGCGCCATGTGGTCCAGGACGCCGTCGGCGTGCTCGGGCGACCAGGTGGCGAGCAGCCGTTCGCGGAACTCCGCGCGCGGGACCTCCTGGTAGCGCCAGGACTCGCCGAAGGTTTCGCCGAGGATGCGGGCGCGGTCGGCGTGGGTCAGCGCGACCGGCCCGGTGACGTAGTAGGCGCGGCCGGTGTGCCCGCCGTCCAGCAGCACCCTGGCCGCGACCTCGGCCACGTCGCGCTCGTCGACCAGGGTGCGGGCGGCCTGCGCGTACGGGCCGTGCACCACGCCGGTGGCGCGCAGCTCCTCCGCCCAGGCCAGGGTGATCGAGGCCGGCATGCTCATCCGCAGCGCGGTCCAGTCCGGGGTGGCCGCGCGCAGCAACAGTTCCAGGGTGCCGTGGAAGGAGGTCGGCGGTTCGTCGTCGCGGACCGCGTGTGTGGACAGCAGGACGATCCGGCGGCCCGGCCCGGCCAGCGCGGAGATTACCTCCGCCGCGGTGTCCGCGGCCGGGAACACCGCGTGCACCCGGTCGTACGGCCAGTCGAGGAACACCGCGGTCCGGCCGGCGACCGCCGCGCGCAGCCGGTCAGGGCTGGTCAGCGCCACCCGGCGCACCGGCGCGCCCGCCTCGATGAGCAGCCGCTCGACCAGGCCCGCGATCCCGTCCGCGTTTCCCACCACCAAGAAGCTCATGGCCCGGACGGTAGAAGTTCCAGCATGGTGGAGGTCAAGCGGCCAGCGCGGTGAGCGAACCGGTGAGCACCGGGGCCTCCGCGCGGTCCGGTGCGGTGGTCACGAACACCCAGTCCGCCGGCAACCGCCAGAGCCGGGTGCGCACCGGCTCGCCGGGGTAGAGCACACCGGTGAACCGGGCGCTGAAGCTGACCAGGCGGTCGGGGTCGCCGTCCAGCACACTGTCCACAACGGACTTGGCGACCATGCCGTAGGTGCACAGCCCGTGCAGGATCGGGCTCGGGAAACCGGCTTCGGCGGCGAAGGCCGGGTCGGCGTGCAGCGGGTTGCGGTCGCCGCAGAGCCGGTACAGCAGCGCCTGCTGGGGCAGGGTCGGGGTGTCCAGCACCGCGTCCGGGTCGCCGGAGGGGGCGGTGAAGCGGCTGGACGGGCCGCGGTCACCGCCGAAACCGCCCGCACCTCGGGCGAAGATGCTGGATCGGGTGGTGAACAACGGGTCGTCGTCGATGTCCACTGTGGACTCCTGCACGATCACCGCGGACTCGCCCTTGTCGTAGACCGCGGCGATCCGGGTCACCAGTCGGGCGGTGCCCGCCACCGGGATGGGGCGGCGCAGGCTGATCGACTGCTCACCGTGCAGCACCTGGCCCAGGTCCAGGTCGACGCCGGGGTAGGACACCGTGGGCGGGGCGGTCATCCGCAGCGTGGGGGCGACCACGCCGAAGGTGGGCAGCACCCGCAGGCCGGGTTCGTAGGCGTAGCGGAGCTCGGTCGCGCCGAGGGTCAGGTGGTACAGCAGCACGTCGGACTCGGTCCAGGAGAACTCCGCCGGTGGCAGCTCGGCGCCGATCGCGCGGTCGGGGTCGATGGGCATGGCGCTCCCGTCACTGGTAGCTGATCCGGACCGAGTCGGCGGCGGGCAGGGCCTGGCAGGCCAGGATGATCCCCTCGGCCAGGTCCTCCTCATCCAGCACCTCGTTGTGCGCCAGCGTCACCTTGCCGTCCACCAGTCGGCAGGCGCAGGCGCTGCACGCGCCCTCGCGGCAGGAGTAGGGGGCGGCCAGGCCGTGGTCGAGCAGCACGTCCAGGAGCTTGCGCTGCCGCGGCCAGGGCAGGGTGTGCTGCTCGCCGTCCAGGTCGACCTCGACCACGGCGGCGTCCACGTCCGCCTCGGGCGCCGCGGTAAACGGGTTTCCGGACAGGGACAGGAAGACCTCGCGGTGGATCCGGTCCTCAGGAATATCCACAGTGGACAAGGCCTCGGCGACGGCGGTCATGAACGGGCCCGGTCCGCACAGGAAGACCCGCCTGGCGGACAGCGGAGCGGCGAAGGCGCGTAGTGCGGGAACGGTCGGCAGGCCCTGCACGGACTCCAGCCAGTGCACCACCTGGAGCCGGTCCGGGTGGGCGGCGCACAGTGCGCGCAGCTCGGCGGCGA
This sequence comes from Crossiella sp. NPDC003009, assembly GCF_053591555.1. Lineage (NCBI taxonomy): Bacteria > Bacillati > Actinomycetota > Actinomycetes > Pseudonocardiales > Pseudonocardiaceae > Crossiella > Crossiella sp. NPDC003009. Next base: position 204,694 of record NZ_JBSFUA010000005.1, on the reverse strand, counting down.
ATATCACCGAGTGCTCGTCCCGGTTGGCGTAGAACAAGCTCAGGCGGCCGGAACCGTTGGCCAGCACGGCCTTGACGATGGCGATGACCGGGGTGATCCCGCTGCCCCCGGCGAACAGCAGCAGGTCGTCGTCGAGTGAGTCCGGGGTGAACACACCGGCCGGCGGAAGCACGTCCAGTTCCATGCCTGCGGATACCCGATCGCAGAGCCAGTTCGAGCCGTAGCCGTCGGCCACCCGCTTCACCGTGACCGTCAGCGGCTCGCCGGGACCGTTGCACAGCGAGTAGCTGCGCGCGATCTCCCCGCGCTCACCGGGAATCCGCAGCGTCAGGAACTGTCCCGGCCGGTGGCGGAACTTCCCGGTGAGCTCCGGTGGCAGCTCGAACACCAGGGACCGGGCGTCCGCGGTCTCCTCGACCACCGCGGCCACCCGCAGCCGGTGGAAGCGGTCAGCCATCGCCCACCGCCAGCCCGCCCTCGGCCACCGCCGCCTCGATCCCGGCCCGCAACCGGGGACAACCGACGACCTGGGCGCTCGGCCGGTCGCGGCCGGTCAGCTCCGGGCAGGCCGTGGTGGCGGTGGTCCACTGCACGCTGGTGTGCTCGGGGCTGTTCTTCTTCACCAGCACCACGGTGGCGCAGCCGGGACAGGTGAACGGGCGCAGCCCGCCGGTGAGGTAGTCCGCGCGGTCACCGCCCATCGCCGTCCCGCCGGGCCAGGTTCTCCTCCACCTCACGCTGCCAGGCGGCCACCGCGCGGCTGGTGTCGACCTCGAACTCGAAGCGCCGCACCATGTCCTCGGTGACCTCCTCGGCGTCCACGTAGAACTGGTCGTACCAGCGGCGCAGCTGGTAGACCGGGCCGTCCTCCTCGCACAGCAGCGGGTTGTCGATGCGCGCCTTGTTCTTCCAGATCTCCACGTCCTGCAGGAAGCCGACGCCGATGCCGCGGGCGAACTTCCCGGCGATCTTGTCCGCGTGCTCGTCGGTCAGGCCGGGCAGCTTCTTCACGATCGCACCCCACTGCAGGACGAAGGAGTTGGCGCTGACCGGGTAGTGGCAGTTGATCAGCACCGTCTCGATCACGGTGCCCTTGTAGTCGTTGGCCAGGTGGTTGATCATGTAGGACGGGCCGTAGTAGGAGGCCTCGGACTTGACCTCGACGTCGCCGGTGTAGTTGGACACCGCGGCCACGTCCGGGCGGCCGCGGGTGGTCAGGTACTGGCTGGCGATGTGGCCCTCGAAGACGTTCTTGAAGTAGGTGGGAAAGGCGAAGTGCACGTAGAAGAAGTGCGCCATGTCCACCACGTTGTCCATGATCTCCCGGCAGTTCGAGCCGTCGATGCGCACCGAGTCCCAGGTCCAGTTGCTCCACTCGCTGCTGAAAGCGCCCTCGATGTGCGGGATCACCACGTGCTCCGGCGGCGGCTTGCCCTGCGGGTCGTGCCAGACGAAGAGCTGCTTGTTCTCCTCAAGGGTCAGCCAGGCCCGCGTTCGCGCGCGCAGCGGAACCCTTTTGGCGTAAGGGATCTCCACGCAGCGGCCGGTGCCGGACCAGCGCCAGTCGTGGAACGGGCAGGCGATGCTCGCGCCCTTCACCGTGCCCTGGCTGAGATCCCCGCCCATGTGCCGGCAGTAGGCGTCCAGCACGTGCAGCCGGTCGTCGCCACCCTGGAAGACCACCAGCTTGGTGCCGAAGGCTTCCACCGCATGCGGTTTGCCGTCGCGGAAGGTCGCGGCCAGGCCGAGGCAGTGCCAGCCGCGGGCGAACCGGGTCGGCGGCGCGCCGGACTCGATCAACCGCACCTCGTCGGATGCATCGGTCATCAGCTTCCTCCTGCCTTGGTCCGTGCCGCGTCCAGCGCGGCCAGGTAGCCGAAGGTCATCGCCGGGCCGATGGTCGCGCCGGCCCCGGCGTAGGTGCGGCCCATCACCGCGGCGCTGGTGTTCCCGGCCGCGTACAGGCCGGGGATCGCCGAGCCGTCGGCGCGCAGCACCCTGGCGTGCTCGTCGGTGCGCAACCCGCCCTTGGTGCCCAGATCGCCTGGCACCACGCGGATGGCGAAGAACGGTCCCTTGTCCACCGGTCCCAGGCACGGGTTGGGGCGTTGCCGGGGATCGCCGTAGTAGCGGTCGTAGGCGGACTCGCCGCGGCAGAACTCCTCGTCCTTGCCGCTGCGGGCGAACCCGTTGAACCTGTCCACAGTGGACTTCAGTGCCTCGGTGGGCACCTCGATCTGGGCGGCGAGGGCTTCGATGCTGTCCGCCTTGCGCACCACGCCGAGCTTGAGCCAGCGCCCCGGGAACGGTTGCCGCGGCGGGAGTCCGGCGAAGAGGTAGCGGTTGCGGTAGCGCTGGTCGCAGATCAGCCAGGCAGGCAGGTTGTCCTGGTACATGGCGTGCACCGCGTCCACGTACGGCGCGGCCTCGTTGACGAAGCGCCGCCCGGCCCCGTTGACCAGCAGGCAGCCGGGCAGGGTGCGCTCGGCGAGGCAGAAGTACGGGCCACCGCCCAACGGGATCGACGGCCCCCACCACGCCTCGTCCATCAGCTCCACCGCCGCGCCCAGCCCGCGGGCGGCCTCGATGCCGTCGCCGGTGTTGCCCTCCGCGCCTACGGTCCACTCCGCGCAGCTGGGCTGCCGGTGGTGCGCCTTGCGCAGCTCGTCGTTGCGCTCGAAACCACCGCAGGCCAACAACACCCCGTGTCGCGCGGAGATGATCTGCTCCCCCTGCTCGCCGTCGACCTTGATCCCGGTGACCCGGTCCTGCTCGATGACGAGGGAGCGCAGCGGCGTGTTCAACCACACCGGCACCCCTGCCTGGACCAGTCCGGAGCGCAGGCAGGCGGCCAGCGCCTGCCCCATGGACAGCACGGGTTCCCGGCGCAGCAGCACATCGCGCAGCTTGCGCGCCCCGACCCTGGCCGCCCGCAGCAGCCCGCGCGGATGCCGCAGCACCAGGTTCAGCCAGCGGTAGTCCTCGGCGGTCACGGTCAGCCCGAACTGCGCGGACAGGTAAGGCGGCTCCAGATCCTCGACCTCACCGCCGAGGGAGTTCGCACTGACCGGGCGCGGTTCCACCGTTCGGCCGCCGGGCATTCCGCCGGGCGCCTCGGGGTAGTAGTCGGAATAGCCGGGCACCCAGGTCAGGCGTAGCGGTGTGTTGGCCAGCACCAGGTCGAGCATGTCCGGGCCGTGCGCCAGCAGCGCCCGCCAGCGGGCCTCGGGCACGGTGTCGCCGAGCAGGTGCGCCAGGTAGGCCGCCGCCGAACCCTCCGGCTCGGCCACCCCGGCCGCACGCAGCACGGAGTTGCCGGGCAGCCAGATCGCGCCACCGGAACGGGCGGTGGAACCGCCGTAGCGCGCGGACTTCTCCACCACCAGCGTGGTCAGCCCGTTCCTGGCCGCGGTCAGCGCGGCGGTCAGGCCCGCGGCCCCGCTGCCCACCACGACGAGGTCGACCTCCATGACCACCTCCCTCGAACATCAGACTGGAACAGGTTATAGTTTTTTCGGGGCAAGACGCTATGGTTGGCCTAGATTGCTGCGATCGAGCGAAGAGAACGTGTTGCACACGGGCTTCGGGAGGATCGGTGTCCACCACATGGGACGCGCGCGCCGAGGTGGTCGTCCTCGGCTTCGGCGCGGCGGGCGCGTGCGCGGCGATCGAGGCCGCCACGGGAGGCGCGGACGTGCTGGTGGTGGACCGGTTCAGTGGCGGCGGCACCACCGCGATCTCCGGCGGCGTGGTCTACGCCGGTGGCGGCACCAAGATCCAGTCCGCGGCCGGGGTGGGCGACTCGGTCGAGGCCATGCACGACTACCTGCGCGAGGAGGTCGGCGACGCGGTCTCCCCGGAGACCCTGCGCCGCTTCTGCGCCACCAGCGCCGACCAGCTGGACTGGCTGCGCCGCCAGGGCGTGCCGTTCGAGGGCAGCCTCTGCCCGTACAAGACCTCCTACCCCGACAACCGCTACTACCTGTACTTCTCCGGCAGCGAGAACTCCGGCGCCTTCCGCCGCTACGCCGTGCCCGCCCCGCGCGGCCACCGCGCCAAGGGACCGGGCACCTCCGGGGCGACGCTGTTCGCCGCACTGGCCGCCTCGGCGCGCAGGCATGGCGCGCGGGTGCTCACCCAGACCACGGCCGAACGGCTGATCGTCGAACGCGGCCGGGTCACCGGGGTGGCCTGCCGGACCCTGGCCCGCGCGCCGCGCCGGATCCGCCTGGCACACCGGCTGTTGAGCCGGTACGCGGCCAAGCCCGGGGTGTACCTGCCCTGGCTGCGGGGGATCCTGCACCGGCAGGCGGAGCGGCTGGAACGACGGCACGGCAGGCAGCTCCGGATCGGCGCGGGCCGGGGCGTGGTGATCGCCGCCGGTGGGTTCGCCGCGAACCGCGCCATGCTCGCCGAGCACGCGCCGGACTACCGCGGCGGCCTCGTCCTGGGCACGCCGGGAGATGACGGGTCCGGCATCCGGCTCGGCGTGGCGGCCGGGGCGGCGACCGGACTGCTGGACCGGGTGTCCGCGTGGCGGTTCCTCAGCCCGCCGAGTGCGTTGCTGTCCGGGCTGCTGGTGGATCGCGCCGGTGCCAGGGTGATCGACGAGTCCCGCTACGGCGCGGCCGTCGGGGAGGCGCTGATCACCCGGCACCAGGGCCGCGGCTGGCTGCTGGTGGACGCGGAGATCCTGGCGCAGGCCCGCCGCCAGCTGCGGCGGCAAGCGCTGTGGTTCCAGCGGATCCAGGGCTACGCGCAGCTCGCCGCGCGGGTCACCGGGCCGACCCTGGAGTCCGTGGCCGCCCGCGCCGGGATCGACCCGGCCGGGCTGCGCGCCACCGTCACCGCCCACCACGACCGGGTGCGCCGCCGCGCCGCCGACCCGACCGGACGGCCGGGGGAGCTGTCCAGGGAGCTCCGGCCGCCGTTCTCGTTGCTGGACATGTCGATCCGCAACCGGCTCAACCCGTGCCCGATGCTGCCACTGGGCGGACTGGTGGTGGACGAGCGGACCGGGGCGGTGCGCAGGCCGGACGGCTCGGCCATCGCCGGGCTGTACGCGGCCGGGCGGTCCGCGGTCGGCATCTGCTCGCGTTCCTATGTCAGCGGCCTTTCCCTGGCCGACTGCGTGTTCTCCGGCCGCCGCGCCGGAGCCCACCTCGCCGCCACCAGGAGGTCCGGTGCTCACCGCTGACCAGCGCGCCGACGCGGCCGAGCGGCTGCGCGCCGCCGAGCTCGACCGAAGACCGATCAGTCCGCTGGTCCGCAGCCACCGCGGCATCGACGTGGTGGACGCCTACGAGATCCAGCTGATCAACATCCGGCGGCGGCTGGCCGAGGGCAGGCGGGTGCTCGGCCACAAGGTCGGCCTGTCCTCGGCGGCCATGCAGCAGATGATGGGCGTCACCGAACCGGACTACGGGCACCTCCTGGACGACATGGCCCTGTCGGAGGACAAACCGGTGGCCGCGGACCGGTTCTGCCGGCCCAGGGTGGAGGTCGAGGTGGCCTTCATCCTCGGCGAGGATCTGCCGCCGGGCTGCACCGAGACCGAGGTGCTGGCCAGGACCGCCGCGCTGGCCCCGGCGATCGAGCTGATCGACAGCCGGATCACCGACTGGCGGATCAGCCTGCCGGACACCGTGGCCGACAACGCCTCCTCGGCCGCGTTCGTGCTCGGCGCGGCCCGCGTGCCACCGTCCCATGTGGACATCCGCGGCATCTGGGCCACGCTGTCCCGCAACGGCGAGGTGCTGGCCAAGGGACGCAGCGACGCCGTGCTGGGCAACCCGGCGACCGCGGTGGCCTGGCTGGCCGGGAAGGTGGCCGGCTTCGGCGTCCGGCTGCGCGCCGGGGACGTGGTGCTGCCCGGCTCCTGCACCCGCGCCTACGACGCCCGCCCCGGCGACACCTTCCGGGCCGAGTTCGCCGGACTCGGCCCGGTGTCCTTGAGCTTCCAGGAGGGTTCGGCATGAGCAAGGCGGCCGCCGCCATCGTCGGCTCCGGCAACATCGGCACCGACCTGCTGTACAAGCTGCTCCGCTCACCGGTGATCAGTCCACAGTGGATGGTAGGCATCGATCCGGACAGCCCAGGGCTGAAACGGGCCGCCGACCTGGGCCTGGCGACCACCACCGACGGCGTGGACTGGCTGCTGGCCCAGCCGGACCGGCCCCAGCTGGTGTTCGAGGCGACCTCGGCCGCGGTGCACCGGGCCAACGCGCCGCGCTACGCCGAGGCCGGGATCACCGCGATCGACCTGACCCCGGCCGCGCTCGGCCCGGCCATCGTGCCGCCGGTCAACCTGGGCCTGCACCGGGACGCGGCCAACGTCAACCTCACCACCTGCGGCGGCCAGGCCACCATTCCCATGGTGCACGCGGTGTCCAGGGTCGTCCCGGTGCGCTACGCCGAGATCGTGGCCAGCGTCGCCTCGGTCTCCGCCGGACCCGGCACCAGGGCCAACATCGACGAGTTCACCCGCACCACCGCCGGCGGCATCGAGCGGATCGGCGGCGCGGAACGCGGCAAGGCGATCATCGTGCTCAACCCGGCCGATCCGCCGGTGGTCATGCGGGACACCGTGTTCTGCGCCATCCCGGAGGACGCGGACCGGGCCGCGATCACCGCCTCGGTGCTGGCGATGGCCGAGGAGATCGCCGGGTACGTGCCCGGCTATCGGCTGCTCAACGAACCCCAGTACGACGATCCGAGCCCGGCGACCGGCGGGATGGCGCGGGTGACGGTGTTCCTGGAAGTGGAGGGCGCGGGGGATTTCCTGCCGCCGTATGCCGGAAATCTCGACATCATGACCGCCGCCGCGACGCGGGTCGGGGAGAAGCTTGTGGAGGTGCGATCGTGATCGACGTCCGGGTGACCGACACCTCGCTGCGCGACGGGTCGCACCACAAGCGGCACCAGTTCACCGGCGAGGAGGTTCGCGCGATCGTGGCCGCGCTGGACCGGGCCGGGGTACCGGTGATCGAGGTGACCCACGGCGACGGGCTCGGTGGCTCCTCGTTTGCCTACGGCTTCAGCCACACCCCCGAACAGGACCTCATCCGCATTGCCGCCGAGACCGCGACCAGCGCGCGGATCGCGTTCCTGATGTTGCCAGGGGTCGGCGTCACCGACGACATCCTGGCGGCCAGGGACAACGGCGCGCGGATATGCAGAATCGCGACACATTGCACGGAAGCGGATATATCGGTTCAGCACTTCGGGCTGGCCCGCGACTGGGGCCTGGAGACCGTCGGGTTCCTGATGATGGCGCACTCCCAGCCGCCGGAGGCCCTCGCCAAGCAGGCGCGGATCATGGCCGACGCCGGATGCCAGTGCGTCTACGTGGTCGACTCGGCAGGCGCACTGGTGCTGGAACAGGTGAGCGACCGGGTGGCCGCGCTCGTCGAGGAGCTCGGCGAGGACGCGCAGGTCGGGTTCCACGGGCACGAGAACCTGGGGCTCGCGGTGGCCAACTCGGTGGCCGCGGTCCGCGCGGGCGCACGGCAGATCGACGGCAGCGCGCGCAGGTTCGGCGCCGGGGCCGGGAACACGCCGACCGAAGCGTTCACCGCGGTCGCCGACAAGCTGGGCTTCCGCACCGGCATCGACTTCTTCGCCATCGCCGACGCCGCCGAGGACGTGGTCCGCCCGGCCATGCCCGAGGAGTGCCTGCTCTCCCGGCTGGCCCTGGTGATGGGCTACACCGGCGTCTACTCCAGCTTCCTCAAGCACGCCGACCAGGTGGCCAGCCGCTACCAGGTCTCCGGCGCGCAGATCCTCCTCCGTGCGGGCCAGCGCAGGCTGGTCGGCGGCCAGGAGGACCAGCTGATCGACATCGCCCTGGAACTCCAGCGAGAGAACGGGATCACGTCATGACCGAGCAGGTGACCGCCGCCGTCCGCGAGCTGCTGCCCGCGCTGCGGGACCGGGCGCAGGAGGCCGAGGACCTGCGCCGGATCCCCGCCGAGTCCATCAAGGCCTTGCAGGAGAACGGGTTCTTCAAGCTGCTGCAACCCACCCGCTACGGCGGGGCGGCGGCCAGCCCGCTGGAGTTCTACCAGGCGGTCGCGCTGATCGCCTCCGCCTGCGGCTCCACCGGCTGGGTGGCCTCGGTGCTCGGCGTGCACCCGTGGCACATCGGCCTGTTCGACGACCGGGCGCAACAGGAGGTGTGGGGCGAGAACCAGGACACCCTGGCCTCCTCCTCCTACGCCCCGGCCGGGCGGGCCACGCCGGTGGACGGCGGGTTCCGGTTCAGCGGCCGGTGGAGCTTCTCCTCCGGCTGCGACCACGCCACCTGGGTGCTGCTCGGCGGACTCGTGCTCGGCCCGGAGGGCACACCGGTGGACTTCCGGACCTTCCTGCTGCCGATCGCCGACTACTCCATTGTGGACGTCTGGGACACGGTCGGGTTGCGCGGCACCGGCAGCAACGACATCCTGGTCGAGGACGTGTTCGTGCCCGAGCACCGCACCCTGAGCTTCAGCCACACCGCGAAGTGCGTGTGCCCCGGCCAGGAGGCCAACCCGGAGCCGATCTACCGGCTGCCCTACGGCACCGTGCACCCCTACGCGATCACCGCGCCGATCATCGGCATGGCCCGCGGCGCCTACCAGGAGCACGTCGGGCACACCAAGGCCCGGCTGCGGGCGGCCTATCTCGGCGAGAAGGCCGCCGAGGACCCGTTCGCGCAGGTGCGCATCGCCGAGGCGGCAGGCGAGATCGACGCCGCCTGGCAGCAGCTGAAGTCCACGGTGGACGAAGAGATGGCGCTGGTCGAGGCCGGTGAGCGGATCCCGGTGACGCTGCGGCTGCGGGCCAGGCGGGACCAGGTGATGGGCACCGGGCGGGCGATCGCCGCGATCGACCGGCTGTTCGAGTCCGCCGGTGGCAAGGCGATCAACAACGGCCTGCCCATCCCGCGCTTCTGGCGGGACGCGCACGCCGCGCGGGCGCACGCGGCCAACGACCTGGAACGCGCGCTGGTGATGTTCGGCAAGCACGAGCTGGGCATCCCGGTGCGGGACGGGATGTTCTGATGACCGCCCAGGTGCACAGCTTCGAGTCGACCAGCGAGTACGCCGAGGCCGGCGGGCTGCGGCTGCACTACCACCAGGCAGGGCCTGCCGACGGCCCGCCGCTGGTGCTGCTGCACGGCGGCGGACCGGGCGCGAGCTCGTGGAGCAACTTCGGCCGCAACCTGCCGGTGTTCGCCCAGCGGCACCGGGTGATCATGCTGGACCAGCCGGGTTTTGGGCACTCGGCGAAACCGGAGATCACCGGGCACTACTTCACCTTCAGCGCGGACGCCCTGCTGGCGCTGCTGGACCACCTGGGCATCGGGCGGGCGGACCTGCTCGGCAACTCCCTCGGTGGCGGCACCGCGGTCCGGTTCGCGTTGCGGCACCCGGCACGGGCCGGGCGGCTGGTGCTGATGGCCCCGGGAGGGTTGGGGCTCAACGTGTTCGCCCCCGACCCGACCGAAGGCGTGCAGAAGCTCGCCAAGTTCGGCGCGCCGCCGGGACCCAGCCGGGAGAAGCTCGCCGACTTCCTGCGCACCCTCGTCTTCGACCCGGCACTGGTCACCGATGAGCTGGTGGAGGAACGGTTCGCGGTGGCGAGCGCGCCGGAGTCGCTGCGCGCCATGGCTTCCATGGGCAAGTCGTTCTCGCAGCCGGACAGCTTCGAGGACGGCATGCTGTGGCGGGAGGCGCATCGGCTGCGGCAGCGGGTGCTGCTGGTGTGGGGCCGGGAGGACCGGGTCAACCCGCTGGACGGGGCGCTGCTGCCGCTCAAGCTGATCCCGCGCGCGCAGCTGCACGTGTTCGGACGGTGCGGGCACTGGGCGCAGCTGGAGAAGTTCGCCGAGTTCAACCGGCTGGCGCTGCACTTCCTCGGGGAGGACTGATGGGCATCCGATCGTTGGCATACCTGCGCATCGAGGCGACCGACGTGCCGAAGTGGCGGGAGTTCGGGCTCAAGGTGCTCGGCATGGTCGAGGGCAAGGGCGCCGACCCGGCCGCGCTGTACCTGCGGATGGACGACTTCCCGGCCAGGCTGGTGATCCTGCCCGGGGAACGGGACCGGCTGGCCGCCGCGGGCTGGGAGGTGGCCAACGAGGCCGAGCTGGCCGAGGTGGCGGCGCGGCTGGACGCCGCCGGTGTGCCGGTGAAGTCGGCGGAGAAGGCCGAGCTGGCCGACCGCAGGGTCACCGGGATGATCAGTTTCGAGGACCCCTCCGGCAACACCCTGGAGGTCTTCCACGGCGCCGCGCTGGAACACCGGCGGGTGGTCAGCCCGTACGGGCACCGGTTCGTCACCGGCGAGCAGGGCCTCGGGCACGTGGTGCTCTCCACCCACGACGACGCGGCCGCGCTGGCCTTCTACCGGGACGTGCTCGGTTTCCGGCTGCGCGACTCGATGCGGCTGCCACCGCAGCTGGTCGGGCGGCCGGCGGACGGGGAACCGGCCTGGCTGCGGTTCTTCGGCTGCAACCCGCGCCACCACAGCCTCGCGTTCCTGCCGATGCCCACCCCGTCCGGGATCGTGCACCTGATGGTGGAGGTGGCGGAGCCCGACGACGTGGGGCTGTGCCTGGACCGGGCGCTGCGGCGCAAGGTGCCGATGTCGGCGACCCTGGGGCGGCACGTGAACGACCTGATGCTGTCCTTCTACATGAAGACCCCCGGCGGGTTCGACGTGGAGTACGGCTGTGAGGGCAGGCAGGTGGAGGACGAGACCTGGATCGCCAGGGAGAGCACCGCGGTCAGCCTGTGGGGCCACGACTTCAGCATCGGCGGGCCACCGTCGTGACCGTGCACAGTGGACTGACCCCGGCCCGGTTCCGCGCGGTGCTCGGCCACTTCTGCACCGGGGTGGTCGTGGTGACCGCGCCGGGACCGGCCGGGTTCGCCTGCCAGTCCTTCGCCGCGCTGTCCCTGGACCCGCCGCTGGTGCTGTTCTGCGCGGGCAAGGAGTCCCGGTCGCTGCCGGTGATCCGGGCGGCCGGGGTGTTCGCGGTGAACGTGCTCGCCGGGGAGCAGCAGGGACTGTCCACTGTGTTCGGTCGCAGCGGGCCGGACAAGTTCGCCGGGGTGGACTGGAGTCCTGCGGAGAGCGGATCACCGTTGCTGGCCGGGGCGCTGACCTGGGTGGACTGTGTGCTGCGGACCGAGCACGAGGCCGGTGACCACGTGATCGTGGTCGGCGAGGTGCGGGCGCTGGGACCGGTCAACGACGGTCGGCCGCTGCTGTTCTACCGGGGGCGGTACGCGGCCACCGAGGGTGGCGGTGAGCCGTCGGGGCCGTTGGAGGAGCTGGTCACCTGGCCTCGGCCGACCGACTGGGTGTGAAGTCCAGGAGTTCGGCGAGCCGGGCGAGGTGCTGCTCCGGGCTGCCGAACAGCTGGGCGCTGCCGTGCGCGCGTTTGAAGAACAGGTGCGCCTCGTGCTCCCAGGTGATCGCGATGCCGCCGTGCAGCTGGATCATCTCACCGGCCACTGTGGACAGTGCCTCCGAGCAGTGCACCTTGGCCAGGGCGGCCTGTTCTGGGCCGGGGTTGAGCAGGGCGTGCAGGGCGGCCGAGCGGGCGGTCTCCACGGTGAGGTGCAGGTCGGCGAGGCGGTGTTTGATCGCCTGGAAGGAGCCGATCGGGCGGCCGAACTGGACCCGGGTCTTGGCGTAGCCGACTGTGCGGGCCAGGGCTTCGGCGGCGATCTCGGCCTGCTCGTAGGCGAGCAGGGTGACCGCCAGGTCGCGGAGCGCGGCGGGGTCGGCCGGGCCGAGGTGCTCGGCCGGGGTGTCGGCGCATTCGACGGTGGCCAGCGGGCGGGTGGGGTCCAGGGCGTTGGAGTCGACGCGGAAACAGGTCTTGGGCAGGAACAGCGCTGGACCGGTGCCGGTTCGGGCCAGGACCAGGGTGAGGTCGCCGTCCAGGACGTAGTGCGCGGTGCCGGTCAGGATGCCGTCGTAGGCGCAGGCCGGGGCGTTCCAGTGTCCTTTGTGGTCGGTCCAGGCCAGGGTCGCCGGTTCGCCGGCCGCGATGCGGGGGAGCAGGCGGGCGCAGGCCTCCTGGTTGCCGGTGGCCAGGATCGCCTGGGCGGCCAGGGTGGAACTGAGCAGGGGGTTGGGGGTGAGCCGGAGCTCGCCCAGCGCGATCGCCACCTCGGCCAGGCCGCCGCCCTGACCGCCGTAAGTGTCCGGAATGGACAGTCCGAGGTCGATCTCCCGGTGGCCACGGGTGAGCGCGGAGCGGATGGCGGCGCGCAGGGCCAGCTGTTCCTCGGTCAGTCCCAGGTCCATGGTTCCTCCGTGAGCGCGGCCAGCACCCGGCCGCGGTGGTGGTCCTGGGTGCCCCAGCTGGTGCGCAGGGCACGGACCAGGGTGAGCCAGCGGCTGAGCGGATACTCCCGGGTGTAGCCGATCGCGCCGTGCAGTTGCAGGGCGGTCCTGGCGGTGCGGTGCGCGGCCTCGGCGGCGGCCACCCTGGCCGCGGAGACGTCGCGGGCGGTCAGGGTGAGGGCGGCGGCGTAGGTGAGGGGGCGGGCCAGTTCGAGGGCCACGTGGGTGTCGGCGAGGCGGTGCTGGACCGCCTGGAACGCGCCGATCGGGCGGCCGAACTGGGTGCGGGACTTGGCGTGCCGGAGGGTGAGCTCCAGCATGGCGCGGGCAGCGCCGAGCAGCTGCGCGGCGGTGACCAGGGTGGCGAGGTTGAAGGCCCGCGCGGCGGCTTCGCGGACGGCGGGACCGGTGGCGAGGGGGTTGGTGGGCGTGATGTGGTGGAGGTGACGGCGGGGGTCGACGGAGGCTTGGGCCGGGCCGGGTTCGCCTGCGGCGAGGGTGTCCCCGTCGAAGTGGAAGTAGCGGTCGGCGACCAGCGCGTGCGGCGCGTGGGGCGGCATGACCAGCGAAGCCCGGGTGCCGGAAACCAGCTCTGCCAACAGCTCCGGGTGCTCGGCGAGCAGCACCGGCAGGGCGGCCAGGGTGTCGGCGAGCGGGCCGGGCACGGCGTGGTGGCCCAGTTCCTCCACCGCCACCACCAGGTCGACCGGCTCCGCGCCCAGCCCGCCGTGCCGCTCCGGGATCAGCAGCGCCGGGACCCCCAGCTCGACCAGGGCAGGCCACGGGTCCACGGCGGCGTCCAGGGCGGTGTGCAGGGACCTGGCGAACTCGGTCTGCTCCGGGGTGAGGGCGAATCTCATCGCGGGCTCCTGGGCAGGCCGAGCAGGCGTTCGGCCACGACCGTGCGCTGGATCTCGTTGGTGCCCGCATAGATCGGCCCGGCCAGCGCGAACAGCCAGCCGCGTAGCCAGTCGCCGTCCAGTTCGGCTTCCGCGCCCAGCAGCTCCAAGGCGGTCTCGTGCAGGTCCAGGTCCAGCTCCGACCAGAACAGCTTGCCCACACTGGACTCCGCGCCCAGCGCACCGCCCTCGGCCAGGCGGGTGACCGTGGCCAGGGTGTGCAGCCGGTAGGACTGCGCCCCGATCCAGGCGTCCACCACCCGGTCCCGCAAGCCGGGGTTCTCCTTGCGCTGCCACAGTTCCACCAGTTTGCGGGCGGTCGCCTGGAATCGGCCGGGGCTGCGCAGGGACAGGCCGCGTTCGTTGGCCGAGGTGCTCATCGCCACCCGCCAGCCGTCCCCTGGCGCGCCAAGGACATCGGCCTCCGGCACGAAGACCTCGTCCAGGAAGATCTCGGCGAAGCCCGGTTCGCCGTCGAGCTGCGGGATCGGGCGGACGGTGACGCCGGGGGCGCGCAGGTCGAACAGGAAGTAGGTCAGGCCGCGGTGGCGCTCGGCGGCCGGGTCGGTGCGGAACAGGCCGAAGGCGCGGTCGGCGAAGGCGGCCCGCGAGCTCCACGTCTTCTGCCCGGACAACAGCCAGCCGCCGTCGGTTCGCCTTGCCCTGCCGCGGATCCCGGCCAGATCGCTGCCCGCCTCGGGCTCGGACCAGGCCTGCGCCCACACCTCCTCCGCACCGGCCATCGGCGGCAGCAGGCGGCGCCGCTGCTCCTCGGTGCCGTGCGTGAACAGGGTGGGGGCCAGCAGGAAGATGCCGTTCTGACTGACCCGGGCCGGAGCGCCCGCGACGTAGTAGGCCTCCTCGAACAGCAGCCAGTGCAACAGCGAGGCGTCCCGGCCGCCGAACTCCTTGGGCCAGCTCACCACCGACCAGCGGTGCCCGGCCAGCGTGCGTTCCCACTCGCGGTGCGCGGCGAACCCCTCGGCGGTGTCCAGCGACGGCAGCCGGCCCGGGGCGTGCGCGGCCAGCCATTCCGTTGCCTCGGCCCGGAAAGCGCGGGACTCGGCGTCCAGGGTCAGGTCCACCTCAGCCGTCCGCGCGCATCGACCGGGCGTCCAGACCCGCCAAGGCGTCCGGGCTGGTCTCCGCGTTGTGCGCGTGTGCCAGGTGGTGCAGGCCGAACACCGAGTCCATGCCGGCGCGCTGGCCCATCAGGTCCTCGCACTGGTTCACCGCGCGCTTGGCCAGCGCCAGCCCGAACTGCGGCATCCGGGCGATCCGCTCGGCCAGCGCGAACGTCGATTCGGCGAGCTCGGTGCGCGGCACCACCCGGCTCACCATGCCCCACTCGTAGGCGCGGGCCGCGCTGAACCGGTCCCCGGTGAACAGCACCTCCTTCGCCGCCCTCGGGCCCAGCGCCCACGGGTGCGCGAAGTACTCCACCCCCGGAATCCCCATGCGCACCACCGGGTCGGCGAAGAACGCGTCCTCGGCGGCCACGATCAGGTCGCACACCCAGGCCAGCATCAGCCCGCCCGCGATGCACGCGCCCTGCACCATCGCGACCATCGGCTTGGGGATCTCCCGCCAGCGGCGGCACATGCCGAGGTAGACCTCCATCTCCCTGGCATACCGGCGATCCCCGCCCGCGCGGTCGGTGTGGTCCCACCACAGCACGGCTTTCCGGTCGAACGCGGTGTCCGCGTCCCGGCCCGGACTGCCGATGTCGTGGCCCGCGGAGAAGTGCTCGCCCGCACCGGCCAGCACGATCACCTTGACCTCGGGATCGTTGACCGCGCGGGCGAACGCCTCGTCCAGGGCGTAGGTCATCGCCGAGTTCTGCGCGTTGCGGTACTCCGGGCGGTTCATCGTGACCACCGCCACCGCGTCCTTGCGGACGTACTCGACCACCATCAGCTCTCCTCGCGCAACCGCTGTTTGAGCACCTTGCCCGCGGCGTTCCTGGGCAGCGAGGCCCGGAACTCCACCGTGCGCGGCACCTTGAAGTTGGCCAGCCTCGCCTTGCAGAACCCGATGACCTCCGAAGTGGACAGTCGAGCGCCGGGACTGGTGACCACGACCGCGTGACCCACCTCGCCCAGGCGCGCATCCGGCACCCCGATCACCGCCGACTCGGCCACCCCGTTCAGCTTGGCCAGTGCCTGCTCGACCTCGGCGGGGTAGACGTTGAAGCCACCGCAGATGAACATGTCCTTGAGCCGGTCGGTGATGGTGAGGTAGCCGCGCTCGTCCAGGCGACCGAGGTCGCCGGTGTGCAGCCAGCCCTCGGAGTCCACCGCGGCGGCCGTCGCGGCCGGACCGTCCAGGTAGCCCAGCATCAGGTTGGGGCCGCGCAACAACACCTCGCCGTTGTCCGCCAGCCGCAGCTCGAACCCGGCCGCCGCCCGGCCGCAGGTGGTGGCCACGGTGACCGGATCGTCCTCGGGGCGGCACATGGTGGCCACCACCGCCTCGGTCAGCCCGTAGGCGGTGAGCACCGTGTCGAAGCCCAGCTCCGCCCGCATCCGCTCCACCAGCCGCACCGGCACCACCGCCGCCCCGGTCACCGCCAGCCGCAACGAGGACAGGTCCGCCGAGTGCGGGTGGTCGAGCAGGGACTGGTAGATGGTGGGCGCGCCGGGCAGCACGGTGATCCGCTCCCGCTCGATCAGCCGCACCGTCTCCGCCGGGCGGAACACCGCCTGCGGCACCAGGGTCGCGCCGGTGAGCAGGCAGGCCAGGATGCCGATCTTGTAGCCGAAGCTGTGGAAGAACGGGTTCACCACCAGATAGCGGTCACCCGCGCGCAGCCCGGCCAGCTCGGCCCAGGCCGCCGCCACCCCCAGCGACTGGCGGTGCGCGCTCATCGCGCCCTTGCTGCGGCCGGTGGTTCCGGAGGTGAACAGGATGTCGCTGACCTCGTTGTCCCGCACCGCTTCCGCCCGCGCCGCCAGCTCAGCCGGCGGCACCGGCGAGCCGGACAACTCGGGGGCGGGCGCACCCGGATCGACCGGGAAGCGCAGCACGGTGCGCAGACCCGTTGGCAGGCCTGTTTTGTGCAGCTCGGCGAGGTGGTCGACGCCGAGGAACTCCTCGGCGACCACCAGCGCCCTGGCGCCGCTGCGCCGGAGCACGTCCTGGGTTTCCGTTGCGGTGAAACGGGTGTTGACCGGCACCAGGGTGCCGCCCGCGTACAGCGCGCCCAGCGCGGCGACCATCCAGTGCGCGGTGTTCGGGCCCAGCACCGCCACCCGCTCGCCGGGAGCCAGGCCCGCGCCGAGGAAAACCCCGGCCGCGGCGCGCACCCGGTCCAGCAGACCGGTGAAGTTCCAGCGCACCTCGCCGTCCACCACGGCCTCGGCCGCGCCGAACCGCTGCGCCGCCGAGTGCAGCGCCGCGGGGATGGTGCTGGGATTCACCGAACACCTCCAAGCAAGTGCTTGGTAGGCTAGCCTACGCAGGTCGGTGCGCCTTGAGAAGCCTGGAGGCCGACATGGATTCGTTCCGGCGCTCGGTCAGGGACTGGCTCACGGCCAACCTGACCGGCGATTTCGCGGCCCTGCGCGGACTTGGCGGTCCCGGCCGCGAGCACGAGGCATTCGAGCAGCGGCTGGCCTGGGACCGCCACCTGGCCGCGGCGGGCTGGACCTGCCTCGGCTGGCCGGTCGAGCACGGCGGACGTGGCCTGCCGGTGGCCCAGCAGGTGATCTTCCACGAGGAGTACGCGCGGGCCGGGGCCCCGGCCAGGGTGAGCCACGTGGGTGAGGAACTGGTGGGGCCCACGCTGATCGCCTTCGGTTCACCCGAACAGCGGCAGCGGTTCCTGCCCGGGATCGCCGCGGTGCGCGAGCTGTGGTGCCAGGGCTACTCCGAACCGGAGGCCGGTTCCGACCTGGCCGCGGTGCGCACCTCGGCCCGCCTGGACGGCGGCGAATGGGTGGTCAACGGGCAGAAGGTGTGGACCTCGCTCGCCCATCTGGCCCAGTGGTGCTTCGCGCTGGTGCGCACCGAACCCGGGTCGCGGCGGCAGGCCGGGCTGTCCTACCTGCTGATCCCGATGGACCAGCCGGGCGTGCGGGTGCGGCCGATCCGGCAGCTCACCGGCACCGCCGAGTTCAACGAGGTCTTCTTCGAAGAAGCCCGCACCCCGGCGGAACTCGTTGTGGGCCAACCGGGTGACGGCTGGCGGGTGGCCATGGGCACCCTCGCCGTGGAGCGGGGCGCGGCGACGCTGGGGCAGCAGGTCGGGTTCCGGAAGGAGCTGACCGCGCTGGTCGAGGTGGCCAGGCAGACCGGCGCGCTGGCCGAGCCCGGCATCCGGGAACGGCTGACCAGGGCCTGGATCGGGCTGGAGGTCATGCGCGCGCAGGCGCTGCGCACGATGTCCGGGCCGGGCGCCGGGTTCGAGGCCTCGGTGGCCAAGTTGTGCTGGTCCCGCTGGCACCGGGGGCTCGGCGAGCTGGCGATGGCGGTGCGCGGCGCGGCCGGGCTGACCGCGCCGGGCGAGCTGGACCGGTGGCAGCGGCTGTTCCTGTTCAGCCGGGCGGACACCATCTACGGCGGGTCGGACGAGATCCAGCGCAACATCATCGCCGAACGGGTTCTGGGACTGCCCAAGGAGGTCCGGCCGTGAAACCACCAGCGGGACACGGGCTGCTGACCGGCAAGGTCGCGGTGGTCACCGCCGCCGCGGGCACCGGCATCGGCTCGGCCACCGCGGAACGCTGCCTGCTGGAGGGCGCGGCGGTGGTGGTCAGCGACTGGCACCAGCGGCGACTGGCCGAGACCGTCGAGCGGCTGGCCGCCGAGCACGGCGAGCAGGTCACCGGCATTCCCTGCGACGTCACCGACGAGAGTCAGGTGCAGGCCCTGTTCACCGGGGCGGCTGTCCACTTCGGACGGATCGACGTGGTGGTGAACAACGCCGGTCTCGGTGGCACCGCCTCGGTGCTGGAGATGACCGACGAGCAGTGGCAGCGGGTCCTCGACGTCACCCTGAACGGGACGTTCCGCTGCACCAGGGCCGCGCTGCGGCTGATGGTCGAGCAGGGCGGCGGGGGCGCGATCGTGAACAACGCCTCGGTGATCGGGTGGCGCGCCCAGGCCGGGCAGGCGCACTACGCTGCGGCCAAGGCTGGCGTGATGGCGTTCACCCGGTGCACCGCGCTGGATGTGGCCCAGCACGGGATCCGGGTCAACGCGGTCGCGCCCAGTCTGGCCGCACACCCCTTCCTGGCCAAGGTGACCAGCGACGAGCTGCTCACCGAACTGGCCGGGCGGGAGGCGTTCGGCCGGGCGGCGCAGCCGTGGGAGGTGGCCGCCGTGATGGTGTTCCTGGCCAGCGACTACGCCACCTACCTCACCGGCGAGGTGCTGTCGGTGAGCAGCCAGCACCCGTGAGAAGGAGAACCGTGACAGCGAAACGTGCCCCCGAAAGCGGATCGCAGCGCCGCGCGGAACTGCTCGCGCTGGCCGCGCGGCTGTTCGCCGACCGCGGCTTCCGGGCGACCACGGTCCGCGACATCGCCGACGCGGCAGGCATCCTCTCCGGCAGCCTGTACCACCACTTCGACTCGAAGGAGTCGATGGCCGATGAGATCCTGCGCAACTTCCTCGACGAGCTCTTCGGCCGCTACCGGGAGATCGAGGCCGGCGGGCTGGGGCCGCGGCAGCGCCTGGAACAGGTGGTGATCACCTCCTTCGAGTGCATCGACGCCCACCACGCCGAGGTGTCGATCTACCAGAACGAGGCCAAGCACCTGGCCCAGCAGGAACGCTTCGCCTACCTCGGCGACCACAACGTGGAGTTCCGCAAGCTGTGGGTCGGCATCCTGGAGGACGGGGTGCGCGCCGGGGTGTTCCGGCCGGACCTGGATGTCGAGCTGGTGTACCGGTTCGTCCGGGACACAGTGTGGGTCGCGGTGCACTGGTACCGGCCCGACGGCGCGCTGTCCGCGGGCGATGTGGCCCGGCAGTACCTCGGCATCCTGCTCGAGGGCATCGCCACCCGGCGACGCCCGGTCCGAAAGCCCTAGTCACAAGGAGGATCCCCGTGCCCGAGGCGTACCTCATCGACGCAGTACGCACTCCGGTCGGTCGCCGGGGCGGCGGACTCAGCACGATCCACCCGGCTGACCTGGGCGCCCACGTGATCACCGCCCTGTTCGAGCGCACCAATGCCGATCCGTCCGAAGTGGACGATGTGATGTTCGGCTGCGTGGACACCATCGGCGCCCAGGCCGGCGACATCGCCCGCACCGCCTGGCTGGTCGCGGGCTACCCGGAGCAGGTGCCGGGCGTGACGGTGGACCGCCAGTGCGGATCCAGCCAGCAGGCCCTGCACTTCGCCGCCCAGGCGGTGATGAGCGGGACGGCGGACCTGGTGGTGGCCGGCGGCGTGCAGAGCATGAGCCGCATCCCGATCGGCTCGGCGATGACCGTCGGCGAACAGTTCGGCGACCCCAGCCCCACCGCCCTCTCACCCGGCTGGGCGCACCGGTACGGCGATGAGGAGCTGTCCCAGTTCCGGGCGGCGGACCACATCGCGGTGCGGTGGGAGATCAGCCGAACGGAGATGGAGGAGTTCGCGCTGGCCAGCCACGAGCGGGCGGTGACGGCGCGGGCGGAGGGCCGGTTCGACTGCGAGATCGTGGACTGCGGCGAGCTGACTGACGACGAGTGTCCCCGACCGGACACCACGCTGGAGCGGATGGCCGGGCTGAAACCGTTGCGGGAGAACGGGAGGATCACCGCGGCCTTGTCGAGCCAGCTGGCGGACGGGGCCAGCGCGGTGCTGGTGGCCTCGGAAGATGCGGTGCGGCGCTTCGGGTTGCGGCCCCGGGCACGGGTGCACCACCTGTCGGCGCGGGGGGCGGATCCGGTGGCGATGCTGACGGCGCCGATCCGGGCCACCCGGCATGCGTTGCGGAAGGCGGGGATGGGGGTGGGGGACATTGATCTGTTCGAGGTCAATGAGGCGTTCGCGAGTGTGGTGCTGGCCTGGGCGCGGGAGTTGGAGGTGCCGTTGGGGAAGGTGAACGTGAGTGGCGGGGGGATCGCGTTGGGGCATCCCATTGGGGCTACTGGGACGAAGTTGACGGCGACTTTGTTGAACGAGCTGGAGCGGAGCGGGGGGCGGTTCGGGTTGCAGACGATGTGTGAAGGTGGGGGGCAGGCGAACGTCACGGTCATCGAGCGGCTGGGGGAGTGACTGGACAGCCGGGGGTGGAAACCCACGAAGAGGGTCTCTCGTCTGCTCCGTACGGCCTGGAGACTGCTGACCACCTCTCATCGAGCGGCCCCTGCAACACAAACCGCCGCCAATGCCGCGCAGCGTGACGGGGGCCGCTCGATGAGAGGTGGTTTGCTGTCGGAAGGTCGTGCGGAGAAGACGAGAGGGACTCGAGCACGCTGGAATCGGCCCCGGCAGCCCTCTTGCACCGCAACCTGCTCGTCCCGGCTTTTGACTTGTCAACCCCTCCGGGGGTCTGCCCGTCCGGCGAGGACATGCTTTTGATCTTCGGGGTTACAGGCGAAGATCAAGTCAAGAGCGTCCTCGCCGGACGGGCAGAGATCAAAGCATGGGGGGGAAAGTCAAAGGCCAAGACGCAGGCGGGTCTTGAGGTTCCCCATGCCCGTCAACCTTCCGAAATCACACCACATCCCAGCGAGCAGCCGCCGTCACGCTGCTTGGCGTTGGCGGCGGTTGCTGTGAGCGTCTGCTCGCTGGGATGCGGTCTGATGTCTCCAGGTTGACGGGCATGGGGAACCTCAAGACTTCGGACAGGTTTCGAAAAGCCAGCCCCTCGCTTGGTTTGCCGGGCTTCGCCCGTGCGGTCGCAGTGGTTCTAGGCTGGGGTGAAGTAGTTTCGGGGGTTGATGATCAGCATCTGGTCGATGTCTGATTGTGGGACGCCCTGGCTCAACAGGGCGGGGATGACCGTGTCGGAGAGGTAGTCGTAGCGCCAGTTCGGCAGGATCTGTTCCTTGAGGCCGGGCGGGAACCAGTCGATGTGGCTGCAGCTGTCCTGGGACAGGACCATGCGTTCGGTGTAACCCGCCTCGCAGAGGGCGCGGACGGTTTCGATGCGTTGGTCGGCGGGGAGCATCAGGTCCAGGCCGAAGCGGTCCATGCCGAGGTAGGAGCCGTTGTCCGCCAGGCGTTTCAGCAGGTCCAGGTCGGCGGTGTCGCCCACGTGGCCGAGGATCACGCGGGAGAGGTCGACGCCTTCGGACTTGAGCAGGGCCTGGACTTCTTGTGGGGTGTCGTTGGTGGTGCTGGTGTGCACGGTGATGGGGGCGCCGGTCTGGTGGTGGGCGGCGATCACCGCGTGCAGGACCCTGGTGACGTCCGGGGTGAGGCCGTGCACGTCGGCGGCGCACTTGAGGAAGGCGGCGCGGACGCCGGTGCCGGCGATGCCTTCGGTGAGGTCGTGGATGAACAGCGGGATCAGCGGGTCGTCGCCGCCGAGGATGGTGCCGGGGCCCCGGTGGTGCAGGGTCAGGGGGACGTCGCGGTAGGTGTACAGGCCGGTGGCGACGATGATGTTGAGGTCGGGGACCCGCGCCGAGACCCGGAGCAGGCGGGGCAGGTCGCGGCCGAGGCCGAGGACGGTGGGGTCGGCGATGGTGGTGATGCCGGTGGCGTGCAGGGCGCGCAGGCGGGTGGCGGCGGCCTCGATCTCGGCTTCCTCGTCCCACAGGTGCGGGTAGTTGGCCATCAGCTCGGTGTCCTGGACGAACACGTGCTCGTGCATCAGGGTCCGGCCGAGCTGGTCGAGGTCCTTGCTGCCGCTGACGGTGGGCACGGTGGGCATGTCCTTCTGCATACCAGTCGGGCGGGTGTGGTGCGATGGGCCGGCACGGTCGAGGAGGCGGTATGACGAGTCAGCGGGCGGGGCAGGTGCTCGGCGCGAACCTGCGGGAGCGGCGGGAGGCGCTGGGCATATCGCTGTCGGAGCTGGCCCGCCGGTCCGGGATCGCCAAGGGCACGCTGTCCCAGCTGGAGTCCGGGTCGGGCAATCCGACCATCGAGACAGTGTTCAGTTTGTCGAACGCTTTGGATGTGCCGGTCTCGGACCTGCTGACCGAGGCGGTCGATCCGGACGTGGTGGTGGTGCGCTCGGCCGACCTGGAGGTGCTCAGCGGGGAGGCGGTCGAGTTGCGGCTGCTGCGCCGGATCGAGCACGGCGGGGCGGTGGTGGAGGTCTACGACCAGCGGGTGCGGCCGGGAGTGGTGCAGGAATCCGCAGGTCACCCGGGCTTTGAGCACACCGCCGTGGTGACCGGGACGCTGCGGGTGACAGTGCACGGGCGGGCGCACGAGATCGGACCGGGGGACTATGTGAGCTTCCGGGCCGGGACGCCGCACCAGTACGCCGCGGTGGACGACGAGGTGCGGTCGGTGCTGCTGCTGGAGCATCCGGCGCAGTAGTCGCCGTTGACGGCGGCGGGTGCGGCACCTAGCCTCAGGATCGTTCATTTTACTGAACGGTGGGAGGTGGGTGTGCGGCCGGACGTCGTGGTGGTCGGGGCGGGGATGGTCGGGGCGGCGTGCGCCTACGCGCTGCGGCGGGCCGGGTTGCGGGTCGAGGTGCTGGACCGGGGCGCGCCCGCTTCGGGGACCACGGCGGCGGGGGAAGGGAATGTGCTGGTCTCGGACAAGGAGCCGGGGCCGGAGCTGGAGCTGGCGGTGGAGTCGCGGCGGCGGTGGCCGGAGCTGCTGGCGGAGCTGGGGCGGGCGGCGGCCGGGGCGGGTGCGGTGGCCGGGCCGGGCGGTGGGGCGGCTGGAAGCGGCGGCTCGCTGGCTGGGCCAGCTGGTGACGTGGCGCTGGCCGAACTGGCCGAGGTCGAGTGGGAGGCCAAGGGCGGGCTGACCGTGGCCACCGGCGACCCGGGGCCGCTGTACGACTTCGCGGCGGCGCAGCGGGAGGCCGGGGTCGACGCCAGGGTGGTGGACGATCCGTGGGCGCTGGAGCCGCACCTGACTCGGCGGGTCACCGGGGCCGTGCACTACCCGGAGGACGCCCAGGTCCAGCCGGTGCTGGCGGCGATGGCGTTGTTGCGGGGGATTCCGGTGCGGACCGGGGTGACGGCGCTGGGGCTGGTGTCCGGTGGGGTGCTGACCAGTGCTGGGTTCATCCGGTGTGGGGTGGTGGTGAACGCCTGTGGGCCGTGGGCCGGGGAGTTCGCGGCGCGGGCCGGGGCGCCGATCAGGGTGTTGCCGCGGCGGGGCATGGTGCTGGTGACCGGGCCGTTGCCGGATGTGGTGGCGCACAAGGTCTATGACGGCGACTACGTCGGGGCGGTGGCCAGCGGGGATGCCGCGTTGCAGACCTCGGCGGTGGTGGAGGCCACTCGGGCGGGGACGGTGTTGATCGGGTCCAGCCGGGAGCGGGCCGGGTTCGACGACACCGTGCGGGTGCGGGTGTTGCGGGAGCTGGCGGTCAAGGCGATGGCGTTGTTCCCGGTGCTGGGCGGGGTGCCGGTGATGCGGGCCTACGGCGGGTTCCGGCCTTATGCGCCGGATCATCTGCCGATCATCGGGGCGGATCCGCGGGTGCCCGGGTTGTGGCATGCGACCGGGCATGAGGGGGCCGGGATCGGGCTGGCGCCCGCTACCGGGGAGCTGTTGGCGGACTTGGTGCTGGGGCGGGAGCCGCGGGTGGATCCGCGGCCGTTCCGGGTGGATCGGGCGGCGGTGCTGGGATGAGCGGGCGAAGCCGGACTGTTCGGGTCGTCGTGGATGGGGTGGCGGTTGAGGCGGTGGCGGGGCAGAGCGTGGCGGGGTTGTTGATCGGGATGGGGCGGGCGTCCTGGCGGAGCACCCGGCGGGACGGGCGGCCGCGCGGGGTGTTCTGCGGGATCGGGGTGTGTTTCGACTGCCTGGTCGTGGTGAACGGGGTGCCGGATGTGCGGGCCTGCCAACGGGTTCTCGCCGACGGCGACGTGGTGCGGGTGCAGGACGGCGCGGAGATCGGGGAGGTGTGATGGACCGGGTGGTGGTGGTCGGCGCGGGGCCCGCGGGGCTGGCGGCGGCGTGGGCGGCGGCTTCGGCCGGGGCGCCGGTGTTGCTGGTGGACAGCGGGACCGCGGTGGGCGGGCAGTACCGGCGGCAGTCCGGGGTGCGGGCGGCGCTGGTGCCCGCGCATCCGTTGGTCGAGTGGTGGCCGGAGACCTCGGTGTGGGCGGTGGAGCCGGTGCCGGGTGGGCACCGGCTGCGGTTGCAGACCGGGGCCGCGGACGCGCCTGGCCGAGCCATGTCCACTGTGGACACTCAGGCGCTGGTGGTGGCCACGGGAGCTTATGACCGCGTGTTGCCGTTTCCTGGCTGGGATCTGCCGGGGGTGTACACGGCCGGGGCGGCGCAGGCGCTGGCCAAGGGGCAGGGCGTCGCGGTCGGGCGGCGGGTGCTGGTGGGTGGGACCGGGCCCTTTCTGTTGCCGGTGGCGGGATCGCTGCTCGAGGTGGGTTCCCGGGTGGTCGGGTTGGTGGAGGCCAACGGGGTTTCCAGCGCGGTGGGGTGGGCGCGGGATCCGTTGGGGGCCTTGGGGAAGGTGGGCGAGCTGGCCGGGTACGGGGCGGTGCTGGCGCGGGGGCGGGTGCCGGTGCGGTTCGGGGCCGCGGTGGTGGCCGCGCACGGGGAGTCGCGGGTGCAGGCGGTGACGGTGGCCCGGCTGGATGCCGGGTGGCGGGTGGTGGCCGGGAGCGAGCGGGTTGTTGAGCTTGACGCGGTGTGCCTGGGGTTCGGGTTCACCGCGCAGCTTGAACTGGCCGTCTCGGCCGGGTGCCGGATCGAGGACGGGGCCGTGCTGGTCGACTCCGCGCAGCGGACCTCCGTGCCGGGGGTGTTCGCCGCGGGCGAGGTGACCGGGATCGCCGGGGCCGGGCCCGCCTCGGCCGAGGGCACGGTGGCCGGGTGTGCCGCCGCGGCACGGCTGGGTCGGACGGTCGCGGCCCCGGTGGCGGCGCTGCGGCTGGTGCGGGA
This sequence comes from Crossiella sp. NPDC003009, assembly GCF_053591555.1. Taxonomy (NCBI): domain Bacteria; kingdom Bacillati; phylum Actinomycetota; class Actinomycetes; order Pseudonocardiales; family Pseudonocardiaceae; genus Crossiella; species Crossiella sp. NPDC003009. The sequence continues at coordinate 179,464 of NZ_JBSFUA010000005.1, read as the reverse complement.
CGGGCGGCGGTTCGGGCGGGCCTTGGCGGCCGCTTATCCGGTGCGAAAGGGTTGGCGCACTTGGCTTTCCGCGGACACCGTGGTGTGCCGGTGCGAGGAGGTCCGGATGTCCGACTTGTGTGCCGCGGTGGCACAGGGTGCGCTGGGCATGCGGGCGGTGAAGCTCGTCAGCCGGGCCGGGCTCGGACTGTGTCAGGGCAGGGTCTGCGGACGCAACGTCGGGGAGCTCACCGGCACCCCGTTCACGCAGAACCGGCCGATCGCCGTACCGGTGCGCCTGAGTGACCTGGCCGCCGTCGAGGACGAGGAGGAGCTGAGTTGAGCACGGAGAAGCTGGACGGCGTGATCGTGGCGACCGCGTTGCCCTACGCCGAGGACCCCGCCGCGCCCGCCGGACTGCGGCCCGACCTGGACCGCTACGCCGAGCACTGCCGCTGGCTGGTGGCCAACGGCTGCCGCGGCGTCGGACCCAACGGCTCGCTCGGCGAGTACTCCTCGCTCACCGACGCCGAACGCCGCGCGGTGGCCCGCACCGCCATCGAGGCGGTGGGGGACAACGGGATCGTCGTGGTCGGCGTGCACGGCGCGGGCGCGCACCAGGCCCGGCACTGGGCCGAGCTGGCGGCCGAGGACGGGGCGCACGGGGTGCTGTGCCTGCCGCCGACGATGTACCGGGCCAACCCCGGCGAGGTGCTGCACCACTTCGCCGAGGTGGCCAAGGCCGGGCTGCCGGTCATGGTCTACAACAACCCGATCGACACCAAGGTCGACCTCACCCCCGCGCTGCTCGCCGAGATCGCCCAGATCGAGAACGTGGTGGCGGTCAAGGAGTTCTCCGGCGACGTGCGGCGGGTGCTGGAGATCAGGGAACAGGCGCCGGAGCTGACCGTGGTGGCCGGGGCCGACGACGTGGTGCTGGAAAGCCTGCTGATGGGCGCCTCCGGCTGGTTCGCCGGGTTTCCCAACGTCTTCCCCGCCGAGTCCGCCCGGCTCTACCAGCTTGCCACGCAAGGGGAACTCGCTGAGGCCAGGGCGCTGTACGAGCCGCTGGTGGCCGCGTTCCGCTGGGACTCGCGCACCGAGTTCGTGCAAGCCATCAAGTACGGCATGGACCACGTCGGCCGCTACGGCGGACCCTGCCGCCCGCCCCGGGGACCGCTCGCCCCCGCCCAGCTGGACCGGCTGCACGCGGACATGGTCCGGGCCGTCGACTCGCTGCGGGCAGGCTGAGGTGCGCGCGGCCCGGTACTTCAGCGCGGTCGACTCCCACACCGAGGGCATGCCCACCAGGGTGATCACCGGCGGCGTCGGCGTCATCCCCGGCGAGACCATGGCCGCGCGCCGCGAGCACTTCGTCGAACACCTCGACCACATCCGCGAACTGCTGGTCAACGAACCCCGCGGCCACGCGTCGATGAGCGGCGCCATCCTGCAGCCGCCCACCATCGACGGGGCCGACTGGGGGGTGCTCTACATCGAGGCCTCCGGCTGCCTGCCCATGTGCGGGCACGGCACCATCGGCGTGGCCACCGTGCTGGTGGAGACCGGCATGGTCGAGGTCACCGAACCCGTGACCAGGGTCCGCCTGGACACCCCGGTCGGGCTGGTGGTCGCCGAGGTCGAGGTGCGTGCCGGGCGGGCCCGGCACGTCACCATCCAGAACGTGCCCGCCTACACCGACCGCCTGGACGCCACCGTCGAGGTCCCCGGCTACGGCAAGGTCCGCTACGACCTGGGCTATGGCGGCAACTTCTACGCCATCCTGCCCCTGGCACAGCTGGGCATCCCGTTCGAGCGCAACGAGAAGGACCGCATCCTGGCCGCCGGACTGTCCATCATGGACGCCATCAACGCCACCGCCCGCCCCGTGCATCTGCTGGATGAGAACATCAACGGCTGCAAGCACGTCCAGTTCACCGCGCCCGGCCGCGGCGGCGGGCACGCCCGCAACGCGATGGCCATCCACCCCGGCTGGTTCGACCGATCCCCCTGCGGCACCGGAACATGCGCGCGGATGGCGGTGTTGCACAGCAGGGGAGAGCTCGAGGTCGGCGCGGACTTCGTCAACGAGTCCTTCATCGGCACCCGCTTCACCGGGCGGATCGTCGAGGAGACCACCGTGGCCGACCGGCCCGCGATCATTCCCGCCGTCACCGGACGGGCGTGGATCACCGGCATGGGCCAGTACCTGCTCGACCCGACCGATCCGTTCCCGAGGGGGTTCGTGCTGTGAGCACCATCGTCTCCACCAGTCCGCAACGGCCCGGCGACATCGTGCTGGAGACCGCGGCCCTGGACCGCGCTGCCGTCGAGGCCACCGTGGCCAAGTCCCGCCAGGCCGGGCGCGACTGGGAGGACGCCGGTCCCGCCGCCCGCTCGGCCGCGCTGACCGCGGCCGTCGCCGAGTTCGAGCGGGCGGCCGAGGCGCTGGCCGCGCTGATCGTGCGCGAGGTCGGCAAACCGAAGCAGGAAGCCCTCGCCGAGGTCGCCAGGTCCATCGCGATCCTGCGCTACTACGCCCAGCAGGCCTACGACCCGGCAGGCGAGACCTACCCAACCGGCGGCGGCCTGGCCTTCACCACCCGCCGCGCCCGCGGCGTCGCAGGGCTGGTCACCCCGTGGAACTTCCCCCTGGCCATCCCGGTGTGGAAGCTCGCCCCCGCGCTGGCCGCGGGCAACGGGGTGGTGGTCAAGCCCGCGCCGGAGGCCACCGCGGTCGCCCAGCGCATCGCCACCTTGCTCGGCCGGGTGCTGCCTGCCGGGCTGTTCGCCGTCACTCCCGGCGGCGCGGAGACCGGGTCGGCGCTGCTGGAGTCGGTGGACGTGGTGTCCTTCACCGGTTCCACCACGGTCGGCCGGATCATCGCCGCGGCCGCCACCCAGCGCGGCATCCCGGTGCAGGCCGAGATGGGCGGGCTGTCCGCGACCATCGTGCTGCCGGATGCCGACCTCGACCGCGCCGCGGCCGAGGTGGCCCGCGCCGCCATGGGCTACGCCGGGCAGAAGTGCACCGCCACCAAACGGATCTTCGTCGTCGGCGACCCCGGCCCGTTCACCGAACGCCTGGCAGCCGCGGTCACCGGGCTGAGCCTGGCCGACCCCGCCGACAGCCCCGACCTCGGGCCGGTGATCACCGAGGGCGCGCGCAAGCAGGTGCTCACCGCCGCCGCGGCCGCCGAAGCGGCTGGGGGACGGCTGCTCACCACGCCCTACCTGGATGCCGCCGACGGCTGGTACGTGCGCCCGGTGGTGGTGGACCGGCTCGCCCCGGACGCGCCGCTGTTCCACGAGGAGGTCTTCGGCCCGATCGCCGCACTGGCGGGCGTGGCGAGCCTCGACGAGGCGTTCGAGCGGGCCAACGGCACCCAGTTCGGCCTGGTCACCTCGGTCTACACCGCCGACCTCGGCGCGGCGCTGACCGCGGTGCGGCGCAGCGAGTCCGGCATGGTCAAGGTCAACCTGCCCACCAACGGCGTGGACTTCCACCTGCCCTTCGGCGGGGAGAAGCACTCCGGCTACGGCGAGAAGGAGCAGGGCAAGGCGGCCGTCCGGTTCTACACCAGGGAACGTACTGTGCAGGTACAGGCGTGAACACAGGAGGAGCAGTGGCGAGCCAGAACGAGGCGGCCGAACCCGCCAAGAGCGAACCCATCCGGCCCATCGACGCGGCCGGGTTCCGCTCGGTCATCGGCGGCGGCTGGGGACCCGCGGACCGCGCGGTCCGGGTGCCCGACGGACTGGCCAAGGCCGCCGCCGCGCACCGCGCCCGCCTGTCGGCCGCGTTGCCGGGCAAGCGGATCGCGGTGGCCGCCGGTCGCGCGCCGGTGCGCGCCAACGACACCGACTACGACTTCCGCGCCGACAGCGACTTCGTCTGGCTCACCGGCTGCCAGGCCGAGGGCGCGGTGCTGGTGATGACCCCGGCCGGGGACGGCCACGACGCCGTGCTGCACCTGCGCCAGCCCGCCCGCAGCGAGGAGACCGACTTCTTCGCCAGCGCCCGCGACGGCGAGCTCTGGATCGGCCCCATCCCCGGCCTGGCGGAGTGGTCGGAGGCGCTGGAGATCCCGGTCAAGCCGATCGAGGACCTGCCCTACGCGCTGCGCGGCAGCATCCCGGCCGTGCTCACCACCGCCGGCGTGGAGCCGCTGCTGGACGCGCTGGCCCCCGGCAGCCCCAGTCTGACCCAGACCCTGCGCCGCACCCTGTCCGAGCTGCGCCGGATCAAGGACGAGTGGGAGATCGGCCAGCTCCAGCAGGCCATCGACGCCACCGTGCTCGGTTTCCAGGACGTGGCCCGCGAGCTGCCCTACGCGATCAGCCGCGGCGGCGAGCGCTGGCTGCAGGGCACCTTCGACCGGCGCGGCCGCACCGAGGGCAACGGCGTCGGCTACGCCTCCATCCTGGCCGCCGGCTCGCACGCCCCGGTGCTGCACTGGGTGCGCTGCGACGGCCCGGTCCCGGAGGACTGCGCGCTGCTGATGGACGCCGGGGTCGAGGTGCGCACCCTCTACACCGCCGACGTCACCCGCACCTTCCCGGTGTCGGGGACCTTCAGCGAACCGCAGCGGCGGGTCTACGACCTGGTGCACAAGTCCCATGTGGCGGCGATGGCCGAGGTGAAGCCGGGCGCGCCGTACAAGGCCTTCCACGACAAGGCGCTGGAGGTGCTGGCCACCGGGCTGCACGAGTGGGGCCTGCTGAAGGTCTCGGTGGATGAGGCCATGGCGGAGAACGGCCAGCACCACCGCCGCTACGTCATCCACGGCATCGGCCACTACCTCGGCCTGGACGTGCACGACTGCGCCTCCGCCAGCCCCAAGGCCTACCACCGGGGCGACCTGGAGGCCGGCATGACCCTGACCGTGGAGCCCGGCCTGTACTTCCACCCCAACGACGAGACCGTGCCGCCGGAGCTGCGCGGCATCGGCGTGCGCATCGAGGACGACCTGCTGGTCACCGAGACCGGCAACCAGGTGCTGTCCCAGGCGCTGCCGATCACCGCCGACGGCATCGAGCAGTGGGTCCAGTCGCACCTGCCGCGCTGAGCCCGCCGGGTCGCGTCGCCCGGCGGCGCGACCCGGTCAGCGGTCGGTGACCTTGCCGTTCTCCACGTGCAGCCGCCGGGTGGTGGCCACCGTGTCCAGCATCCGGCGGTCGTGCGTGACCAGCAGCAACGTGCCCGGGTAGGTGGCCAGGGCCTGTTCCAGCTGTTCGATCGCGGGCAGGTCCAAGTGGTTGGTCGGCTCGTCCAGCACCAGCAGGTTCACCCCTCGGGCCTGCAACAGGGCGAGCGCGGCCCTGGTGCGTTCACCGGGGGAGAGGGTCGCGGCCGGGCGCATCACGTGCACCGCGGTCAGCCCGAACTTGGCCAGCAGCGTGCGCACCTCGGCCGGCGCCTGGTCCGGGACCGCCGCCTGGAAGGCCTCCACCAGTGGCTGGTCGCCGAGGAACAGGCCGCGGGCCTGGTCGACCTCGCCGATCACCACACCCGGCCCGAGCGCGGCCTGACCCGAGGCCAGTTCGGCGCGGCCCAGCAGCGCGGCTAGCAGGGTGGACTTCCCGGCCCCGTTCGCGCCGGTGATCGCCACCCGGTCCGCCCAGTCGATCTGCAGGTCCACCGGCCCCAGCGTGAACCCGCCGCGCTGGACCACCGCGGCCCGCAGGGTGGCCACCACCGCACCGGCCCGGGGCGCGGCGGCGATCTCCATCCGCAGCTCCCACTCCTTGCGCGGCTCCTCCACCACGTCCAGCCGTTCGATCAGCCGCTCGGTCTGCCGCGCCTTGGAGGCCTGCTTCTCGGTGGACTCGCTGCGGAACTTGCGGCCCTGCTTGTCGTTGTCCCCGGCCTTGCGGCGCGCGTTCTTGACGCCCTTCTCCATCCAGGACCGCTGGGTGCGGGCGCGGGCCTCCAGCGCGGAGCGGGTGTCGGCGTAGTCCTCGTACTGCTCGCGGGCGTGCCGCCGGGCCACCTCGCGCTCGGCCAGGTAGGCGGTGTAGCCGCCGCCGTAGGAGCGGATCTGCTGCTGAACCAGGTCCAGCTCGACCACCCGGTTGACCGTGCGGGCCAGGAACTCACGGTCGTGGCTGACCAGCACCGTGCCGGCGCGCAGCCCGGTGACGAAGGCCTCCAGGCGGTCCAGGCCGTCCAGGTCCAGGTCGTTGGTGGGCTCGTCGAGCAGGAAGATGTCGTAGCGGCTCAGCAGCAGCGAGGCCAGCCCGACCCTGGCCGCCTGCCCGCCGGACAGGCCGGTCATCGGCGCGTCCAGGCGCACGGTCAGCCCCAGGTCGGCGACCACCTCGCCCATCCGCTCGTCCAGGTCCGCGCCGCCCAGGGACAGCCACCGCTCCAGGCTGTCGGCGTAGGCGTCGTCAGAACCCTCGGTTCCCGCGGTCAGCGCCTCGGTGGCGGCGTCCATGGCCGCCTGCGCCGCGGCGACCCCGGTGCGGCGGGCCAGGAAGTCCCGCACCGACTCCCCGGCACGGCGTTCCGGCTCCTGCGGCAGGTGACCGACCACCGCCGAGGGCGGGTTGAGCCGGATCGAGCCCTCCTCGGCGGTGAGCAGGCCGCCGAGGGTGCGCAGCAGGGTCGACTTGCCCGCCCCGTTCACCCCGACCAGCCCGACCACGTCACCCGGTGCGACCACCAGGTCCAGCCCGGAGAACAGAACACGGTCCCCATGCCCTGCGGCGAGACCCTTGGCGACGAGTGTGGCGCTCATATCGAGGTGAATCCTAGGCGGCCGCTCCAGGTCGGCCGACAGCGCGGGTTGACCTCCAGCTAACTGGAGGAAATAGCCTGCCAAACATGATCAATGACAACGGAATCGTGGTAGTGGCCGGGGCGACCGGGAACATCGGCGGCAAGGTGCTCGCCGAGCTGCTCCGCCGCGGCCACCGGGTGCGCGGCCTGACCAGGAACCCGGAACGGGCCAGGCTGCCGGCCGGGGCGGAGGTGGCCGTCGGCGACCTGGCCGACCCGGCCAGCCTTCGCCCCGCGCTGGCCGGGGCGAGCGCGCTGTTCCTGCTCACCTTCGACGCGGCCACCGGCGCCCCGCTGCGCAGCGGCCCCGAACTGGCCAAGGTGGCCGCCGACGCCGGGGTGCGCCGGGTGACCACGCTGTGGGGCGGCGAGACCGGGCCGGTGGAACAGGCGATCACCGACGCCGGACTGGCCCAGACCACGCTGCAGGCGATGGAGTTCATGTCCAACACGCTGACCTGGGCCGAGTCGGTCCGCACCGAGGGCGTGGTGCGCGAGGCGTTCCCCGAGATGCGCAGCGCGCTGATCCACGAGGCCGACATCGCCGAGGTGGCGGCGCGCACGCTCACCGAGGACGGGCACGCCGGCCGCGACTACGTGCTCACCGGATCCGAGGTGTTCACCTACGCGGACCGGGTCCGGGTGCTCAGCGCCGGCCTCGGCCGGGACGTCCGGTTCATCGAGCTGACCGAGGAGCAGGCCAGGGAGCGGATGCGGCAGGCGGGCTACTCGCCCGAGGCCGTCGACCACGTCATCGGCTGGCACGCCGACCCACCGCCCGAGGGCTACACGGTGGACCCGACCGTCGAGCGGCTGCTCGGGCGGCCGGCGCGCACCTTCGCGCAGTGGGTCGCCGAGCACGCGGACGCCTTCCGCTGATCAGCCCGGCCCGGTCAGCTCCGGCGCGGTCGCCGCCCACCCGGCGGCGGCCGCGCCGGAGCTGGGGTCCGGCCGTCTCAGGGGCGCATCTCGTAGCGGCCGGACAGCGCGGCCACCTCGGTCCACACCCGCTCGAACCGGTCGGCGTCCACCACCGGGCCGCGCACCGAGCCCAGTGCCCACGCCCGCTGCGCCTCGGTCGCGGAAGCCTTGCCGTGCAAGGCGACCGCGTAGGCGGAGAAGTCGCGGACCAGCACGTCGAAGACCTGATCCAGCAGGTCCGGGGTGGCCCCGGTCAGCTCGGCCTGTTCCAGGATCAGCTGGCCGTAGACGACCAGGGTGAACAGCTGGCCCAGGTTGAGCAGGAAGTCCAGGTCCCGCTGCTGCGCCTCATCGGGCGCGGCGGTGCTCAGCAGGGTCTTGAGGCCGTCGGCCTGCTCCAGGAAGCGGGTCACGTTGGGGACCTGGGCGAAGCGCTCGTACACCGCGCGCCAGTCCGGGAACCGGATCTTGCCCAGGCCGCGGGCCGGGCCCTGACGGAAGAAGAACTCGTCGTCGGAGGCGTCGTGCCGGGTGGGCACCGCCTCGAACTCGGCCGGGTTGAACAGGTAGTTCGGCATGAACTTCAGCACCAGGGCCAGGTTGACGTGCACCGTGCCCTCCAGCTTGGGCAGGGCGCGGATGTGCGCGGTGGCCTGGTTGAAGTAGGTGTTCTTCTCAAAACCCTTGGCCGCGATGACATCCCACAGCAGGTCGATCACCTGCTCGCCCTCGGAGGTCACCTTCATCTTGGTGATCGGGTTGAACAGCAGGTAGCGCCGGTCCTCAGCGGTGGCGGAGCGGAAGTAGTCCACCGAACGGTCGGCGAACAGCTTCATCGCGGCCAGCCGGGCGTAGGCGTCCACGAAGTTCTGCCGCACGTGCGGGAACTCGGTGACCCGCTTGCCGTAGAGGATCCGGTTGTGCGCGTGCGTGATCGCCTCGTAGAAGGAGTGCTCGGCGATGCCGATCGAGGCCGTGCACAGGTTGAACTTGCCGACGTTGACCGTGTTCAGCGCCGCGGAGAAAGCGTCCGGTCCGGTGTGCAGGATGTCCTGCTCCCGCACCGGATAGTCCTGAAGGCGGAACTCCGAGACGAACATCTGCGAGTCGACCACGTTCTGCACCAACGAGAACCGCTCGTGCTGGGAGTCCACGGCGAAGAAGACGTAGCCCTCCGGACCGTCCACATCGCAGCGCCGGCCGAACACCGAGACGATCCCGGCCACGTTGCCGTTGCCGATGTAGTACTTGTCCCCGGTCGCGGTGAACCCGCCGTCGCCGGCCGGGGTGAGCACCATGTCGGTGGAGTAGACGTCCGCGCCGTGTTCCTTCTCCGACAGGCCGAAGGCGAACACCGCGCCGCGCTCCAGCAGTTCGGCCGCCCGCCGCCGCGCCTGCGCGTTCTCGCTCATCCAGATCGGGCCCAGGCCGAGCACGCTGACCTGCCAGGTGTACCAGTAGGGCAGGCCGTAGAAGCCGAGGATCTCGCTCAGCGCGGCGTTGCGGGCGGCGTCCCAGCGCTTGTCCGGGTCGCCGCCCGCCTCGGCCGCGGGGGTGTTGAAGGTCGCGAACAGCTTCTCCCGCTGCACGAAGTCCAGGAACTCCGCGTACCAGACCCGGTCCAGCGCGTCGGCGAGCAACCGGCGCTTGCCGCGGGACTCGAACCACTCGATCGTGGCCCGCAGCAGGCGCCGGGACTCGGCGTCCAGGTGCGTCGGGTCGTAGCTGTCGGGGTTGAACAGCACCTCGTTGCCCACCGTTGCGGTCCCTTCGTCCTGGAGAAGATCCCCGGTAGGCTACCAGTCGGTAACTTAGCTCGCGGTGACCTGTGTCAGGCCCCTCAGCGCGGGCGGCAGCTCCCCGGTGTGCACCACGCCGAGCCGCTGGGTCGCCCTGGTCAGCGCCACGTACAGGTCGTTGGCGCCGCGCGGGGACTCGGCCAGGATCTCCGCCGGGTCCACCACCAGCACCGCGTCGAACTCCAGCCCCTTGGCCTGCCGGGTGCTCATCAGCACCACCTGGTTCTCCAGCTCGGGGCTCTCCCCGACCGCGGCGGTGGGCACCGCCTCCAGGACCGCCTCGCCCAGCTCGGCGACCTCGGCGGCGGGCACGATCACCCCGATCCGGCCCTCGCCGACCTCGGCCAGCTCCGCCTGCACCAGCTCGGCCAGCCGCTTGCCCAGCTCACCGCGGTCGACCTGGCGGCTCCACGGGGCGTGCCCGCTGTCCCGGACCGAGCTGGGCGGGGTGAGCCCGGCGGGCAGCTCGGCCAGCACCTCGGCGGCCACGTCCATGATCTCGCGCGGGGTGCGGTAGTTGACGGTCAGCTGGGTGAGCTTCCAGCGCTCCTTGACGTACGGCCCGAGCACTTCCTGCCAGGAGTTCGCCCCGGCCAGGTCGCCGGTCTGGGCGATGTCGCCGACCAGGGTCATCGACCGGCTGGGGCTGCGCCGCATGAGCAGCCGCCAGGCCATCGGCGAGAGCTCCTGGGCCTCGTCCACGATGACGTGCCCGAAGGTCCAGGTGCGGTCGGTGGCGGCCCGCTCGGCGGCGGTGCGGGTGTCCACCTCGTCGTAGCGGTCGGCGAGCTGTTCGGCGCTGAGCAGGTTGTAGCCCATCAGCATCTCGGGGTCGGCCGCGTCGTCGAGGTCGAGGATGTCCAGCACGCCCTGGGCGTAGGCGCGGCGCTGTTCCTGGCGCCTGCGCTCGGCGGCCTTCTCCGCGCGGTCGTCCACGCCGAGCAGCTCCATCGCCTCGTCCAGCAGCGGCACGTCCGCCGGGGTCCACGGCGCGTCCGGCTCGCGCAGCAGCAGCTTCCGCTCGGCCTCGGTGAGCTTGGGCGCGGCGCGTTCCAGGCGGTCGGGGTCGCTGAAGAGGTCGCGCAGCAGCTGTTCGGGGGTGAGCACCGGCCACAGCTGGTCCATGGCCGCGCGCACCTCTTCTTCGGCGCGCAGCTCGGCCCGGATGTCGGCCAGGTCGCCGGAGTCCAGGAACTCCCGGCCGAGCTTGCCGGCCACCTTGCTGGTCAGCCGTTCCAGCAGCTCGCGTTCGACCAGCGGGCGGGCCAGGTTGTGCAGTCGCCGGGAGCGGCGGCCGCGGCCGACGATGCCCCGGCACTCCGAGGGCTTGAGCACCAGCGGCTGCCGCTCGAACATGATCTCGATCGGCTCCTCCGGGGCTTCCTGGCGGTCCCGGACCGCGGCCTTGAGCACGTCCAGGAAACCCAGGCCGCCCTTGATCGCGGCGGCCTCGGGGGACTCCTGGCCGGTGGCGACCACGCCCGGGTACAGCTCGCCGAGGGTGGCCATCAGCACGCTGGTCTCGCCGAGGGAGGGCAGCACCTCGCCGATGTAGTGCAGGAAGGTCTGGTTGGGGCCGACGATGAGCACACCGCGGCGGGTGAGCATGTCGCGGTGGGTGTAGAGCAGGTAGGCGGCGCGGTGCAGCGCGACCGCGGTCTTGCCGGTGCCGGGCCCGCCCTGCACCACCAGCACGCCGGAGAGCTCAGCCCGGATGATCCGGTCCTGTTCGGCCTGGATGGTCTGGACGATGTCCTTCATCCGCCCGGTGCGGCTGGCGTTGAGCGCGGCCAGCAGCACGGTCTCGCCGGTGAGGCCGTCGCCGTGCCGGGACTGGCGGCCCTTGGCCTCGGCGGTGATGTCGAGGACCTCGTCGTCGATGTCGACGACCTTGCGCATCCTGGTCTTGATGTGCCGCCGCCGGTGCACATCGAGGGGGTTGGCGCCGGTGGCCAGGTAGAACGGGCGGGCCGCGGGGGCGCGCCAGTCCATCAGCAGCGGCTCGTATTCGTTGTCCTCGTCGAAGATGCCGATCAGGCCGATGTGCCTGGCCTCGCCGTTGTCGAAGTCCAGCCTGCCGAAGCACAGCCCGGCCTCCACCGCGCTGTACTGGGCGAGCTGCCGGTTGTAGTGCGCGGCCGAGACATCGCGCTCGGTGCCCGCGGACAGGTTGCCACCGGGGGCCTCTCGCAGGGTCTTGGTCAGTTCGTTCTTCGCGCGGGCGCGCAGCCCGTCCAGCCGCCCGTACAGCATGGAGACGTGCTCCTGCTCGCGATCCAGCTCCGCCGTCCGCAAATCCTCGTCGGTTGACAAGCGGGCGTCCCCTCTACTAAACTCGTGCCAGACACGTTTTCTTGTGTCAATTTCTTATGCGCTCAGGGCTAGCAAATATAGCTGGTCCTGTTGTCTCGCGCCAACGCCCAGCTCAGACTTTCAGCGACCGGTGCGTCGTGGTGTGACCGGCCGCAGGTCGCTGGGGTTGATCCGGATCGTGGGCATGACGATGGTCGGCAGCCGGTAGCTGGGCAGCCCCGGGTAGACCGGGGTGTAGATCGGGGTCCGGTTGAGGAACGGGTTGTAGGTCAGGCCCGGCGGCCGCACCGGCTTGGGCTCCTCCTTGAACACGAACAGCGCCAGCAGCACCGCGGCGCCGACGATCCCGGCGCTCCACAGGCTCAGGTTGCGGGTCCGCTTGCCGGCCGCCCTGATCTCCGGGTCGGCGATGCCCAGCCGCAGCTCCGTGGTCCCGCCGACCGGCTTGGCGGCCGGGTGGGGTGTGCGGCTGTCCACGCCGAGCGCGGCCAGGTGCAGGCGCAGCCGGGCCACCTCGCGCGGGTGGTCCATGGCCCGCTGCACCAGGTCGGTGAGCTCGAAGCCCGGGTCGCCGACGATGAGCTTGGGCGTGCCGGTCCAGGGCGCGGTCCAGCTGGCCGCGCCCGCCCCGACCAGTGCCGCGCCGAGCAGGCTGACCAGCGCCGCGCGCAGCAGGTCGGGTCCGCGCTCGGCCTCCACTCCGGCTCGCGTGGCAACCCGTTCGGCCAGGTCCTGGGTCTGACCGGCCTCCAGGAGGTCCAGGGCGGTGTCGATGCTCAGCTCCGCGGGTTCGCGCCGGGGACCGCTGAGCTCGGCCACGGCCGGGCGCAGCCAGGCGAGGTGCCGGTCCACGTGGCTGCCCGAGGCCAGCCGCACCCATTCCCGCCACGGCATCGGCTTGACGTCCTGCGCGCGCATCGCCGCGGCGACCCGGCGCGCGGCCACCCCGGGGTCCGCGCCGAGCAGGTTCAGCCCCGGCCGCGGCTCGCGGGGCGCGTTGGCGTGTGACGGCAGGGTGGCCAGGTAGTCCAGGCGCTGCGCCAGCGGCGGGTGGGTGTCCAGGATGGTGCGCGCGGTCTCCGGCGGCGCGTTGCGGTGCTGGGCCAGCACATCGCGGTAGTCGGGGTCGTTGAGCATGGCCTCGAACGCGCTGAACGGGTCGTCCGGCACCGCTCCCGCGGCGGCCAGGGGATCGAGGAAGCGGGTGCGGAAGTCGGTCCAGGCGGCCATCAGCACCAGGGTGGAGCGCAGCGCCTCGCCGGTGACCTCGGGCCCGGCGACGGCGGCGGCGGCCCGGTCGGCCTCGATCTCCTGGCGGCGCAGCACGGCGAAGGCGATCCGCGCGTAGCACCAAGCGTAGGCGCGGATGGCGAAGATGATCAGGCTGGCGTACATGCGGGCCAGCGCGTTGAGGGAGACCGCGCGGCTCATCTCCTCCTGCGCGGTGTCCAGGGCGAGCGCGCCGCGGTAGACCACCGCGCCGAACCGGTTGTGCCGGCCCGCGAAGTGGCCGAGCTCGTGGCAGAGCACGGCTTTCAGCTCTTCCAGGGGCAGCCCGGTGAGCAGCGGCAACCCGAGGTAGAGGCGGCGTTCGCCGACGAGCAGGCCGAGCATCCGGGTGTCCTCGGTGACCGCGGCGTTGGCCTCGGCGGTCAGCCGGATCTCATCCGGCACCGGCGCCCCGGCCCGCTCGGCCAGCTCCTCCACCGTCCGCCACAGCACCGGGGCCTGGGCGCGGGTGAGCAGCACCGAGCCCTGCTCGAGGTGGCCGGTGGAGCTGGTGGCCAGCACGCCGCGGATCACGCCCAGCAGCACCGGGACCCCGCCCGCGGCGACCAGCACGGGCAGGTGGTAGTTGATGCTGGTGTTGGTGGCCAGGGTCATGTTGTGCAGGCTGAGCACGACCAGGCCGAGGTAGCCGAGCACCAGGCAGGCGGCGAGCACGTAGAACCCGGCGAGCAGCCCGACGGCGAGCAGCCCGCGCACGGTCGCCAGCACCCGGGAGATCACGGCAGCCCCAGCCGCCCGGCGACCCGCGCCAGGGCCTCGGCGTCCTCCTCGACCCCGGCCCGCAGCACGCTCTCGGTGCGCCGCAAGGCTTCCGTGACCACGTCATCGGCAGGCTGGTCGGGCAGGGCGACCCGGCGGACCCGCCCGGTCAGCGCCTCCCGGTCGCGCACCCCGGTGAGCCCGAGCAGGTTGTCCAGCAGCACCTTGGCCTTGCCGATCATCGCGGTCACCGCCCCTTCGCCGGTGCCGAGCTCGGCCGCGATCTGGGCCGCGGTGCGGCCTTCCACCCAGTGCAGGTAGGCCACCACCCGTTGCTTGCGCGGCAACCGGGCCAGCCCGTCCAGGACCAGGCGGACCTGGGCGGCCTCCTCGGTGGAGCAGCGCGCGGGCAGCGCGACCACCAGTTCCAGGGGCCGGTGCCGCCGCCACCGCCGGGCCGCCGCCCACAGCCGCCGCTTGACCACCCGGTACACCCATTCCTCCGGCCCCCGGTGCGCCAGCTCGGGCCACTGCCGCATCGCCTCGGCGTAGGCCTCCTGGACCGCGTCCTCGGCGTCCTGGCGGTTGTCGGTGAGCATGAGGGCGCGCGCGAGCATGCCTGGGCAGGTCTGGGCGAAGAAGACCGGGAACTCCACCGATCCATGGGATCACGGGCGCGCGGTAAATACCGTCCGCCAGATGACGTAGGCGAGGCCGGTCAGGTCACGGTCTGATTCCGTTGCCGGGCCAGGAGAAAAGCCCCCTGGCGCGGCGACGGCCGTTCGGGCTAGGCGGTGAACCCGCCGTCGGCGTTGACGGTGGACCCGGTGACGTACTGGGCCGCCGGGGTGGCCAGGAACGCCACCACCGCGGCGATCTCCGCCGGGGTGGCGAAGCGCCCCAGCGCGGTGAAGGCGTTGATGGCCTCGACAAAACCGGGGTCGGTCGGGGCCGCGTCGGTCTGCGTCGGGCCGGGGCTGACCAGGTTCACCGTGATGCCGCGCGGACCCAGCTCCCTGGCCAGCGCCTTGGTCAGGCCGGTCATCGCGCTCTTGCTCATCGAGTACAGCGCGAAGCCGGGGAAGACGGCCCGGTCGGCCACGTTGCTGCCGATGGTGATGATCCGCCCGCCTTCGCCCAGGTGCGGGGCGGCGGCCTGGGCGGCCAGCAGCGGGCCGCGCACGTTGACCGCCAGGGTCCGGTTCACCGCTTCCGCGCTGAGCTCTGCCAGGGGCGCGAACTCGAACGCGGCGGCGTTGTTGACCAGGATGTCCAGCCCGCCGAAGGTTTCCACCGTCGCCGCCACGGCGCTGGTGACCGCCACCGGGTCGGCGCTGTCCGCCTGCACGGCCAGGCCACGCCCGCCGCGATCTTTGATCTCGTCCACGACCTTGGCCGCGGCCTCGGCGTTGGTGTTGTACGTGATGGCCACGTCCGCGCCGCGTTCGGCGAGGGCGCGGGCGATGGCGGCGCCGATGCCCCGGCTGCCGCCGGTGACCAGGGCGGTCCGGCTGGTGAGTTCGTTCATGACTCGTAGCCTGCTGGACCGGGCCGCCCTGATCTGGCGGTCATCGGACGCGGAGCTGTTGCCCTACACCGGAATCTGGGCGGGCAGTCCGAACTTCTCGAACAGCGACAGGTCGAAGAAGCTGGAGACGTGGGTGATCCCGTTGGGCCCCAAGGTGAGCACCGGCAGGTTGAACGGCTTGTAGACCTCGCCCTCGCGCATGTAGAGGCCGAAGGCGGGCTGGCCGTTGGCGCTGACCGGGATCAGCTTCATGTCGCCGGGACCCTCGGCCGGGCAGGCGGTGTCGATGAGCCTGCCGATGTTGGCCGCGCCCTGGTACCAGCCGGTGAACGGCGGCATCTCCCACACCGCGTCGGCGGTGAACAGGGACACGATCTCGTTGATGTCCTTGGCCTCGAAGGCCCGCACGTACCGCTCCAGCAGCTCCCGCTGGTCCGCCTTGAGGGGTTCGGCGACCGCGTCCTGCTTCGGGCGCACCGAGTCCAGCTGGGCGCGGGCGCGTTGCAGGGTGCTGTTCACCGCGGCCACCGAGATGTCCACCGCCTCGGCGACCTCGGCGGCCTTCCACTGCAACACATCCCGCAGGATCAGCACCGCGCGCTGCCGCGGCGGCAGGTGCTGCAGCGCGGCCACGAAGGCCAGCCGGATGCTCTCCCGGTCGGTGACGATGGTCGCCGGGTCCCCGGAGTCCAGGCCGACCGCGCTGTCCGGGATCGGTTCCAGCCACGGCACTTCCGCCTGCTCCACCAACGGGTCCTCGGCCTGCGAGCCGGGCTGGCCCAGCCCGGTCGGCAGCGGCCGCTTGGCCCGGCTCTCCAGGGCGGTCAGGCAGGTGTTGGTGGCGATCCGGTGCAGCCAGGTGCGCAGCGAGGACTGGCCCTCGAACTTCTCGTAGGCCCGCCAGGCGCGCAGGTAGGTCTCCTGCACCAGGTCCTCGGCGTCGTGCACCGAGCCGAGCATCCGGTAGCAGTGCGCGAGCAGCTCCCGCCGGTACTGGTTGGCCTGCCCGAGGAACTCGTCCTCAAGCGGCTTCTCCGTGGAGACCACGACCGTTGTTCCTCTCCCCAGTTGGTGCGCGACAAGGCGGCCCCAGTCTGCTTCATGGCCTCTGACCTGTACAGACACCCCCGTCAGAAAAAAGTTCGGCGGGCGCCGATGAGTTTGCGCAGCGGCCCCGGTCAGTACGGGTGAGACCACAGCGAGGAACGAACTGGGGAGCCAGAGATGACCACCATCGCCAGCACCGCCGCCGTCACCGCCAAGCCCGCCTCCCGCGCCGGGAACATCGCGCTCTGGGTGCTCCAGGGCCTGCTCGCCGCCTTCTTCCTGGTTGCCGCCGCGATCCCGAAGCTGGTCGGCGAGGCCACCGCGGTCGGCATCTTCGAGACCCTCGGCGGCGACTGGTTCCGCCTGTTCATCGGCATCGTCGAGCTGGCCGGGGCGATCGGCCTGGTCATCCCGCGACTGGCCGCCGCGGCCGGGCTGGGCCTGGTGCTGCTGATGGCCGGCGCGACCTACTACCAGGTGGTTGTCTTCGGCACCCCGGTCTTCGCCATCACCACGGTCACCCTCGGCGTGCTCGCCGGGGTCATCGCCTGGGCGCGCCGCCCGCGCCGTTCCGCTTGATTTGTCAGACCTTTCGCGCAGAATCCACCACGCCCACCCCGAGACATCAGGAGAATCCCGTCATGCGCATGATCTTCATCAACCTGCCGGTCAAGGACGTCGCCGCCGCCCGCGACTTCTACACCAAGCTCGGGTTCACCGCGAACGAGCAGTTCAGCGACGAGAACACGGCCTGCATGAACATCGAGGAGAACATCTCGGTGATGCTGCTGGGCGAGGCCAAGTTCAAGGAGTTCATCAACGGCGAGATCAGCGACCCGAACACCACCGAGGTGCTCAACGCGCTGTCCGCGGACAGCCGCGAGGAGGTCGAGCAGTTCGTCTCCACCGCGCTGGCCAACGGGGGTTCGGAGTGGAAGCCGTTCCAGGACCTCGGTTTCATGTACGGCGGCAGCTTCCGCGACCTGGACGGCCACGTCTGGGAGCTCGCCTACATGGACATGTCCGCCCTGCCGCAGGACTGAACCACCCGGCTGACCCGACGGCCGCCCGCACACCCCAGGTGAGCGGGCGGCCGTCGAGGTGTCAGCGCAGCGGACCCTAACCCGCCACCCGCGCCGGGGACAACGCGCGGTGATCGGGTGACCACTGTCCGTATCAGTCGATCTTCGCCATTCGGCCGCCCGCGCGGAGCCGGGCGGGGCAGTCCGGGCCGCCGAACGGGCTCAGCCGCCGACCGCGACCTTGCCGCGCAGCCAACTCCACACATCCGGAGCAGTACCCGCGGTATGCGGCCTGCTCGCGAAGTGCTCGGGGCTGCCGAGCTGCCCGCGCCGGGCGGCTTCTTCGTCCAGGGTGAACTCCGGGCGCAGGTGCTCGGTGTCGTAGTAGCGGTGGAACACCGGGGTGAGCGAGCCGGACATCGGGGGGACGATCCAGCTCCAGTCCGCGGGGCAGGTACGACCAGCCTTCTCCTCCTTGGCCACGTGCGCCAGGAAGCGCTGGGACTCGGTGTGGTGGTCGCTGATGGCGACCCCGGCGACCTGGTAGGAGTGCAGCACCGCCCGGTTGATCTCCACCAGCGCCCGGTCCCGCCACAGCGTGGCCTCCGAGCTGGTGTCCAGGCCCATCCGCTCGGCGATCTCGGGCAGCGCGTCGTAACGGCCGGTGTCGCCGAGGTTGCGCGCGCCGATCTCGGTGCCCATGTACCAGCCGTTGAACGGGGCAGCGGGGTAGCAGACGCCGCCGATGGACAGCGTCATGTTGCTGATCGCCGGGACCGCGTGCCAGCGCAGGCCCAGCTCGCCGAACCAGGGCAGGTCCGGGTGGGTCAGCGGCACCTCCTCGCGCACATCCGCCGGCAGGTCGAACAGCCGGGGCCCTTCCGCGGCGGTCTCCACCACCAGCGGCAGCAGGTCGAACGGGCCGCGCGGCAGTGGCCGCTGCCAGCCCATCCGGTCCACCTGGGCGGTGAACCCGGTGTAGCGGGGGTCGCCGAGCACGGTGCCGTCGCCGACCGGGTAGCCGGCGTAGCGCAGCAGCTGCTCGTTCCAGATCCGCGGCGCGGGGCGGCCGGGCAGGTCGGGGGCGAAGATGGTGATGGCCGGGCGGAGCCGTCCGCCGTTGTAGGCCAGGCGCAGGTGCTCGAAGCACTGCGCGGCGACCTCCTCGGCCCGGTGCACCGCGCGCAGGTCCCGGACCTTCATGCTGCGCCAGTACAGGCGGCCGATGCAGCGGGCGCTGTTGCGCCAGGCCACCCGCGCGCCGAAGGCCAGCTCCGCGCTGGTGTGCTGATAGCCGCCGGTCATCTCGATCTCCGCGCGCACCCACTGGATCCGGGTCCGCACGTCCCCGGCGTCGGGGTGCTCGGCGTGGAAGAGCTCCAGGAACTCCACGGCCTGCTCCGGGTCCACGCTGGGCGCGGCCGGGGCCGCGGGCGCCTCGGCGGCCAGCTGCGGGGGACGCGACCAGGGCGCGCCGGGACCGGGGGAACTGGCGGAGGAGAACATCGCCGCCAAACCTAGCCGCCGCCACTCACTCCTTCGGGGAGCGGGGTCGCGGAGTCGGGCAGCGGCAGTTCTGCGGCGATGAACGGTGCGTGACGGTTGCGCGCCTGGCACCGGTGTGTCATGCAGGTCCGGTGAGCGATGACACTCCGCCCGGGGGCAGCAACAACGACCTGAGCGGCTCGGTGGGCGGCGATGCCTGGCAGATCAGGGACGTGCACGGCGACATCCACCTCGGCCCCGGCCCCGCCCCCCTCCGCACCCCGCGCCAGCTGCCCGGCATTCCCGGCCACCTGGTCGGCCGGGACCGCGAACTGGCCACCCTGACCGCGTTGCGCGCCGACGGAGCCCGGGTCGCGGTGGTCTCCGGCGTGCAGGACGCCCCCGGCCTCGGCCGCTCCGCACTGGCCCTGCACTGGGCGCACCAGTCCGCCGCCGACTTCCCGGACGGCTGCCTCTACGCCGACCTGCGCGGCTCGGTCGACGCGCTGCCGGTCCGCCCGGACCACGTGGTGCACCGCTTCCTGGAGGCCTTCGGCGTCGACCGCATCCCCGCCGACCCCGACTCCCGCCTGGGCCTCTACCGCGAGCTGCTGGCCAACCGGCGCATCCTGGTGGTCCTCGACGACGCCAGGGACGCCGACCAGGTCCGCCCCCTGCTGCCCACCGGCGCCGCCGCCTTCGCCGTGGTCACCACCCGCCGCGCGCTACCCGCCCTGTACGCCACCCACGGCGCCCGCCCCCTCGTCCTCGACGTGCTCACCCCACAAGCCGCCCGCGACCTGCTGACCCCCTACCTGGGTACCGCCCGCTTAGCCACCGAACCCGTCGACGACCTCACCCTGCTCTGCGGCCGCCTCCCCGCCGCCCTGCACCTGCTCGGCCCCTACACCGCCACCATGCCGGTGGCCACCCTCACCGCGGGACTGCGGGAACGCCTCGGCCTGGCCCAGATCCCCGACCTGGCAGGCAAACTCGCCGCCGTCCAGGCCTGGCAACACGAACTGTCCACTCCGGACAGTCAACCCCGGTTTTCCTTGCCCAAGGCGCACAACCCGGCCCTGCTCCCCATCGCCGCCGCCGCGGTCGCGGTCACCACCATCGGGAACTGGACCGACACCCTCGGCACCGCCACCCTGGTCGCGGTCCTCTACCTGGCGGCCAGGTTCACCCTGATGTTCCTCGGCCTCACCTGGCTACGACACCCCAACGACCGCGCCCACCTGGGCCTCGGCCTGCTCGCCGGCAGCACCCTGGGCTCTGCCGCCGATGCCCTGACCTCCATCCACGCTCGCGGCGACATCCTGGCCTGGCTCCAGTTCCTGGCCGTGGCAGCCCTCATCGCCCTCCTCCTGCTCCGCCTGACCCCCTTCCCGAAACCCGTCCGCCCCACCCTCATCCCACCCACCCGCGGCCCCGCCTACGGCGTCCTCACCGCCCTGGCCGTCCAGTTCATCCTGCTGTTCGTCGCCATCCCCAACGGCTACTCCACCGCCAGCCTCACCACCCGCGCCGGCGCCCTGGGCGCCCTGCTCCCCTGGGCGGCCCTCGGCGCGCTGTGCCTCCTGGTCACCCTGACCAACCTCCCCAACCCCCGCCTCCGCGCCTTCACCCCCGCAGCCCTGCTCGCCCACACCGTGCCGGAACTCTTCCTGTACCTGGGCTCCATGCTGATGGGCGACAACTTCACCTACGTCGGCAGCTCAGTAGCCGTCATCGGACCCAGCCCAGTCCTGTACACCCTCCTCCAAACGGCCGCCCTGGCTGCTCTGGTTGGCTGCACCTTGGCTATGCTCAGAACACCGGCTCGATCCCGCTGAATCGGGTTTCCGCTGGTCAGCGTGCCGGTGGATTTGCTCGCGGTCACTCGAAAGGGTGGTTGGAGGGGGTTCGCGGCTCGCAAGGTCAAGACGGGAAGCAACCTTTTTGGCCGGAAAAGCGTTCCGCAGAGAAAGCGGAGGCGCGGCGGGGGAACAGCGGCCCGGCAGCCAAGCGCTCGGGCAGCCCGGGGCATGAGAACAGCCCCGGCCCGGGGTCCGGGTCCGGGAAGCCGAGGTGCAGGGTCCGGGCAAGGCCGGGCCAGGCCAGGCCGAGTCGCGGTCGCGGCCTCGGCGCGGGGAATCGCGGCCCGAGGGTGAGCGGGCAGCGCCTGGGAGCCTGGGCGAGTGGGCTGCGCTTGGGCCAGGGCGAGTGGGCGGCGGTGAGTGGGCGGCGTTGGCGGGGGGAGCGAGCGCCCGCGCGCAGCGCCCCGGCTGGCCGAAGCTCGGCCGCGGCTGCCGGGGTCGCGTGATCGCGGCGGGTCAGCTCGCGGGGCGTGAATTCTCCGCCGCCGAGGTGGCTGGTTTCTCGGCGGCTGTCGTGGCGTCCGGGCTGCGCGTGGACTCGGTGCGCGGAGCCGTCCCGGCGCTGGCGGCGGTCCCGGGGCTCGTCGCGGTTCCAGGGCTGATGGCGGCCTCGGCGCTGGTGCCGTTTGCGGAGCTGGTCGCGGTCTCGGCGCTGGAGCCATTCGTGGGGCTGGGCGCGGTCGCAGGATTGGTCGCGGTCTCGGGGCTGGTCGCGGGCGCCGGGCTGGTTGCGGGCGCGGGGCTGGTTGCGGTTTCGGCGGTGGTGGTGGCTTGGCGGCGGGCGGCTTCGCGGAGGACGTGTTCGTCGGTGCGGGCGTCGTAGCGGCGGAAGGCGGGCAGGGCGGCGGCCAGGGCGGTGACCGCGGCGGTGCAGGCCAGGCCGCCGCTGATGATGGCGGTGGGGACGCCGGTCCACTGGGCCATCAGGCCGGCTCGGGCGTTGCCGAGCATGGGGCCCGCGGAGTACGACAGGAGCTCGATGCCGGCCAGGCGGCCGCGGAGCTCGTCGGGGATGGACTGGTTCCAGATCACCGCGCGGAACAGGCCGCTGATCATGTCGGCGACGCCTGCCAGGGCCAGGCAGAGCAGGACCAGCCACAGGCTGGTGGTCAGGCCGGCCACGGCCATGGCGGCGCCCCAGCCCGCGGCGGCGATGATCACGGCCAGGCCGTGCCGGTGGACTCGCTGGGTCCAGCCGGAGGTGAGGGCGGCGAGCAGGGCGCCGACCGCGCCGGCGGAGTACATCAGGCCCAGCGCCCAGGGGGCTTGCAGGCGGTCGGCCAGGAACGGGAACAGGGCCTGGGGCATGGCCATCGCCATCGCGACGATGTCGACCAGGTAGGTGCCCGCGAGGTCGGGGCGGGTGGCGGCGTAGCGGATGCCGGTGACGATGCTGCGCAGGCCCGCGGCCTCCGCCTTCTCCGCCGGCGGGGCGGGGCGCATGCGCAGGAGCAGCAGCAGGGACAGCGAGAAGGTGAGCAGGTCCAGGAAGTAGGCCCACTGGAAACCGGCGAACTGGACCAGCAACCCGCCGAAGGCCGGGCCGGCGATCGCGCCGAAGTTCCAGCGCAGCGAGTTCAGCGCGCCGGCCGAGGCCATCATCGAATGCGGCAGGTAGCGCGGCACCAGGCCGTCCAGGCTGGGGCGTTGCAGGGCGTCGAGGGAGGCCACGCCCGCGGCGACCAGGTACAGCACCCAGGGCTGCGGGTTGGGCAGCATCGCGTTGAGCAGCAGGACGCCGGTGCACACCATCAGGCCGGCCTCGCACCACACCACCATCTTGCGGCGGTCCAGCGCGTCGGCAAGGGCGCCGCCGTAGAGGCCGCACAGGATCATCGGGACGAACTGCGCGAGGGCGACCAGGCCCACCGCGGCCGGGGAGCCGGTCAGCTCCTTCATCTGGATGGGGACCGCGACGAAGGTGACGTAGCTGCCGAACATGGTGATCGCGCCCGAGAACGTCAGATAGCGGTAGTCCCTCGACACGCGCAGCGGTGAGAAGTCCATGCGCAGTGCGGCGATGCGGGCGCGCCAGCTGGTGGTGGGTTCGGACACGAGCGGTGATGTTCGCCGGGCGGGGCGGTGCGCGCCACCCAATTACCCGGCACGGGCGGCCCTGCGGCGGGTGGTCACCAGGGCAGGGACAGGCGGGCGCGCAGGAGCAGCTCGACCGTGCGGCCGCGGGCGGGGCGGGGGAGCGCGGACAGGCGGGCGGCCAGTGCGGGCAGGCCCCGGTGGGCGCCCGCGGCGACGGCGGCGGTGGCGGTGAGCGCGGCCAGGGGGTGGGAGTCCAGGGCGCTGTGGCCGATTCCGTTGAGCGGCACCAGGACTCCGCCCGGGGCCAGGTCGGCGATCTGGGCGGCGATCACCCTCGGGGTGCGGATGTCGCGCTCGCCGGAGAGCACCGCGACCGGCCAGCTGAAGCCGGGCAGCTCGGCCGGCAGGTCGAAGGGCTCGCCGGAAAAAGCGGGAAAAGCCTTGGCGCGCTGGGCAAAGGACAGGTTGACGTCCAAGGGGAGGCCGTCCGGGGCCGGGGCGTAGCCGAGCTCGCGGAAGGCCAGCACACCGGCCAGGTCGAACTCCATGAAGTACGGCGTGTTCTCGGTGACCTCCTTGCCGCCCAAGCCGTGCAGCCACCGCCACAGCGCCTGGCCGCGGCCGGCGGCCAGGCGGTCCAGCAGGCGGCGCACCTGGGCCGGGCCGCCGTACTCGTGCACCAGCTGGATCACCGCGCCGGTCTCCTCGGCCGTGACCGTGCCCGCCTCGACGAGCTCGCGGAGCCCCCGGGCGTCGAGGTACCGGCGGCGCAGCTCGGCGCGCTGGACCCGGCTGTCGTGGGCGGTGAGCATCGGCGAGTCCAGCACCATGCCCGCCACCCGGTCCGGATGCCGGACACCGAGGCCCTGCGCCAGATAGGTGCCGTAGGAGCAGCCGTAGACGACCACCCGGTCCAGGCCGTGGTCATCCAGCACGGCGGCCAGGTCGTCCACCACCTGGGTGATGGTCAGCGCCTCGGGCGGCAGGTCGCGGCCGCGGTCGTCGGTGCGGGACAGGCCGATGCCGCGGTGTTCCACCATCAGCACGTCCAGGCCCCTGGCCGCGGCCTCGGCGCGCAGCCGTGCGTACGGCAGCACCGAGGCCAGGCCGGGACCGCCGGGCAGGACCAGGATCGGGGCGGGGGCGGCCGGGGGTGGACTCAGCCGGACGTGGTGCAGGTCGAACCGGGCCGCGCCACCGGGTGTCACCGGCCTGCGCGTGGCGCGCACGCCCGGCATCCGCCGCAGCCGCTCCGCGGTGTCCGTGGTCACCACCCCCTGCCCCGACCCTACCCAGCAGCGGGGCGGCCGCGAGTCAGTTGAGCCGTTCGACCCGCACCGCCAGCACCCCGGCCGACTGCGGGGCCAGCACGCCGAAGGCGGCCCAGGTCAGGTTGACGCAGCGGTCCGGGTGCGCTTCCGCGTTCGGGCTGAAGTCGTTGACCCGCACCTCAACCGACTTCTCCGACCCGGTCCAGGTGACCCGCAGCAGCGTGTTGTGCCCCCAGTCCCGCGCGCCGGTGGTCATGGCCAGCCGGTCGAACTTCTCCCCGTAGGCGGTCATCCGATCGGGTTGGCCTTCCACCCCGTACCAGGAGGCCTTGCACTCCATCGCAGGCGGACCGGACGGGTCGGCGGCCGCGACTCCGGGGTGCAGCGCCAGCAGGGCGACGGGGATGAGGGCGAACAGGCGGCGTGGCATGGGTTTTCCTCCGAGCTGACCGTCCACCGTGGACGGTCGCCCCAGAGTAGTCGATCTTGATTTAGCCGAGTCCCTCGGCGGTGCGGCGCAACTCGGCCAGGGTGTCGGCCACCAGTGGCCGGTGCTCGCTGCCGCGGCGGATCGCGGCGAAGACCCGCCGCACCGGGGCCGGTGCGGCCAGCGGCCGGGTCACCGCGCCGGCCAGGCGCACCCCGTACAGCGCCGTGCGCGGCACCAGCGCGACCCCGGCGCCCGCCCCGGCGAGTGCGGCGGTGGCCCGGAAGTCGGCGGAGTAGTGCGTGATCCGCGGCGTGATCCCGGCGTGCTCGCAGGCCAGCCGCACCACGTCGTAGACCGGGTTGCCGGGGGAGGGGCTGATCCAGTCCTGTCCGGCCAGCTCGGCCAGGGGGATCTCCGCGGCGCGGGCCAGCGGGTGCGCGGCGGGCAGCACCGCGTCGAAGGGCTCGGCGTAGAGGGCGACCCTGGCCACCCGCTCGTCGTCCTCGCGCGGCGCGCCCCGGTACTCCACCGCCACCGCCAGGTCGACCTCGCCGTCCATCAGCATCGGCAGGCTCTCGTGGCCCTCGGCGTCACGCACCCGCACCGCCACCCCCGGCGCGCGCTCGCGCAGCGCGGCGATGGTCGGCGCGACCAGCAGCCCGATCGCGCTGGCGAAGGCGGCCACCACGATCTCGCCGGTGCGGCCGCTGGCGTGCGCGGCCAGCGCCGCCTCGGCGCGTTCCAGCTCGGCCAGGATCGTGTTGGTGTGGCTGAGCAACAGCTTGCCCGCCGCGGTCAGCTGGACCCGCCTGCCCCGGCGTTCCAGCAGTGGCTGGCCGACCTCGGTCTCCAGCGCGGCCAGGTGCTGGGAGACCGCGGACGGCGTCACGTACAACGCGTCCGCGGCCGCCGTCACCGTGCCGTGGTCGGCCAGCGCGCGCAGCATGCGCAGGCGGCGGAGGTCCAGCACGACCTCAGCCCTGCGCGCGGTGGGTCACGCGCAGACCTTCCAGTTCGAGTCC
Organism: Crossiella sp. NPDC003009; assembly: GCF_053591555.1. Lineage (NCBI taxonomy): Bacteria > Bacillati > Actinomycetota > Actinomycetes > Pseudonocardiales > Pseudonocardiaceae > Crossiella > Crossiella sp. NPDC003009. Next base: position 153,975 of record NZ_JBSFUA010000005.1, on the reverse strand, counting down.
TCCTTGACCAGCGACAGCGACTGCTTCCCGGTGGGCTGGCCCGCGGAGGTGATGTCGATCATGGCCATCCCGGTGGTCGCCATGGCCGTCACCTTGGCCACGGTGACCGTGGCGTCCGGGACGTGCTTGACCACCTTGCCCTCCGCCTTGTTCTTGTTCAGCTTCTCCACCATCGCCGCGCAGGTGAAGGGCGCGTACTCGGACACGGGGGTCTTGCCGCCGGAGCGGAGATCGTTCTGCCATGCCCCGGCGAAGCCGGTGACCACCGTGCGGGCCGCGGCCGCCTCCGGGCCGGAGTCGCCGCCGCCGGTGTCCCCGCCGCTGCCGCCGGTGGGCGCCACGCTGCCGCCCGCGCTCGGCCGCACCGACCCGGTGGTCAGCCTCGGCCGGGAGGTGGCGGTGACGGCGGCGTCGCTGGGCGGCGCGGCCACCGTGTTGGACGGGGTCGGGTCGTCGCCGGAGAAGGCGTAGATGCCGCCGATGATCCCGCCGACCACGACCACCACGGCCGCGACCGCGATGCCGGCGATCAGGCCCTTGTTCGGGCCGCTGGGCGGCGGCGCGCCGAAGCCGCCCTGCTGCTGGTAGCCGCCGAACTGCGGGTTCTGCTGGTACGGGTCCTGGCCGAAACCGCCCTGCGGCTGGCCGGGCTGGCCGGGCTGCTGGCCCCAGCCCTGCTGCTGCGGGTCGGGCTGGCCGTAGCCGGGCGGCGGCTGCTGGCCGAAGCCGGGCTGGCCGCCGGTCTGCGGGTAGCCCGGCTGCGGCTGGCCGCCGGTCTGCGGGTAGCCGCCGGGCTGCTGCGGCTGGCCCCAGCCCTGCTGACCCGGCTGCTGGCCGTGGGGGTCGGGCTGGCCGTAGGGGCCTGGCTGCTGGGGCGGGTAGGTCACCGGGTACTCCTGCGGAAAATGTGGGGGGCGGGAAAGCCACCACAGTCTGACGCAGACCGGTGATCCTTGTGGTCCGAACGGGTCAAAACTACGCGACCAGGTAGGCGGGCAGGTCGCGGCCCAGGTCGTCGAAGACCTCGATGTTGTGCCGGTAGGCCACGACCGCCTCCTCGATCACCCTGCGCTGCTCGGCCGGGTCGAAGGGCAGCAGGTCGAGCATCTCCCGGTAGCCGTCCTTGAACCGCTTCACGTTCTTGATCAACGGGAAGCTGTAGGCCGAGGCGCCTCGGTCGCCGGGCAGCTCGTAGGCGCGGACCACGCAGCGCTGGATGATCTGGCCACCGGAAAGATCGCCCAGGTACCGGGTGTAGTGGTGCGCGATGAACCCGCCCGGCCAGTCGAAGCACACCTGGCGCATCCGGGCCAGGTAGCGCAGGGTGGCCGGGCTCGGCGTGACCCGCTCCCGCCAGTCCAGGCCGAGCAGGTAGGCCAGGTCCTCGGCCAGCGCGGGCACCCGGCTCAGCTCGGGCAGCACGAACCGCCGCCCGATGGGGTCGGCGCGCATGACCTGCGCGGCCTCCTCCAGCACCGAGTAGGCGAAGTACTGCTGCGCCACCATCTCGGCGTACCCGGCGCGGCTGAGCTTGCCGCCCAGCATCGCCGCCACGTACGGGGAGTGCTGCGCCTCCGCGTGGTCGCCGCGGGTGCGCGCCCGCAGCTCGGCGGAAAACCGCGGTGGCTCAACGACTTCGGACATGATCAGCCTCCTCCTGGCCCGGCTTCGAGTGTGCTGGCCGGGCGGCCGGGGGGTCAAGGGTTTCACGACAGGTTGTCAGAATATCCTGACGAGGTGTCAGAACCCTGCCGTGCCCTTTCAGGCTAGGTTAGGCTTACCTAAGTTGACAAGGGCGCGAGTGGGTGTGCTCCAGGTCACTTCGGGTGAGTCGATGAGTTTCCGCTGGACCGGCGGTCTGTCCTGGCGTAACCACAACGAAGACGGCAGGAGCACCCCATGCGCATCGTGGTCAGCGAGTTCATCAGCCTGGACGGCGTCGTGCAGGCCCCCGGCGGCCCGCAGGAGGACACCGACGGCGGCTTCGCCCACGGCGGCTGGTCGCACCCGTTCTTCGACCCGGAGGTGGTCGGCGGCTTCTTCGACGAGGCGCTGCGCACCGCCGACGGCCTGCTCTTCGGCCGCCGCACCTGGCAGGTCATGGCCGGGGCCTGGCCGGAGCGGGCGGGCGACCCCTTCGCCGACCGGATGAACACGCTGCCCAAGCACGTCGTCTCCGGCACCCTCACCGAGGCGGACCTGACCTGGAACACCACCCTGATCCCGGCCGATGACCTGGTGGACAGGGTGCGTGCGCTGCGTGCGGCCGAGGGCGGCGACCTGGTGGTCATGGGCAGCCCGAGCCTGGTGCGCGCGCTGCTGGCCGAGGGCCTGGTGGACGAGCTGCGGCTGGTGCACATGCCGGTGCTGCTCGGCGGCGGCAAGTCGATCTTCCCGGCCGACGGCGGCAAGCGAGCCCTGGAGCTGGTGTCCACGGTCGCCGCCGCCACCGGCGCGCAGGTCAGCGTCTACCGCCCGGTCCAGGAGAGCTGAGCTAGCGGCGGGGGAGCTTGCGCGGCTTCCCGCCGGGGCCCAGCCGCGCGCCCACCCCGCGCAGCACGAACGCCACCGTCTGCTCGGTCGCCTCGGCCAGCGCGGACTCCGCCAGCCCGGCCAGGCTGCGCCCGCTGACACACGCGGTGACCAGCGGCACCAGCGCGTCCAGGTCCGCCTCCGGCAGGTAGCCCTTGGCCATCCCGGCGGCCAGCACCCGGCGCAGCGTGGCCTCCAGCTCGGTCACGTGGTCCAGCACCCGGCTGCGCCCCTGCTCCGACAGCAGCGGCCGCAGCGCGGAGCTGGGCGGCATGTGCCGGGTGGCGAAGACCCGGATGTGCAGCCGGACGTAGGTGGCCAGCTTGTCCACCGGGTTGTCCAGCTCGGCCAGCGCCGCGGTCAGCTCGCGCAGGTAGCCGCCGGTCTCGTGCTCGGCGAAGGCGAGCAGCAGCGACTCCTTGTCCGGGAAGTAGTTGTACATCGCGGTGCGGCCCACCTCGGCGGCCGCGGCCACCTCGGCCAGGGTGAGCGCGTCGTAGCCGCGTTCGCCGGCCAGCCGGGACAGCGCGGCGAAGATCCGCTCCCGGGTCTGCTCCCGGTGCTCGGCCAGCGAGGCGCCGACGATCTTCGGCATGCCTGCCAGGATATGCCCGGCACATCCGTGGCGGGGGACGGCGGATAGCATCGGGGCTCCTCGGGCGCCCGCGCCCGCAGTCGTCTCGATGTCCTAGGAGTCCGTCGTGTCCCAGTTGAGTCCCGCGCCCGCCGTGCTCGCCTCGCGTGTGACGGTGCCAGCCGGGACTACCGCAGGCGCGGCGCTGCGCGAGCTGGAGGCGCCGAACAAGGGGCCGCAGGCCGTCATCGTGGTGCGCGACCCCGAGGGCAACCTGCGCGACCTGTCCTGGGCCCCGGCCGCCGACACCGAGGTCGAGCCGGTCACCGCCGACTCCGCCGACGGGCGCAGCGTGATCCGGCACTCCGCCGCGCACGTGCTCGCCCAGGCGGTGCAGGAGCTCTTCCCCGAGGCCAAGCTGGGCATCGGCCCGCCGGTCAAGGACGGCTTCTACTACGACTTCGACGTCGCCCGCCCGTTCACCCCCGATGACCTGGCCGCGCTGGAGAAGCGCATGAAGCAGATCATCAAGGGCGCGCAGCGGTTCTCCCGCCGGGTCTTCGGCTCCCAGGAGGAGGCCAAGGCCGAGCTGGCGGGCGAGCCGTACAAGCTGGAGCTGGTGGACATCAAGTCCGATGTGGACACCAGCGAGGTGATGGAGGTCGGCGGCGGCGAGCTGACCATCTACGACAACCTCGACCCGCGCAGCGGCGACAAGGTCTGGGCCGACCTGTGCCGCGGCCCGCACGTGCCCACCACCAAGTACATCCCGGCGTTCAAGCTGATGCGCTCGGCCGCGGCCTACTGGCGCGGCAGCGAGAAGAACCCGCAGCTGCAGCGGATCTACGGCACCGCGTGGGAGACCCAGGAGGCCCAGGACGCCTACCTGGAGCTGCTGGCCGAGGCCGAGCGCCGCGACCACCGCAAGCTCGGCGTGGAGCTGGACCTGTTCAGCTTCCCCGACGAGATCGGCTCCGGCCTGGCCGTGTTCCACCCGCGCGGCGGCGTGATCCGCAAGGCGATGGAGGACTACTCGCGGCGCCGCCACGAGGAGGAGGGCTACGAGTTCGTCTACAGCCCGCACATCACCAAGGGCGGGCTGTTCGAGACCTCCGGCCACCTGGACTGGTACCGCGACGGCATGTACCCGGCGATGCACCTGGACGCCGAGTACGACGAGCAGGGCAAGCTCCGCAAGCCCGGCCAGGACTACTACCTCAAGCCGATGAACTGCCCCTTCCACGACCTGATCTTCCGGTCCCGGGGCCGCTCCTACCGCGAGCTGCCGCTGCGCATGTTCGAGTTCGGCTCGGTCTACCGCTACGAGAAGTCCGGCGTGGTGCACGGCCTGACCAGGGTGCGCGGCATGACGCAGGACGACGCGCACATCTTCTGCACCCCGGAGCAGGTGCAGGAGGAGCTGAAGTCGTTGCTGGGCTTCGTGCTCGGCCTGCTCCGCGACTACGGCCTCGACGACTTCTACCTGGAGCTGTCCACCCGCAACGAGGAGAAGTACGTCGGCTCCGACGAGGTGTGGGCACAGGCCACCGAGGCGCTGCGGGTCGCCGCCGAGGACTCCGGCCTGGAACTGGTGCCCGACCCCGGCGGCGCGGCCTTCTACGGGCCGAAGATCTCGGTGCAGGCCAAGGACGCGCTGGGCCGCACCTGGCAGATGTCCACCATCCAGGTCGACTTCAACCTGCCGGAGCGCTTCGAGCTGGAGTACACCGCCGGCGACGGCTCCCGGCAGCGGCCGGTGATGATCCACCGCGCGCTCTTCGGCAGCATCGAACGCTTCTTCGGGGTGCTCACCGAGCACTACGGCGGCGCGTTCCCGGCCTGGCTGGCCCCGGTGCAGGTGGTCGGCATCCCGATCGCCGACGAGCACGTCGAGCACCTGATGCAGGTGAAGAAGGCGTTGCGCGCCAAGGCGATCCGGGTCGAGATCGACGCCGGTGACGACCGCATGCAGAAGAAGATCCGCAACCACACCACGCAGAAGGTGCCGTTCCTGCTACTGGCCGGGGCCAAGGACGTGGAAGCGGGCGCGGTGTCCTTCCGGTTCCGGGACGGCACCCAGATCAACGGGGTGCCGGTGGACACCGCGGTCGAGCTGATCGCCACCTGGGTCGACCGGCGGGAGAACGGCAGCCCCACCGCCGAGACGGTCAGCCCGCTGCTGCCGCAGTAGGCGGTTTCGCCCCGCGCCCATGTGTTGCCTGGCAACATATGGGTATGAGCGTTGGGGTGGTGCTGCCGCTGGGGGCGGAGCAGGCTGACCTGCACACGGTCGGCGGCAAGGGCGAGTCACTGGCCACGCTGGTCAGAGCGGGCGTGCCGGTGCCGCCGGGCTTCCACGTCAGCACGGCGGCCTATCGCGGCTTCGTCGCGGGCGGCCTGGAGGAGACGATCCGGGCCGCCCTGCGCGCCGAGCCGGAGGAGGCCTCGGCGGCCATCGCCGAGGCCTTCGAGCGGGCCGCGTTCCCCGCCGCGACCGCCTCGGCGATCCTGACCGCCTACGCCGAGCTGGGCAGCCCCGCGGTGGCGGTGCGCTCCTCGGCCACCGCGGAGGACCTGCCCGGCCTGTCCTTCGCCGGGCAGCAGGACTCCTTCCTCAACGTCACCGGTGAGGAAGCCCTCCTGGACGCGGTGCGCCGCTGCTGGGCCTCGCTGTGGACCGCCCGCGCCATCGGCTACCGGGCCCGGCACGGCGTCACCGGCGAGCACGCCCTCGCGGTGGTGGTCCAGGAGCTGGTGCCCGCGGAGTCGGCCGGGGTGCTGTTCACCGCCAACCCGCTCACCGGCGCGGCCGAGGAGATCCTGATCAACGCGGCCTGGGGGCTCGGCGAGTCGGTGGTCGGCGGCCAGGTCACCCCGGACAGCTATGTGCTGCGCGGCGACAGGGTGCAGCGGCAGGTCGCGGACAAGACCGTGCGCACGGTGCGGGTCCCCGGCGGCACCAGGGACGAGCCGGTGCCCACCGACCTGCGCTGGCTGCCCGTGCTCACCGACGAGCAGGCCAGGGAGCTGGCCGCGCTGGGCAGGCGGATCCACCAGCTCTACCGCCGCCCCACCGACATCGAGTGGGCCTGGCACGACGGCCGCTTCGCCATCCTGCAAGCCCGCCCCATCACCACCGTCACGCCGGAGACCTGGAACGACTCGCTGCGCGGGGACTACCTGTGGACCAGCGCCAACCTGGGCGAGGCGGTGCCCAGCGTGATGACCCCGGCCACCTGGTCCCTGGCCCAGGCGGTGTCGCTGACCTCGATCGGCGGGCACCCGATGGCGGGCAACATCGGCGGCCGCTTCTACCTCAACCTCAGCCTCAGCCTGGGCATGGCCGACGCGGTGGGCGCGGGCCGCTTCGCCCGCCGCGCCAACGAACACCTCCTGGGCCGCATCGACGACGACCCGCCGCGCCTGCCGGAGTCCCGGCTGAAGCTGATCCGGCTGGCGCTGCGCACCGGCCGCACCGAGCTGCGCGCCGAACGCGAGCTCCGGAAACGCCTGCCCGAGCTGCTGGCCACCGGCAGGCAGCGCTGCCGCGACCTGCGCGCCCGGATCGCCGCCACCGGCACCGTCGCCGACCTCGCCGCGCTGTGGGACAGCGAGCTGGCCGGGCTGCTCGCCGACGCCCGGCTGCTCTCCGCCGCCGCCCGCACCGTCGGCGTGGACCAGTCCCGGGTGCGCGCCCGGCTGGCCCGCCTGGTCGAACCGGCCGAGGCGACCGCGCTGCTCAGCGGCGCGCACGGCGCGGGCGGCGAGCTGGCCAGCCTCGGCCCGGTGCTCGGCCTGGCCGAGCTGCGCGCCGGCCGGATCGACCGGGACACCTTCGCCGACACCTGGGGCCACCGCGGCCCCGACGAGTTCGAGGTCTCCAGCCCGCGCCCCGCCGAGGACCCGGCCTGGATCGACCGGCAGCTGGCCACCCTCGGCACCGGCGAACAGGACCCCTCCACCCTGCTCGCCCGCCAGGCCCAGACCCGGCAGGCCGCCTGGCACCGGCTGCGCACCCGCCACCCCCGCCAGGCCGCCAAGCTGGCCCCGAAGCTGGACAAGGCGGCCAAGACAGCCCGCCGCCGCGAACTGGCCCGCTCGGAGTTCGTCCGCGCCTTCTGGGTCTTCCGCGCCTTCCTGCTGCGCGCGGGCGAGCTGACCGGACACGGCGAGGACCTGTTCTTCCTGCCCGTGGCCGACACCGTGCGGGTGCTGCGCGGCGACACCGGACCCCTCGCCCCGGTCCCGGCCCGCCGCGCCGCCTACCAGCGCTACCGCACCCTGCCGCCCTACCCGACCGTCATCCGCGGCCACTTCGACCCGGAGACCTGGACCGCTGACCCCAACCGGCGCATCGACCGCTACGACGCCCGCGACACCACCACCGGCCCCGCGGCCGAGGGCCTCATCCGCGGCTTCGGCGGCGTCGCAGGCGTGGTGGAGGGCGTGGTCCGGATCCTGCGCGAGGTCGAAGACGGCGAGCGACTGCGGCCCGGCGAGATCCTGGTGACCACGGTGACCAACGTCGGCTGGACCCCGCTGTTCCCGCGCGCCGCCGCCGTGGTCACCGACGTCGGCGCCCCGCTCTCGCACGCCGCGATCGTGGCCCGCGAGCTCGGCATCCCCGCCGTGGTCGGCTGCGGCGACGCCACCACCCGGCTGCGCACCGGCGACCGGGTACGCGTGGACGGCGGCCAGGGCACGGTCACCGTGCTGCCCTCTACGTGATAGGGCCTGCGTGCGGGGCCTCGCCCGCGATAGCCGCGCCGAGGCGGCCCCTGGCGGCACGGCCGGACCACCCGAATACGCCCTGTATGAGGGCGGTCCGGCCGCACCGCCAGGGACCACCTCGATCACGACTCTCCCGGACGAGGCCCCACACGCAGGCCCTAGGATCGATTCATGGGTGAGCCGGAGCTGGACGCGCAGGAGGGCATCGGGATTCCCGACCCGTTGCAGCGGTTGTGGACCCCGCACCGGATGGCCTACATCCGCGGCGAGGGCAAACCGGCCGACGCCGAGCCGACCGGCTGCCCCTTCTGCCAGGTCACCGCCCTCGACGACCCCAACGGCCTGGTCATCGCCCGCGGCGAGCTGGTGTTCGCGGTGCTCAACCTGTACCCGTACAACCCCGGTCACCTGATGGTGCTGCCCTACCGGCACATCCCGGACTACACCGACCTGGACCCGGCCGAGACGGTCGAGTTCGCCGAGTTCACCCAGCGCGCCATGCGGGCCATCCGGCACGCCGCCGCCCCGCACGGGTTCAACATCGGCATGAACCAGGGCACCGTGGCCGGGGCCGGTATCGCCGCGCATCTGCACCAGCACGTGGTGCCGCGCTGGGGCGGGGACGCCAACTTCATGCCCGTGGTCGCGCACACCAAGGTCCTGCCGCAGCTGCTCGGCGAGACCCGCGAACTGCTCGCCGGGGCCTGGCACGAGGTCGGCTGAGCCACCCCGGTGGCCGGGCCAGGCGCGGGTTAGGCTGGCGTCACCAGGTCCTTTGCCCACGCCGGTCACCGGAAAGTCGATGCCGAACAGCCGATGCTGAACATCTTCGCCCGCGCGTCGGTCGCGCGCGTCACCGATCCGGTCGGGTCCTGGCTGCTGCGCCGCGGGCTGACCCCCAACGCGATCACCGTGCTGGGCACCACCGGCACCGTGCTCTCCGCGCTGTGGTTCCTGCCCCGCGGCGAACTGCTGCTGGGCACCGTGGTGGTCACCCTGTTCACCCTGTTCGACCTCATCGACGGCGCGATGGCCCGCGCCCAGGGCAACGGCACCCGCTTCGGCGCGGTCCTGGACGCCAGCTGCGACCGGATCGCCGACGGCGCGCTGTTCGCCGCCATCGCCTGGTGGGCCTTCGTCGAGGCCCAGGACCGGGCCCTCGGCGCGGCGGCGCTGCTGTGCCTGGTCACCGCGCAGGTCATCTCCTACGTCAAAGCCCGCGCCGAAGCCACTGGCCTCTCCGCCGACGGGGGTCTGGTGGAGCGGGCCGAACGGCTCATCCTGGCCCTGGTCGGCACCGGGCTGACCGGGCTGGACGTGCCCTACGCGCTGGACATCGCGCTGTGGCTGCTCGCCGCGCTGTCCGTGCTCACCGTCGGCCAGCGGCTGCACGCGGTGTACCGCAGCGCCAAGGCGGCCCAGTGACCGCTGTCCGCGACCGGCTGATCGACACCGGGTACGCGGCGGGCTGGCTGCTCACCCGCGCCCTGCCCGAACCCCTGGCCCTGCGCCTGTTCACCGCGATCGCGCTGCGCGCCGAACACCGCGCCACCGGCACAGGGCTGCGCCGCAACCTGGCCCGCCTGGTCACCCCGGACCGCCTCGACGACACGGTGCGCGCGGCCCTGCGCTCCTACGCCCGCTACTGGGCCGAGACCTTCCGGCTACCGGCCCAGGACCCGGCCGCGCTGCGCCGCCGGGTGCACGTCACCGGGGTCGAGCACCTGGACGCCGCCCGCGCCGCCGGTCGCGGCGTGCTCCTCGCGCTGACGCACAGCGGGAACTGGGACGTGGCCGGGATCTGGCTATGCGCGCACGCCGGCCGGTTCACCACCGTCGCCGAACGCCTGCGCCCGGAGTCGCTGTACCGCCGTTTCCTGGCCTACCGCGAGTCCCTCGGCTTCGAGATCCTGCCGCTGTCCGGCAGCGCCCCGCCCGGCCGGACGTTGCTGAAACGCTTGCGCGCCAACGGGATCGTCTGCCTGCTCGCCGACCGGGTGGTCACCGGGGCGAGCGTCCCGGTCACCCTCTTCGGCGAACCAGCCCGGTTGCCCTCGGGTCCCGCGCACCTGGCCGTGGCCACCGGGGCCGCGCTCGTCCCGGCCGCCACCTGGTTCACCGACGGCGGCTGGGGCCTGCGCTTCCACCCCGCGCTACCGGTCACCGATATCGCCCGGACCACCCAGCTTCTCGCCGACGCTTTCGCCACCGACCTGGCCGCGCACCCCGCCGACTGGCACATGCCGCACCCGGTGTGGACGGCCCCGAGGTGAGGATCGGCCTGGTCTGCCCGTACTCCTTCGACGTGCCCGGCGGCGTGCAGACCCACGTGCTCGACCTGGCCCGCGAGCTCCGCCACCGCGGCCACCAGGCCCACGTGCTCGCCCCGTCCCGCCGCACCGACCTGCCCGACTACGTCACCCCCGCCGGTGGCGCGCTCGGCATCCCCTACAACGGCTCGGTGGCCCGCCTGGCCTTCGGTCCCAGCGCGTTGCGCCGCGTCCGGCACTGGCTGCGCCGCCACGACCCAGACCTGCTGCACCTGCACGAACCGGCCGCCCCCAGCCTGTCCCTGCTCGCACTGGCCGTCACCGACCGCCCGGTGGTGGCCACCTTCCACACCAGCTCCCCGATCACCCGCACCCCCCTCGAACCGCTGCTGAGACCGTTGTTGCGCAAGATCACCACCCGGATCGCGGTGTCCGAGGCCGCCCGCGCCACCCCCGGCATGACCGAGATCCCCAACGGCGTCAACACCGCCCTGTTCGCCCACGCCAGCCCACTCCCGCTGCCCACTCCCGCGATCGGCTTCCTCGGCCGCTTCGGCGAACCCCGCAAAGGACTCCCGGTCCTGCTCGCCGCCGCCCGCGCCCTGCTGCCCAGCCACCCCGGCCTGAACCTGGTCATCGCCGGCGCGGGCGAGGCCGCCGCACTCCGCCGCGCCGCCGGCCCGGAGCTGTCCGCCCGCCTCACCCTGCTCGGCCAGGTCGACGAGCAGACCAAGGCGCGGCTGCTGCGCGGCGTGGACCTCTACTGCGCGCCCAACCTCGGCGGCGAGAGCTTCGGCATGGTCCTCACCGAGGCCATGGCCGCCGGCGCACCCGTGCTCGCCAGCGACCTGGCCGCCTTCCGCCGGGTGCTGGGCGGCGCGGGGGAGACCTTCCCGGTCGGCGATCACGTTGCCCTGGCAGGGAAACTCGCCGCCCTGCTGGCCGACCCGGCGCGCCGGGCGGAGCTGTCAGCGGCCGGCCGGCTCCGGGCCCGCCGCTACGACTGGGCCGTGGTCGCCGGGCAACTGGCGGAGGTCTACCGGTCCGCGCTCACCGCGCCACGCCTGGTCCCGGCCGGACCGCCCGCTCCCAGGCCTCGGTGATCAGCGCGCACACCCGCTCCGGCTGTTCGACCGAGTGCGGCGCCACCGGTCCTGGGCGGGCGGCGCAGCCAGTACGCCCGGTGCGCGGACAGCACGAACCCGGCCGCGATCGGCGCACCGCCGAAAACCCAGGCGAAGGCCGGCGCTGCCGGATCCGCCCCGGCCTGCCGCGCCAGCGCACCGTCTCACCCGCGTACTCCGCGACCCCCATGACCCGACGCTACCCAGCGTGGCCACACCCGGGCACGAAGCGTTGTTCAGAGCTTGGCCGCGATCGCCTCCGGCAGCGGGTCGTAGCGGGCGAAGCGGCGGGTGAAGGTCGCGGTGCCGGAGGTCAGCGAACGCAGGTCGATGGCGTAGCGCAACAGCTCCACGCACGGCACCTCGGCGCGGATCATGGTCCGGCCCGCGCCCGCGGCCTCGGTGCCCAGCACCCGGCCGCGGCGGCCGGACAGGTCGCCCAGCACGGTGCCCAGGTGGTCATCGGGCAGCAGCACCGCGACCTCGTCCACCGGTTCCAGCATGGCGATCCCGGCCGCGGCGGCCGCCTCCTTCATGGCCAGGGAGGCCGCGGTCTGGAAGGCGGCGTCGCTGGAGTCCACGCTGTGCGCCTTGCCGTCGATGAGGCTGACCCTGATGTCCACCACCGGATAGCCGGACTGCAGGCCCTTGGCCATCTGGGCGCGCACGCCCTTCTCCACGCTCGGGATGAACTGGTGCGGCACCGCGCCGCCGACCACCTTGTCCACGAACTCCAGGCCCGCGCCGCGCGGCAGCGGTTCGACCACCAGGTCGCACACCGCGTACTGGCCGTGCCCGCCGGACTGCTTCACGTGCCGCCCGTGGCCCTGGCCCGCCTTGGCGAAGGTCTCCCGCAGCGGCACCCGCACCGGCTCGGTGTCGACCTCGGCGCCTCCGGCGCGCAGCCGCTGCAGCACCACGTCGGCGTGCGCCTCGCCCATGCACCACAGCACCAGCTGGTGGGTCTCGGCGTTGCGCTCCAGCCGCAGCGTCGGGTCGCTGGCGGCCAGCTTGGCCAGGTTGCGGGCCAGCACGTCCTCATCGCTGCGGGTGCGGGCCAGCACCGCGATCGGCAGCAGCGGCTCCGGCATGTCCCACGGCCGCACCAGCAGCGGGTCCTCCGGCGCGGACACGGTGTCCCCGGTCTCGGCGGAGGTCAGCTTGGTCAGCGCGCACACGTCACCGGCCACGCAGTAGGGCACCTCGCGCAGGGTCGCGCCCAGTGGGGAGTAGACGTGCGCGACCCGCTCGTCGGTGTCGTGGTCCTCGTGGCCGCGCTCGGCCATGCCGTGCCCGGAGATGTGCACCGGCCGTTCCGGGCGCAGCGTGCCGGAGAACACCCGCACCAGCGACACCCGGCCCACGTAGGAGTCCACCGCGGTGCGCACCACCTCCGCGACCAGCGGCCCGTCCGGGTCGGCGGCCAGGCGGGGGCGGGGGATGCCGTCGGTGCCGGTGACCTCGGGCGGCTCGTGCTCGGCGGGGGAGGGGAAGGCGCGGGTGAGCATCTCCAGCAGCTCGGGCACGCCGAGACCGGTGGTCGAGCACACCGGGATAACCGGGTGGAAGGAGCCGCGCGCCACCGCGGTCTCCAGGTCCGCGATCAGCACCCCCTGGTCCAGGTCCTCGCCCTCCAGGTAGCGCTCCATCAGGGTCTCGTCCTCGCTCTCGGCGATGATCCCCTCGATCAGGATGTCCCTGGCCAGCGCGAACTCCTCGGCCATCGACTCGGGCGGGCTGCCGGTGATCAGCCCGACCAGCCCGGTCAGTGACCCACCCTCGCGAATCGGCAGGTACAGCGGCAGCACCCCGTCGCCGAAGGCCTCCCGGCAGGCCGCGGTCTCGGCGTCGATGTCGGCGCGCTGGTGGTCGCAGCGGGCGATGACCACCGCGCGCGGCATGCCCACCGCGGCGCACTCCTGCCACAGCGCGACCGTGGTCGCGTCCACCCCCTCCGCGGCGCACACCACGAACAGCGCGGCGTCGGCGGCGCGCAGCCCGGCGCGCAGCTCGCCCACGAAGTCGGCGTACCCGGGGGTGTCGATCAGGTTGACCTTGACCTCGCCGTGCATGAACGGGGCCACCGACAGCCCGACCGAGCGCTGCTGGCGCACCGCGGCCGGATCGTGGTCGCACACCGTGGTCCCCTCGGTCACCGAGCCGGTGCGGTTGATCACCCCCGCCGCGGCCAGCAGCGCCTCGGTGAGCGTGGTCTTCCCGGAGCCGGAAGGCCCGACCAGCACGACGTTGCGCACCTTGGTGGGGTCGGCTACAGCGACCTGGCCGCCGGCGTGGCCGTTGTCAGCGTGCTTGCTGCCCATCGGAGCTCCACCTCCCGAACGCGGCCGGCCTGCTCCGGCCGCGCGTTGGATGTGTCCGATCTCACACCCGATGACCTGGTGGCGTCCACCCCCGGGCCGTCGCACCATCCGGGAGTACTAATTGGCGGTGATGAGTGAGCTGCTGACCCCGCTGCCCCGCCCGCGCACCTCACGGCCCAGCCGCGGCGGCGTGCCCGCCACCGGCGCGCACCTGCTGGACTGGGACTGGGCCCGCTACCGCCTGGAAGACGCCCGCAACTACTGGATCGCCACCAGCAGCGCCGCCCGCCGCCCGCACACCCGTCCGGTGTGGGGGGTGTGGCTGCCCGCGGGGTTCTGCTTCGTCACCGGATCGGCCGCGGTGCGCAACCTGGCGGTCAGCCGGGAGATCACCGTGCACCTGGAAAGCGGCGACGAGGTGGTCATCGCCGAGGGGGAGGCCACCGTGCTCAGCGCCCAGGCCGACCTGTCCCGGCTGGCCGAGGAGCTGCACCGCAAGTACCGCTGGGCGCTGCACCTGGCCGACGGCCGCCTGGCCGGGGAGGGCGGGCAGGGCGGGCCCGCCTACCTGGTGCGGCCCAGGGTGGTCTTCGGCTGGGCCCAGAACGGGGAGAGCATGACCAGGTGGCGTTTCGGCCGCCCCTGAGACCCACCAGCGTGACGCGGGTAACTGGCCTGCTCAGATCGCGCGGAATTGGCCACTTCAGGGGGCCGCGTCCGGTCGTAGCATGAGGGTCCAAGTCATCCACCGGAGTGGGTTTTCCCACTTCAGCGCACAGTTGGGCAGGACACCAGTGACCTCCAGTGACATCCAGGCCGTCGGCACCGCGCGGGTCAAGCGCGGTATGGCCGAGATGCTCAAGGGCGGTGTGATCATGGACGTGGTCACCCCGGAGCAGGCCAAGATCGCCGAGGACGCCGGCGCCGTCGCGGTGATGGCCCTGGAGCGGGTCCCCGCCGACATCCGGGTGCAGGGCGGCGTGGCCCGGATGAGCGACCCCGACATGATCGACGGCATCATCGCCGCGGTGTCCATCCCGGTGATGGCCAAGGCCCGGATCGGCCACTTCGCCGAGGCCCAGGTGCTGCAGGCCATCGGCGTGGACTACATCGACGAGTCCGAGGTGCTGACCCCGGCCGACGAGGCCCACCACATCGACAAGTGGGACTTCACCGTGCCCTTCGTCTGTGGTGCGACCAACCTGGGCGAGGCGCTGCGCCGCATCAGCGAGGGCGCGGCCATGATCCGCTCCAAGGGCGAGGCCGGCACCGGCAACGTGGTCGAGGCGACCCGGCACATGCGCCAGATCCGCGCCGACATCAAGCGGCTGACCCTGCTCGACGAGCCGGAGCTCTTCGTCGCGGCCAAGGAGCTGCGCGCGCCGTATGAGCTGGTCAAGGAGATCGCCCAGCTGGGCAAGCTGCCGGTGGTGCTGTTCACCGCCGGCGGCATCGCCACCCCGGCGGACGCGGCGATGATGATGCAGCTGGGCGCCGAGGGCGTCTTCGTCGGCTCCGGCATCTTCAAGTCCGGCGACCCGGCCAAGCGCGCCGAGGCCATCGTCAAGGCCACCACCTTCCACGACGACCCCGACGTCATCGCCAAGGTCTCCCGCGGCCTGGGCGAGGCCATGGTCGGCATCAACATCTCCGAGCTGCCCGACTCCCAGCGCCTGGCCACCCGAGGCTGGTAGTCCCCGCACGCCGGCCGCCCGTCCCCGCGCACCGGGGGCGGGCGGGCGGTCACACGTGTTCCATGACCAGCACGAACGCCGTGCCCGGGGCCAAAGCCTCGTAGACGTGCGGGGCGTCGCCGGGAAAGGCCGCGTAGTCGCCGGGGTCCAGCTCCACCGCGGCCTCCGCGGGCCCGCAGCGCAGCCGCCCGGTGCTGACCACCGCGTGCTCGATCGAACCCGGGATGTGCGGGTCGGCCAGCCGCGCCTGCCCCGGTTCCATGGTGATCACGTAGATGTCCCGTCGCGCCCCCGGCGGGCAGGCCGAGAGCAGCGTGCCCACGAACGCCGCCTGCTCCGAGGCCACGCCAGGCCCCTCACCGGCCCGGATCACCCGCACCGGCACCCGCTGCGGCTCGACCAGGCGGGAGAACGGCACCCCCAGGGCCACGCCCAGCGCCCACAGCGTCTCCACGCTCGGGTTGCCGCTGGCCGACTCCAGCTGGGACAGCGTGGACTTGGCGATCCCGGCGCGTTTGGCCAGCTCGGTGAGGGTCAGCCCGGTGCGGTCGCGTTCCCGGCGCAGGTTGGCGGCGATGGTGGCCAGCGGGGCGCCGCCGGCGCGGGGGTCGGCCATCGTGTTCGCTCCAGCGGTCGTGATATTCGCGTTGACGAACGCACCTTAGTGTGTTCAGTATAGGCGTCGATGCGTTCGATATGGCGAACACTCGATTCCGCGTTGATCCGCGATGTGAGTGCCGCCGCCCTGACCGGCGGCGTGATGGGGATGTCCTTCGGGGCGGTCGCGGTGACCTCCGGACTGTCCGTGTGGCTCACGGTGGCCATGTCCGTGCTGGTCTTCGCCGGCGGCGCCCAGTTCACCGCGGTCGGCGTGGCCGCCGCGGGCGCGGGCCCGGTGGCCACGGTGCTGGCCGGGCTGCTGGTCAACGCCCGGCTGCTGCCCTTCGGCCTGGCCGTGGGCGGGGTGTTCGGGCGGCGCTGGCCCACCCGCCTGCTCGGCAGCTACCTGATGATCGACCAGTCGGTGGCCTTCGCGCTGGCCCAGCGCGACCCCGAACGGGCGCGCGCGGTGTACTGGGCCTCCAGCCTGGCCGCCTTCCTCACCTGGAACACCGGCACCCTGCTCGGCGCGCTGATCGGCGCCGCGGTGGGCGATCCGAAGGACTTCGGCCTGGACGCGGTGTTCCCGGCGGGCATGCTCGCGCTGATCCTGCCGCAGCTCTCGGAGAAGATCCCGCGCCGGGTGGCGTTGCTGGGCGGCGTGATCGCGGTGGGCACCGCGCCGTTCCTGCCACCCGGCCTGCCGGTGCTGCTGGGCCTGCTCGGCCTGGCCGCCGTCCTGCCCGTGCCGAAGTGGAAGCGGAGAACCGCATGACCCTGACCACCGTGCTGCTGCTGGCCGGCGGCACCTACGCCCTGCGCGCCGCGGGCCCGTTCCTGCGCGACCGCCTGGAGATCTCCGAGCGGCTGCAACGCGGACTGGCCATGGCCGCGGTCGCGCTGCTGTCCGCGCTGGTGCTCACCCAGGCCGTGCTGGACGGGCAGGTCTTCGCCGGCTGGGCCCGACCAGCCGGTGTGCTGGTCGGGGCCCTGGCCGCGTGGCGGAAGCTGCCCTTCGTGGTGGTCGTGCTGCTCGCCGCCGGCACCGCCGCCGGTCTGCGCCTGGCCGGAATCCCTTAGCGGCGCGGCATCTTCTGCGTCAGCTTGGTCTTGTTGGCCCCCGCCACCACGCACACCGCGGTCCGGTCGCCAGTACGCCAGGAGGAGGCGGTCGGGTAGAAGTAGAAGATCTCCACCTTGGCCAGCTCGGCCTCCGGCAGCATCGTGGTCATCCGCTCATCGCACTCGGCCGCGATGTCGTCGGTGATGGTCGCCTCGCCCGGATACGTCGAACCGCCCGCCATGTCCCAGCGGTCCATCACCTCGGCCTCGTGCGGGGACCCGCAGGGCTGGGCGGTGACCGAGGAGATCGACTTGCTCTCCTTGATCCCGTCGAAGCAGTCGCCCACCTTCAGGTTGAGCACGGTCAGCCGCCCCGGCTCGGTGACCTGCCCGGCCTCGTCCCGCACCGCCCTGGTGTTGATCGCGACCACGACCGCGAAGGTCAGCAGCAGCAGCCACGCGCTGCCCACCACCAGACCGGCGATGGCCAGCCCCTTGCCATTGTCCCCGCGCTGCTTGATCTGGCGCAGCGAGATGATCCCGAAGATCACCGCCAGGATGTTGGTCAGGATGATCGGCAGGATGCCCAGCACCAGGGCGGCGATGGCGAAGCCGTTGGTGTTGGCGGGCTTGGGCGGCTGCGGATAACCGGGGTTCGGGTAACCCGGGTAGCCGGGCGGCGCCTCTGGCGGAGGCGGCGGCGCCGACGGGTAGAACTGCGCCGGAGAGGGCTGAACAGGCTGGCCCTGCTGCTCCGGCTGCGGCTGATCTGTCACGGCCGGAACTTTCCACCAGTTCCGGCCGTTGAGGCAAACCGGATCCGGCTCACCGCACGAGGAACGGCGCCGAACCGAGGAACAGCAGCGGGATCAGGAACACCAGCAGGAACAGCCCCACCCACACGCAGCCGACGATCAGCCCGGCCAGCGCCATGCCGCGGCCCTCGTCACCGGTGCGCTTGATCTGGTTCAGCGCGATCGCGCCGAAGATGATCCCGAGCAGCGGCAGCACGAAGAACGGGATGATCCCGCAGACCAGCGCGGCGATGGACAGACCGTTGGTCTTGCGCTGCGCCGGGTACGGCTGCTGGTAGCCGGGGTAGCCCTGGTAACCCTGGTAGCTCTGCTGTTGCTGGTAGCCCTGCTGTCCCTGGTAGCCGTACTCGGCCGGATAGCCAGGCTGGGCCGGATAGCCGGGCTGGGCCGGGAACTTGCCCGAGTCATAGGCCTGCGGGGCGGCCGGGTAGTACTGCGCGGGGTCCGGCGTGGCCGGATCTTGTGGTGCGGACACGGCGTGGACGGTATCCTGCGCGCCGCGCCCGCACCCGCAAAACCCCGGGAACTCACCGGATCAGCCCCGCTCAGCCACCCAGCACACCCTCGGCCGGGGGCACCGCGCCCTTGCGCACGTGCTCGAAGACCAGGTGCGTCTGCAGCTGCGCGACCTCCTTGCGGGTGGTGAAGGAGTCCAGCACCAGCCGCTGCAGGTGCGTGGTGTCGGCCACCGCCACGTGCACCAGGAAGTCGTCGGGACCGGCCACGTGCGCCAGCGACACCGTCTCCGGCAGGGCCAGCGCGAAGTCGATGAACGGCTGCACGATCGCCCTGGTGTGCGGGCGCACCCGCACCGCGATCATCGCCTGCACCGGCCTGCCCAGCGCGGCCAGGTCCACCTCGGCCCGGTACCCGGTGAGCACCCCGCGCTCGCGCAGCGCCCGGTGCCGGACCAGACAGGTCGAGGGCGCCAGGTTGACCCTGGCGGCCAGATCCTTGTTCGGCAGCCGAGCGTCGTTCTGCAGCTCCTGCACGATGGCCGCGTCCACCGCATCCAGCACGGACCTCACCCCACTTCGCCGAACAGGATTCGCAATCTACCCAGCGAACCCGCCTCCCGCGCCACGATTCCGGCCATGAGCGGTATCCGCACCCGCGCCGTGCACGCCGGCCGCCAGGAGCTGACCTCCCTCGGCGTGCACGCGCTGCCGATCGACCTGTCCACCACCTACCCCCTGCCCGGCGACGAGCTCGGCGAGCAGGCCCTGCTCGAACTGGCCGCCGGCGCGCCGGCCGCCGCCTCCCCGGTCTACGGCCGCCTGGTCAACCCGACCGTCTCCCGCTTCGAGCGGGCCCTGGCCGAGCTGGAAGGCCTGCCCGACGCGGTCGCCTTCGGCAGCGGCATGGCCGCGCTGGTGGCCACCGTGCAGGCCGCCTGCCTGGTCACCGGCCGCCGCCACGTGGTCGCGCTGCGCCCCCTCTACGGCGGCTCCGACCACCTGCTCAGCAGCGGCATCCTCGGCGTCGAGGTCACCTACACCGACGCCGCCGGGGCCGCCGCGGCGATCCGGCCGGACACCGGACTGGTGATCGCCGAGACCCCGGCCAACCCCACCCTGGACCTGGTCGACCTCGACGCGCTGGTCGCCGCCGCCGGCGGGGTGCCGGTGCTGGTGGACAACACCTTCGCCACCCCGGTGCTGCAGAACCCGGCCGCGCACGGCGCCACCTACGTGCTGCACTCGGCCACCAAGTACCTCGGCGGCCACGGCGACGCCATGGGCGGCATCGTGGCCGCCCCCGCCGAGCAGGCCGCCGCGATCCGCAGCCTGCGGGTGGCCACCGGCGCGCTGCTGCACCCCATGTCGGCCTACCTGCTGCACCGCGGCCTGGCCACCCTGCCGCTGCGGGTGGAGGCCGCCCAGCGCACCGCCGCGGAGCTGGCCGAGCGGCTGAATGAGCATCCCGCGGTGGCCAAGGTCCACTATCCGGGACTGGCCGGTTCCGATCCGCACGGGGTGCTCGGCCGGCAGCTGCGCGGACCCGGCGCGATTCTGGCAATCGAGACATTCGAAGAATCGGATGCCCTGCTCTCCCGGCTCCGCCTCTTCACCCATGCGGTGAGCCTCGGTTCGGTCGATTCCCTGATCGAGCGACCGGCCGCGCTCACCCACCGCCTGGTGGCCGACGAGGACCGCCTGGCCTGCGGCATCAGCCCCCGCCTTGTCCGGCTCTCGATCGGCCTGGAAGACGTGGAGGATCTCTGGGGCGATCTCGTAGAGTCACTTGAGGTTCCCATAAGAATGAACGTGATCCCCATTACGTCGTAGCGATCCCCCTTCCAATGTGCACGGTGAGTAGGGATATCGTCCCCGGTTCAGAGGGCACCGGCGCCCCCGTTACGTGATTCCGCCACGTGGGCGCCGGATATCTATGTAATCGAGGACAGAGAGGGGCGCCGCGTGGCTTCCGCGCCGGAGCTCGACACCAAGCTTGGTCAGCCAGACGACGACGGGTACGTCAAGTCGCTGTCCAACCGCCAGGTCCAGATGATCGCCATCGGCGGCGCCATCGGCGTCGGCCTGTTCCTGGGCGCCGGCGGCAGGCTGGCCTCCTCCGGGCCCGGCCTGGTGCTGGCCTACGCCGCCTGCGGCATCGCCGCGTTCTTCGTGATGCGCGCGCTGGGGGAGCTGGTCATGCACCGGCCCGCCGCGGGCAGTTTCGTGGAGTACGCCCGCGAGTTCGTCGGCCCGTGGGCCGGGTTCACCAGCGGCTGGATGTACTGGGTCAACTGGGCCATGACCGGCATCGCCGAGATCACCGCCGCGGCGATCTACGTGCACCGCTGGCTGCCGGACGTGCCGCAGTGGATCACCGCGCTGGTCGCGCTGGTGGTGCTGCTGGCGGTCAACCTGCTGTCGGTGAAGCTGTTCGGCGAGCTGGAGTTCTGGTTCTCCGTCATCAAGGTGCTGGCGATCATCGTCTTCCTGTTCACCGGCCTCGCGCTGGTGCTGACCTCCGCCGACATCGGCGGGGTGACCGCCAGCGTGTCCAACCTGACCGCGAACCAGGGCTTCCTGCCCAACGGCGTCGGCGTGGTGCTGATGAGCCTGCAGGCGGTGATCTTCGCCTACTCCGCGATCGAGATGGTCGGCATCGCCGCCGGTGAGACCAAGGACCCGAAGAAGGTCCTGCCCAAGGCCATCAACGGCGTGGTCTGGCGGATCGGCATCTTCTACGTCGGCTCGGTGCTGCTGCTGGCCATGGTGCTGCCCTGGACGCTGTACTCCGGCGCGGAGAGCCCGTTCGTCACCGTCTTCTCCCGCCTGGGCATCCCGGCCGCAGGCGATGTGATGAACGCGGTCGTGCTCACCGCCGCGCTGTCCTCCTGCAACTCCGGCCTCTACTCCACCGGCCGCATCCTGCGCTCGCTGGCGCAGAAGGGCGAGGCCCCGGCCTTCACCGGCAAGATGTCCGCCCGGCACGTGCCCTACGGCGGCATCCTGTTCACCGGCGTGGTCTACCTCTTCGGCGTGGTGCTGAACTACCTGGTGCCCAAGGAGGCCTTCGACATCGCCATCGCGGTGGCCAGCCTCGGTGTGATCACCACCTGGATCACCCTGCTGTACTGCCAGATCAAGCTGCGCCGCAAGGCCGACAAGGGCGAGCTGCCGCGCAGCACGTTCCGGATGCCCGGCGCGCCCTACACCGGCTGGCTGAGCATCGCCTTCCTGGCCATGGTGCTGGTGCTGATGGCCTTCACCGAGGGCCCGGAACGCATCGCGTTCTACTCGATGCCGGTCATCGCGGTGGTGCTGTTCGTGGGCTGGAAGCTGGTCAGCAGGCGCAACCGCGCGCTGGCCGGCCCGGCGCAGCAGAGCACCCCGGTTCGGGAGCCGATCGCGGGCGAATAAGCTGGTAGACCCAGCAACGACGGTTCCAGCAGTTCGGAGTGCGCAGTGTCGGCAGCCCAGCCCGTGGTCGGAGTGCTCGCCCTGCAGGGTGACGTGCGAGAGCACCTGGTGGCCCTGGCCGAATGCGATGTGCTCGCCCGCCCGGTCCGCAGGGCAGAGGAGCTGGCGCAGGTGCACGGGCTGGTCATCCCCGGTGGCGAGTCCACCACGATGAGCCGCCTGCTCACCAACTTCGAGCTGCTGGAACCGCTGCGCCTGCGGTTGAAGGAGGGCCTGCCCGCCTTCGGCTCCTGTGCTGGCATGATCATGCTCGCCAGCACGGTGCTCGACGGTCGCGCGGACCAGCACCAGCTCGGCGCCGTGGACATGGTGGTCCGGCGCAACGCCTTCGGCCGCCAGGTCGACTCCTTCGAGGCCGACCTCGCGGTCAAGGGCGTCGAGGGCGACCCGGTGCGCGCGGTGTTCATCCGGGCCCCGTGGGTGGAGTCCGTCGGCGACGAGGTGGAGGTGCTCGCCACCGTGCCGGATGTCCCGGAGTCGGGGGCGGCCGCCGGTAGGATCGTCGCCGTTCGACAGGGACGCGTGCTGGCAACCGCGTTCCACCCGGAACTGACCGGCGACGGGCGGGTGCACCGCCTGTTCGCGGACACCGTGCGCGCGGCCTGAGAAGCTGTGGGGGAACGCGTCCCGGTGCAGAGAGCGACGGAGGAGAGATGAGCGGCCACTCCAAGTGGGCCACCACGAAGCACAAGAAGGCCGCCCTCGACGCCAAGCGCGGCAAGCTGTTCGCGAAGCTGATCAAGAACATCGAGGTCGCCGCGCGGACCGGAGGGGGTGACCCCGAGGGCAACCCGACCCTGTTTGACGCCATCCAGAAGGCGAAGAAGAGCTCGGTCCCCTCGGACAACATCGAGCGCGCCCGCAAGCGCGGCGGCGGCGAAGAGGCCGGCGGCGCCGACTGGCAGACCATCATGTACGAGGGCTACGGCCCCAGCGGCGTGGCGGTACTGGTCGAGTGCCTCACCGACAACCGCAACCGCGCCGCCAGCGAGGTCCGCGTCGCCATGACCCGCAACGGCGGCAACATGGCCGACCCCGGCTCGGTGTCCTACCTGTTCACCCGCAAGGGCGTCATCATCGTCCCGAAGAACGACATGACCGAGGACGACGTCCTGCTGGCCGTCCTGGACGCAGGCGCCGAAGAGGTCAACGACCTGGGCGACAGCTTCGAGATCGTCTCCGAAGCAAGCGACATGGTCGCCGTCCGCACCGCCCTGCAGGCCGCCGGCATCGACTACGACTCAGCCGACGCCAACTTCCTCCCCGCCACCAGCGTCCCCCTGGACGCCGAAGGCGCCCGCAAGGTCTTCCGCCTCATCGACGCCCTGGAAGACTGCGACGACGTCCAAAACGTCTACGCCAACTTCGACGTCAGCGACGACGTAATGGCCGAGGTAGACGCCTAGCCAATATCGCAACAAGAGCACAAAAAATCGCCGCTCCCGTCTCGCGAAAGCGAGGCGGGAGCGGCGAATTGCATTTACGCCCCCAATCAAACGCAGAACCCCCCGCTCAACCCAATCCGCGCCCGTCAGCCCACCCCCAACGGTGGCCGCGACCAGCAGTTCCCCGCCAAAGTTACGGTGGATTGTGTGATTTTGTTTGGGGGGAGGCCATCCCATAAGCTAGCCCAGCGATTGGGCAGGCCTCACCGCCTGCCCCTTCAGCCCAATCAGGGATGGCCTAGGGGCCCCAAACCAAATCACACAATCCACCGCCAACCAGCGTCTCCCCAGCGACTCAGCAACCAACGACCCAGCGACCCAAATTAGGCCAAACGGCCCAACAACCCACCCCACCCGCACCCCCACCCCGCAGGCACAATTACCGCCATGCCGCCCCTGGAAACCGCCGACGACCAGCTCCGCCGCGAACTCCTCGCCAGCGCCGAACAACACGGCGCCGCCGTGGTCCACATCCCCGAGGAAGACGGCGCGGCCAACTTCGCCCTCTCCGTCGGCGCCTGGCGCCGCTTCGGCGCCCCTGAGGCCGTCGTCATCGGCCTGCCGGAGGAAGCGGCCACCCACGTCATCGGCGTCTACGTCGACCGCATCTCCCGCGGCGAGCGCTTCCCGCTGGGCAAGGTCTACAACGACTTCCTGCCCGGCTGCCTGGTCACCTTCGAGAAGGTGCACCTGGGCTACTACCCGGAGTTCTTCGGCTTCGTCTTCCTCTTCCACCCCCAGGGCAACTTCCCGGCGATGCAGATCATCGTCACCACCCCCGAGGGCCACTGGCCGTGGCAGGAGGACGCCCCGGCCGGCTTCTTCGAGTGGCAGCCGGTGCTCACCGACTCGGGATACCCCGAAAGTTGGACCTCCGGCGCGGAAGGCCCCTGACTGTCGCCCCCTCGTGCGAACATATGTTCGAACGAGTCATCGGGAGGACAGGACCATGTGCGACATGTGCAACGGCGCCACCGCGGAAGACATCCGCCGCGACCTGCTGAAACACGTCGCCGAGCACGACTACGCCACGATCGCGGTAGCCGCCGACCACGACCAGCTGACCGGCCTGCGCGTCCCCGGCTGTCACTACACCCTCGGCCTGTGGGCCCTGCGCGAGACCCCAGAGGTCATCGTCATCGGCGCCCCGGACCACCACGGCCGTGACCTGGTCCGCCAGTACGCCGAACGCACCGCGGCGGGGGAGCGCTTCGCCCCCGGCTACCGCTACGACGGCTTCATCGACGGCTACCAGGTCACCTTCGAACAGGTCGCCCAGCAGCACTACCCGGACTGGCTGACCTCCGCGGGAGCCCTCTACCCCGACGCGGACTTTCCCACCCTGCAACTGCTGTGGCCCAAACACGACCACGCCTGGCCCTGGCAGACCGGCTGCTACCGCTTCCGCCGAGCCCAGCCCGTCCTGACCGCCAGCGGCGCCCCCGAAAGCTGGCTCCCCGGCGTGAACGGCCCATGACCAAAACCCACATCGCCCCCCTGCACCGCGACCATGCAGGCGAACTCCTCACCCTGCAATACGCGGCGTTCGTCCCCGAAGCCCAGCGCTACCGAGAACCCTTCATCCCCCCACTGACCGACACCCTGCCCCACCTCCAGGCCCTCATCACCAACCCCTGCACCCCCACCCTGGGCGCCTGGTCCGGCCCCCGCCTCATCGGCGCCATCCGCGGCCTGGTCACCGGCGACCGGATGGAGATCGCCCGCCTGGCCGTAGCCCCCGACCGCCAAGGCGAAGGCGTCGGCACCAGCCTACTCACCACCCTGGAACAAGCCACCCCGCCCACGGTCCGCACCCTCTGGCTCGCCACCGGCACCGCCAGCACCGAAACCATCTCCCTGTACGAACGCCACGGCTACACCCGAGTAGCCGAACGCCCAGACACCGCAGGCATCCCGCTCACCATCCTGGAAAAACCCCGCAACCAAACCCCCACGTAACCCGGCCCGCCCGGCCGCCCCCCCGCGTGGCCCAGGCGACCCCCAGCGTGCCCCGGCGACCCCCCGCGTGGCCCCGGCGAACCCCGCCCGCCCAGGCGCCCCCGCCCCGGACAAACCCCACGCGCCCTAGCGGCACCGTCAGCCGCCCGGCAACGCACCCGGCGCATCCCGGCGTATCCCCGCAAGCCGCTAAAACCCCCTGCGACCCGCTCTAACACCCCTCCGGCGAACCCGCGCCCCCGTGAAGCCCCTCGCGAACCCCAGCGAAGCCCGCGAACCCCAGCGAACCCCGCCACCAAGCCCCTGTCCTAGCGATTCCCGAGCACCCGCTCCACCACGATCTCCAACACCACCCGCTCCGGACTCTCCTTGGGCTGCCGATACCGCCGCGCATACCGCGCCACCGCCTCCGCCACCGACTCGGCGTCATCCCGCAGCACGGCCCGCCCCTCCAGCGTCGACCAGTGCGCCCCCTCGAACTGGCACACCGCCACCGCCAGCCCCGCCACCCCAGCGCCAGCCGCCAGCCGCGCCTTCACCGAGTGCCGACGGGTGATCACCCGGGCAAGCCCACGCTCGAAGTCCACGGTCACCCCGACCGGCACCACGTGCGGCCGCCCATCCGGCCGTACCGACGTGAGCGAGGCAAGCCGCCGCTCCGTCCAGAACTCCACGAACCCCTGGCCCCGGCCCACCAGATCAACACTCACCCACCGAGCCTATGCGCGCCGCCCAGCCCGCCCCGCCGCACCCCGGACCGCCCCGCGCGCCCCGCCCAGCCGCCCCGAAGCATCCCCTGCCCGGCCATGCCAGGCGGCCGTGCCGTGCCCGTCGCTCCGAGCCCAGCCACCCGCGCGCTGCCACCCGAGCCCAGCCACCCGCGCGCTGCCACCCGAGCCCAGCCACCCGCGCGCTGCCACCCGAGCCCAGCCACCCGCGCGCTGCCGACCCACGCCGCTCTGAACCCAGCCGCGACGCTCCGAGCCGACCCACGACGCTCCGTGTCCTGCCGTCCGGGCTCCCTGACCAGGGCGAACCCCGGGCCGACCCGATCCGTGCTCGTTCAGGCTCGCCCGCGCTGGGCCGCTGTTTCCCCCGCCCGCGCCTCCGCTTCCTCTGCGGAACGCTTTTCGAGCCGAAAAGGTTGCTTTCCGTCTTGATCTTCGGCTTCGTTGAGCGTGACCGGGCCTGACCGATCGCCGCACACCGAGACTAACCCGCCGCGATCCGCAAGCCTCGCCTGCCCGCGGCCAGCCCCACTGCGAACCGCTCGCGAGCCCGCCGCCACCCGCGCCCGCCGCCCGACTGCTCCGCACCGGCCGCCCGCCCGGCCAACCGCCGCCCGCCCGCGAGCCGCCCCCCGCGGACCCGCCGCCTGCGCGCCCGCCGCCTGCGGACCCGCCGCCTGCGCACCCGCCCGCGAGCCTCCGCTCAGCAGACCTTGCCCTCCGTCGAGTCCTTCCGGCACCGCAGCAACGCCGTCGCCGCCGCCACTCCCGCCTCCGTCGCCAGCCGGGGCTCCGCCGGGGACTCGATCATGCTCGCCACCGCCGCCGCGAAGAACACATCGCCCGCGCCCGTGGTGTCCACCGCCTCGATCGCCGTCGCCCCGACCGCGCCCGAGGTGCCGTTGTGCCAGAACTGGGCGCCCGCGGGGCCCTGGGTTTCCGCGCGCAGGGACTCGGGCCTGGTGCGGTCGCGTAAGGGTCGGGGGGCGACGGCTCGTTCCAGGAACAGTCTTTCCCTGGTGGAGAAGGTCAGGACGGAGGCGCGGGAGAGGAGGCGGTGGACCAGGCCGCCGGGGTAGGCGTCTGGGTCGTCCTTGACGGTCCAGGCCAGGTGTTGTTCTGGGCGGAGCAGGTCCAGGATCTCCACCGTGACCGGGCGGGGGCCGACGAGGAGGCAGACCCAGTCGCTGTCGGCGATGACCGCGCGCTGGGTCTCGGTCAGGGAGTCCGGGACCGGTTCGCCCGGGTCGTAGACGGTGACGATCTGTTCGTCGGGGGCGTAGAACAGGAAGTTCGACGGGGTCCGGTCGCCGCTCTGGTCCACGCCGGAGACGTCCACGCCCCAGGCGGCGAGCCGTTCGGTGTAGGCCGCGCCGAAGGTGTCCTGGCCTACCCAGGTGACCGCGCGGACGTCGTGGCCCGCGTTGGTCAGGCCCTCGGCGGCGTAGGTGATGCCGCCCAGGTGGGGCCACGGGTGGGACAGGCGGCGGCGGACCAGGGTGGTGCCGGTCGCGGCCAGGAACGGGTCGGTCTGCATGGCGTGGTCGACACTGGCGTAGCCGATCACCGCTACTCGCGGCACGTGTACTCCCGGCGGGCTCCGTGACGGTGGACGTTTCAACGTAGCGTGCCGCCGTTTCCGGGGTTCACCGATTCCCCCGGACTTCGCTTTTCCTGATGCCGCCTTGCCCGAGCGCGCGGTCAGCTCCGCCCGAACCGCCACCAGCGCCGGGCCGGGCGGTCGTAGTGCGCACGCGCGGCGGCCAGCGCGGACTCGTAGGAGTGCTCGGCCAGGCTGAAGACGAACACGGTGTCCTCGCGCACCAGGTACTGCACCGGCCCGCCGTAGCCGCCGGAGGTGTAGACCAGCAGCCACTCCTCATACGGCGAGAAGTGCCAGCCGGCGAAGGTGTCCGCGGTGTCGGTGGACCAGCCCAGCGGTGCGGACCTGGTGGCGTGCCGGGCCAGTGCCACGCAGGCCCGCCGTTTGACCTCCGGGTCGATCTCGGTCACGGTCGCACCACTCTGGCCAGGAAGTAGGGCGCGCCGGTGCCCTGGTGCCGCACCAGGAACAGGAACGGCCGGTCCACCCGGATCTCCAGTGGCGGCGGCGGTTCCAGCTCCAGGGACACCGCCCCGACCAGCATCGCGGTCACCGCCGCGCCTTCCAGGCCGTTCTCGTCGACTTCCAGGACCGCCTGGTGCAGCGCCGCGGTCACCGCGACCCGTGCCGCGGTGAGCCCGCCCAGGTCGGCGTCCTCGCTGAACACCGTGCGCACGCCCAGTTCTTCCAGCGGCGCGGCCAGCTCCACCCGCGACTCGACCCGGAACCGGGGCAGGTACAGCTCGATCTGCCGGAACTCTCCTGGCCCGGTCAGCTCCGCCAGCAGCGCCGCGTCCAGGGGCGTCTCGTCCAGGTCGCCGTCGGGCAGCAGCACCACGGCTTCGACGCCGCCGTCGGCGGGCAGCGCCACCGACTGCCAGCCGCCGGCGGCCACGTGCTTGGACTTGCCGGCCCGGCTCATCGTCGGCACCGCGACCGTCCCGTCCGGCGCGTGGAAGGGCAGGTCCTCGGTCGCCCCGTCCCGGAACGGCAGGTTCCAGCCGACCTTGAGGTAGAGCGCGTTCACCAGCGCCACCACGGTCTCCGGCGTGATCGCCCCCTGCGGCACCGCCTCCGGGATCAACCCCCTGGTCGTCTCGGCGACATCGGCGTTGATCACCCCGCGGGCGGACTCCGGATCGGCCCGCAGGGCCAGCTCGCGCACCGCGGCCCCCGGCCAGCCGCCCAGGGTGTCGGTGAACTCCGGCCGCACCGTGACCTCGCGGTCCACCCACAGCGTGTTGGCCACCGCGAGCTCCCCGGCCCACAGCTGCCCGGCCTCGCCGAACCGGGCGGCCAGCTCGGCTGGATCTCCCACCAGCGCGACGATTTCCGCCCGGCCGGGCCCCCGCGCGGCCTCGGCGAGCAGGCCGAGCGCGGTGGCCACGGAGTAGGGGGAGGAGCAGGCGTTGGCGGATCCGGTCAGCGCCCGATGCAGGGCCAGCGTGAACTCGTGCACCTCGCCCACGCTAGCCGGGACCGGGGGCGGCCGCGGGTCACGGCAGGCGGATGGACAGGGTGTGGTGGAAGACGTTCCTCGGGTCCCACTTCGCCTTGACCTGCTGCAAACGCGGGTAGTTGCCCTTGTAGAACAGCTCGTGCCACGGCACGCCGGAGGTGTTCCACGCCGGATCGGCCATGTCGATGTCCGGGTAGTTGATGTAGCAGCCGTCGTTGGCCGCGTTGGGCGCCGGGACGCCGCCGGTGTCGGCGTAGAGCTCGCGGAAGTACTCGCGGAGGCGGCGGATCTCGGTCTCCTCGTCCTTGGGGTCGGGCCAGTAGGTGATGAAGGTGGCCTTGAGGATGGAGTCCCGCTGCGCCATCGCGGTGGCCGAGGGGGCGACGGTGTTGACCTTGCCGCCGAAGGACAACAGCCACAGCAGCGGCGGGGGCGTGGTGCCCTCGGGGACCTTCACCGCGGTGATGTGCCGGTAGGAGATCCGGGCCTGCTCGTCGGTGTAGCGCTTGCGCAGGTAGGCCGACTTCTGCTTGTACCGCCCCGACTCCTGGTTGGTGCCCGAGGACAGCGCGCTGGTCAGCCAGGTCTGGCGTTCCGGCGGGGTGACGAACACGCCCTTGTCCACCCCGGCGGTGACCGCGGCGAAGTACTCGGCCAGCAACTTCTCCGCGTTCGGCACCCCGGCGTCGATCTGGCCGGCGATGATGAAGCCCTGCGGGTTGGGGCCCTCCACCGGCGGCGGCACCAGGAACGCCGACCACAGGCCGGTGAACGGGGAGTCCGGGGCGCTGTGGCGTTCCAGGAACTCGCCGTAGTTGCGCATCAGCCGGACGAAGCGGTCCTCGTCGATGTCCTTCCAGCCGCAGATCGCCACGCTGGTCACCACCTCCGCCGGCGGGCGCGGCAGCAGCTTGGTCGGATCGTCGCCCTTGGCCTTCGGATCGCGCATCCAGTAGCGGGTGACCACGCCGAAGTTGCCGCCGCCGCCACCGGTGTGCGCCCACCACAGCTCGCGGTTGGGGTCGCCGGGCTCCCGGGTGGCCACCACCGCGCGGGCGGTGCCGTCCTTGTCCACCACCACGACCTCGACCGCGTACAGGTAGTCCACGGTCACGCCCAGCCGCCGGGACTGCGGGCCGTAGCCGCCGCCCTGGATGTGCCCGCCCACGCCGACCTCGCCGCACTCCCCGCCGGGCAGCGTGACACCCCAGCCCAGGTACAGCGTCTTGTACACCTCGCGCAGGGTCGCGCCGGCCTCGATGGCGAAGGCGCCGCGGCGCTGGTCGAAGTACACGTCGTTGAACTGCGACAGGTCGATGATGACCTGCGCGCCCTCGCCGACGGAGTTCTCGCAGGAGTGGCCGCCGCCGCGCACGGTGATCCGCTTGCCCGCGCGCACCGCCTCCTGCACCGCGCGCACCACCTGCTCGGTGGAGCCGACCAGCTGGAAGGCCTCCGGCGCCGGGCGGAACCGGGTGTTCACGCCCTTGATCTGCAAGTCCCGGTAGCGCGGGTCGCCGGGACGCACGGTCACCGGGCCCAGCGGCGGATGACCGGCCCCGGCCGCCGCCTCGGGCGCTGCCGAGGCCACGCCGGAGGTGACCGCCAGCCCGCCGAGGGCCGCGGTCCCGGCCAGGAAGCCGCGCCTGCTGACATCATTCATTCCAGAACCCCCAAGAGATTCAATGCGATCGCATTGCGAAACCGACGGTACCCACTCCGGCGGGTGACTGTCCACGTTTTCGCGTGTCACCCACCCGGGTAAGTCGCCCGCCCTCTAGGGTTCGAACGAGTGTTCGCCAGTTGATCGGGAGTTGGTCTGCGTGCGCGTGCTGGGAGTGGACCCCGGCCTGACCCGCTGCGGCATCGCCGT
The DNA here is from genome assembly GCF_053591555.1 of Crossiella sp. NPDC003009. Classification (NCBI taxonomy): domain Bacteria; kingdom Bacillati; phylum Actinomycetota; class Actinomycetes; order Pseudonocardiales; family Pseudonocardiaceae; genus Crossiella; species Crossiella sp. NPDC003009. The sequence goes on along the minus strand of NZ_JBSFUA010000005.1, from coordinate 123,253 downwards.
GGTCGACGGCGGCACCGGCCGCAGCGTCCGCGCGATCGCCGTGGACGTGGTCCGCACCCCGGTCGACGCCCCCCTCGCGGTGCGGCTGCTGCAGATCGCCGACGCCGCCGAGCTGTGGCTGGAGCGCTACCGGCCGGACGTCATCGCGGTGGAACGGGTCTTCAGCCAGCACAACGTGCGCACCGCCATGGGCACCGCCCAGGCAGGCGGGGTGATCGCGCTGTGCGCGGCCCGGCGCGACCTGCCGGTGGCCTTCCACACCCCCAGCGAGATGAAGGCCGCGCTCACCGGCTCCGGCCGCGCGGACAAGGCCCAGGTCACCGCCATGGTCACCAAGGTGCTCGGGCTGGCCGAGGCGCCCAAGCCCGCCGACGCCGCCGACGCCCTGGGCCTGGCCATCTGCCACATCTGGCGCGCGCCCATGCAGTCCAGGCTGGCCGAGGCCCAGGCCAGGGCCGCCCAGCTCGCCCAGGCGCACAAGGCCCGGCTCGCCGCCGCGGCCAGGACGGCGGCCAAGCCCGCCCGGACAAGGAACAAGTGATCACGTGATTTCCTCGGTACGCGGCCAGGTGCTCTCCATCAGCCTCGACCACGTCGTCATCGAGGTCGGCGGCGTCGGCCTGGCCGTGCGCACCACCCCCGCCACCCTGGCCACCCTGCGCCGCGGCGAAGAAGCCCGGCTGTCCACCACGCTGGTCGTGCGCGAGGACTCCCTCACCCTCTTCGGCTTCGCCACCGACGAGGCCCGCGAGCTCTTCGGCCTGCTGCAGACCGTCACCGGCGTCGGCCCCAAGCTCGCGCTGGCCGTGCTGGCCGTGCTGGAGCCGGACAAGCTGTGCGCCGCGCTGGCCGAGGGCAACATCACCGTGCTCACCCAGGTCCCCGGCGTCGGCCGCAAGGGCGCCGAACGCCTGGTCATCGAGCTGCGGGACAAGGTCGGCGCGCTGATCCCCAGCGGCAGCCCCGAACTGCCCGGCCTGGACCACGACCACGTCCGCGCCCAGGTGGTGGAGGCGCTGCTGGGACTGGGCTTCCCGGCCAAACAGGCCGAGGGCGCGGTGGAGGCGGTGCTCGCCGACGGCGGCGGGGACACCGCGACCGTGCTGCGCAAGGCCCTGGCCGGACTCGGGCGCAAGAAGTAGGGGAGCGCGGTGTACGAAGACGACGCGGTGTTCGTGGGCGAGGCCGAGGAGGACACCCCCCTCTCGCCCTACGCCGGCACCGGCGAACGCGAGGACGAGACCGGGCTGCGGCCCAGGAACCTGACCGAGTTCGTCGGCCAGGGCCGGGTCCGCGAACAGCTCGAACTGGTCCTCGGCGGCGCCATGCGGCGCGGCTCCCCACCCGACCACGTGCTGCTCTCCGGCCCGCCCGGACTCGGCAAGACCAGCCTCGCCATGATCATCGCCGCCGAGCTGGGCGCCGCGCTGCGGATCACCTCCGGCCCCGCCCTGGAACGCGCCGGCGACCTGGCCGCGATGCTGTCCAACCTGGCCGAGGGCGACGTGCTGTTCATCGACGAGATCCACCGCATCGCCCGCCCCGCCGAGGAGATGCTCTACCTGGCCATGGAGGACTTCCGGGTCGACGTGGTGGTCGGCAAGGGCCCCGGCGCCACCAGCATCCCCCTGGACATCGCCCCGTTCACCCTGGTCGGCGCCACCACCCGGTCCGGCTCGCTGACCGGCCCGCTGCGCGACCGCTTCGGCTTCACCGCGCACATGGAGTTCTACGTCCCCGGCGAGCTGGAGCTCATCCTCAAACGCTCCGCGACCATCCTCGGCGTCGACCTGCGCCCCGACGGCGCGGTGGAGATCGCCGGGCGCTCCCGCGGCACCCCGCGCATCGCCAACCGGCTGCTGCGCCGGGTCCGCGACTACGCCGAGGTCCGCGCCGACGGGGCCGTGACCAGGGACATCGCCATGGCCGCGCTCCAGGTCTACGACGTCGACGAGCTCGGCCTGGACCGCCTGGATCGTGCCGTTCTGGGTGCTTTGGTGCGGTCGTTTGGAGGCGGCCCGGTCGGGGTGTCTACCCTGGCCGTGGCGGTGGGTGAGGAGCCGACCACCGTCGAGGAGGTCTGCGAGCCGTACCTGGTGCGGGCCGGCATGCTCGCGCGAACACCGCGCGGGCGGGTCGCTACCGTGTCCGCGTGGCGCCACCTCGGGCTCGAACCCCCGCCCCAGGCTCCCGGCGAGTGACACCTGGCACACTCGTACCCGCATACCCGAACAAAACCGGATGTCAGGCCACCAGGGCCGGCCTCCGCCGAACGGAGAATGATGGACCCGTCATTTATCTTCCCGCTCCTCATTGTCGGGCTCGGGGTCATGATGTTCCTGAGCGTCCGCAAGCAGAAGAGGGCCATCCAGGAACAGCAGTCGCTGCAGAGCTCGCTCGCGCCTGGTGACCGGGTCATGACTACCTCCGGTCTGTACGCGACGGTGGTCGACGCCGAGGACGACACCACCATCAAGCTGGAGATCGCCCCCGGGGTGACCACCGAGTGGGTGCGCGCCGCGGTGCGCGAGAAGGTCAAGGACCTGCACGAGGAGGAGATCGAGGTCGACGAGGAGGAGCTCCCCGCGACTCCCGCCGCCGAGAAGGTCTCGGCCGACAAGGCCAACGAGAGCAAGGCCGAGGTCGCCCCGCCCCTTGAGCAGGGCAAGAACAACCGGTAAGACGCTAACGCCAGGATTTCCTGGCGCGCTAGGCTCTGGCGCCCCCGCGTGCAGCGTGGCGGGGGCGCACCGCCCTGCCTCGCCCGATGCGGACAGAGCGGTCCACATCCACTGACCATCGGCAACGGGTCCACCGCACGGCCCCGTTGGCTTGAGGAGACCGACGTACCGTGGCACCTCCGGCTGGGCATGTACGCCCGTGGCGAAACCTCGCCGCCTTCGGACTGATCGTTGTCGTGCTGTACTCGCTGGTGTTCTTCACCGGTGACGGGCAGGCCAAGCCGAAGCTGGGCATCGACCTGCAGGGCGGCACGCGGGTCACGCTGACCGCGCGGTCGGAGTCCGGCGCCCCGCCTTCCGCGGAGTCGCTCAACCTCGCCCGCGAGATCATCGACCGCCGCGTCAACGGCTCCGGCATCTCCGGCGCCGAGGTCGTGCAGGACGGCACCAACCTGGTCATCACGGTCCCCGGCAACAACCCGGACGAGGCCCGCAGCCTGGGCCGCACCGCGGTGCTCGGCTTCCGCGCGGTCATCGGCGCGGTCCCGGCGACCAACCAGCCCGCGCCCGGCACCCAGACCAGCGGCTCGAACCCGCCGCCGACCTCCGCGCCCGGCGCGGGCACCGGCACGCCGACCTCCGCGCCGAAGCCGCAGGGCCGGATCGCCCCCGCCCAGCAGCCCGCCGGTTCCGCCCAGCCGAGCAGCTCCTCCGCCGCGCCACCCAGCAGCGCGCCGAGCCAGCCCAAGGCCGGTCCCGAAGCCATCAAGCAGGCCAAGCAGCTCCGCCAGAACGAGGCGCTGCTGACCGACCAGCAGGCCCAGCAGATCGCCCTGGCCACCCTGGACTGCAAGGCCGCCGACCCGCTCACCGGCCTGGACGACCCGAAGCTGCCCCTGGTCACCTGTGACGAGAAGGGCACCGAGAAGCTGATCCTGAGCCCGGTGTTCCTCGACGGCAAGCAGATCTCCGACGCCAGCGCGCAGGCCAACTCCCAGGGCCCCGGCTTCGTGGTCACCCTGAACTTCCACGGCGACGGCGTGAAGACCTGGGCCGAGTTCACCTCCAAGAACGTCGGCAAGCGCGCCGCCTTCGTGCTCGACACCAAGGTCGTCTCCGCGCCCTCGATCAACGAGGCCATCGTCGGCGGCAGCACCCAGATCACCGGCCAGTTCACCCAGAACGAGGCCCAGCAGCTGGCCAACGCGCTCAAGTACGGCTCGCTGCCGCTGAACTTCGAGCAGTCGGAGTTCGAGACCGTCTCGGCCACCCTCGGCCTGGCCTCGCTGCAGGCCGGTCTCATCGCCGGCGCCATCGGCCTGGCCCTGGTGCTGCTGTACTGCCTGTTCTACTACCGGGCGCTGGGCATCCTCACCGCGCTCTCCCTGGTGCTCACCGGCCTGGTCGTCTTCGCGGTGCTGGTGCTGCTGGGCCGCTGGGTCGGCTTCACCCTGGACCTGGCCGGCGTCGCCGGGTTCATCATCGCCATCGGCATCACCGCCGACTCCTTCATCGTCTTCTTCGAAAGACTCAAGGACGAGGTGCGCGAGGGCCGCAGCTTCCGCTCCGCGGTGCCCCGCTCCTGGGTCCGCGCCCGCCGCACCATCCTCTCCGCCGACGCGGTCAGCTTCCTGGCCGCCGCGGTGCTCTACGTCCTGGCCGTCGGCCAGGTCAAGGGCTTCGCCTTCACCCTGGGCATGTCCACCGTGCTCGACCTGGTGATCGTGTTCCTGGTGACCCACCCGCTGGTCGCGCTGGCCTCGCACTCCAAGTTCCTCTCCCGCCCCGGCCTGTCCGGGCTCGGCGAGGCACAGCGGTTCAACGCGACCTACCGCAAGGCCGCCCCGGCCGGCGCAGCCGTGAAGGAGGCCTGAGATGGCTGAACAGAACGAGAGCGGAGCCGTGGTAGCCCCCGACCTGGAAAGCACCCAGCGGCCGAAGAAGAAGGAAGCCTTCTTCACCCGGCTCTACCTGGGCAACGGCGCGCTGGACATCGTCGGCAAGCGCAAGGTCTGGTACATCGCCACCACGCTGCTGTTCCTGATCTGCCTGGGCTCGATGGTGTTCAAGGGCTTCGAGCTGGGCATCGACTTCAAGGGCGGCACCAAGCTGTCCATGCCGACCTCCAGCGTCAGCGGCCCGGCCATCACCGACCAGCAGGTCAAGGACGTCTACCAGCAGACCCTGGGCAAGGAAGCCGCCTCGGTGCAGACCGCGGGCACCGGCACCAGCCAGACCATCCAGATCCGCTCCGAGGCGCTCAACGCCGAGCAGGTCACCAAGCTGCGCGACGCGCTGTTCACCCAGCTCAAGCCCAAGGACGTGAACGGGCAGAGCGTGCCGACGGTGATCAGCGACAGCGCCGTCTCCGGCTCCTGGGGCGGGGAGATCACCAACCAGGCGATCATCGCGCTGATCGTGTTCCTGGTGCTGGTCACGCTGTTCCTGATCTTCTACTTCGAGAAGTGGATGGCCGCGGCCGCGCTGGCCGCGCTGGCCTTCGACCTCATCGTCACCTCCGGCGTGTACTCCCTGGTCGGCTTCGAGGTCACCCCGGCCACCGTGATCGGCCTGCTCACCATCCTCGGCTTCTCGCTGTATGACACGGTGGTCGTCTTCGACAAGGTCAAGGAGAACACCCGCGGCCTGCTCGGCCTGACCCGGCGCACCTACGCCGAGGCCACCAACCTGGCGGTCAACCAGACCCTGGTGCGCTCGCTGAACACCTCGCTGATCGCGGTGCTGCCGGTGTTCGCGCTGCTGGCCATCGGCGTCGGCCTGCTCGGTGTGGGCACGCTCAAGGACCTCGCGCTGGTGCAGATGACCGGCATGATCTCGGGTGTCTTCTCCTCGATCTTCCTGGCCTCGCCGCTGCTGGTGACGCTGAAGCTGACCGAGCCGAAGTACCAGCAGCAGGCCCAGCGGGTCGCCGCGCGCCGGGCCAACCTGGCCCGCAAGGCCGAGGCGGCCGCGGTCGGCGAGACCTTCGAGCCGACCGACGAGGACAGCCTGGACGCCGAGCTGCGCCGCGAGCAGGCGATCAGCGCGGCCTCCGCCGTGCCCGGCCGCACCGCCAAGGCCAGCGACGCCCGCCGCGCCGCGCCCAAGGCCCGCCCGACCGGCAAGCGTGGCCGGTGACCGGAGCACAGCAGCCTGACCTCGCCGACGCCGTCAGCGGTGTCGGCGAGGCCATGGCCCAGGCCCAGCAGGCCGTGGTCAAGCAGCTGACCCTGGCCGGTGACCTCGAGGGCGCGCTGGACCTGATCAGGGACGTCCCCGACTTCCCGCGGCCCGGCGTGCTCTTCCGCGACCTCACCCCGATGCTGGCCGATCCGAAGGCACTCGGCGCGCTGGTCTACGGCCTGGCCGCGGCCTGCCCGCAGGCCGAGGTGGTGGCCGGCATCGAGGCCCGCGGGTTCCTGCTGGCCGCGCCGGTGGCCTACGGCTGCGGCGTCGGCGTGGTCCCGGTCCGCAAAGCCGGGAAACTGCCCTCGGTCGCGGCCAAGGTCAGCTACCAGCTGGAGTACGGCACCGCCGAGCTGGAGCTCGCCGAAGGCGCCATCCGGCCCGGCCAGCGGGTCGCGGTCATCGACGACGTGCTCGCCACCGGCGGCACCGCCGCGGCCACCTGTCAGCTGATCGAGCAGGCCGGGGGAGTGGTCGCCGGGATCGTGGTGGTCCTGGAGATCGCCGCCCTCAACGGCCGCGCCGCCCTGGAGGGCTACCAGGTCACCGCGCTGCGCACGGTCTGAACCACCCCGCACGACACCCCCAGCGGCGTCAGGGCTTCCCTGGCGCCGCTGGTGTGTGTCCGTGCCGTGACAGCCCGGAATGAGTGCACCTATAGACAATCCCAAGATCCCTCGTTCGGGCTAATCTGGAGACCTGTGGCACACCGAGCCGAGCCGCCACCGCCCGGCCACCACACCAACGGGGGATTCACTATGAACTCAACCGTCGTACGTCGAGTCGGCAGCGTGTTCACCGCCGCGATCGCCACCACCGCCCTGCTGTTCGTCCTCGGCGCGACCGAGAGCAAGGCAGGAGCCAGCGGCTGGTGCAAGGACGGCGTAAGCCAGGCCCTCACCGGCCTGGCCACCGACATCTGCCGGCGCTGACCACGCGGACGCCGACCGCCACCCGGCGTCCGCACACCCGAACAGCCCCGTCGCGCACCAGCGCGGCGGGGCTGCTCTCTTCGGTGGTGCCCCCGCCGCGGCGCCCTGGTTACGGTGCCTCGTGGCTCACTCACTGACGCGCAGAACACTGGTGCTGCTGGCCGTCGGCCTCACCACCGCCCTCGGGCTCGGCACCGCCACCGCGGCCGCCGGCCCCACGCACGGCCGTCCCTTCGTCGCGGGCGCCTTCGGCCACGAACCGGTCCTTCAGATCCCCTCCGCGGTCACCCCGTCCGCCACCCTGGACGTGCGCACCGCCATCCCCGGCCGCGGCCCGGCCGCAGCCAGGGGCGAGCTCCTCTTCGCGCACTACCTGCTCAAGGTGTGGCGCAACAACAAGCTCGTCGAGCACTCCTACGGCGGCGCCGCGCCCTTCGACGTGCCCCTCGGCGCCGGCAAGCTGATCAAGGGCTGGGATGAGGGCCTGCTCGGCGTGCGCGCGGGCAGCCGGGTGGTGCTGACCGTGCCGCCGGACTGGGGCTACGGCCCGCGCGGCGGCATCCCCGAGGCGGGCATCCTCAAGGACGACACCCTGGTCTTCGTCGTCGACGTCTACGGCACCTACCAGAGCGCCGCCTCCGCCGCGGGCAGGCCCGGCCGCCCCTACGACACCCGGCGGCTGCCCTCGGTCGAACGCGTCGACGGGCGCCAGCCCGCCATCACCATCCCCTCGGCGCAGCCGCCGCGGTGGCCGGAGTCCCGCACCCTGGTCGACGGCCGCGGCGCCCGGGTGTGGCCGGGGCAGACCGCGATCGTCCAGCACACCACCGTGGCCTGGCGCACCGGCGAGGTCGTGGACTCCTCCTGGCGCAAGGGCAAGCCCGCCGCCTTCACCCTGCGTCCCGGCAAGACCGCCGACGGCCTGATCGCCGGACTCGCCGGGGTCCGCGCCGGCAGCCGGGTGCTCCTGGTCGTGCCACCCGCCCAGGGCCAGACCGACACCCTGGTGCACGTGGTGGACGTGCTGGCCGCCCACTGACCGGGTGCGGTTCCGGTCACCGGCGCGCACACACGGTGACCGGGACCGCACACACGGCGAAAAATGATCGGTCCAGCGGTAACCCGGACGCTGTTCGTCGTGTCACTCTTCACGTTCGTCGAACACCCGCGCGTGCCGCTCGAGCTGTGGCGTTATCCTCGGTTACCGGGGTCGGTGGCCTCGGCACCCGAGGCAATCCGGGAGCGTGCACTTGAGCCAAGACGTCGAAGCCTCCGTAGTGGCGCAGCCGGCGCTCCCCGCGCCGCCGCCCTCAGCCACCCGGCGGGTGCGCGCACGGCTGGCCCGGCGGATCACCGCGCAGCGCGCCGCCCCGGTCAAACAGGTCCTCGAGCCCCTCGCGGCGGTGCACCGCGAACTGCACCCCAAGGCCGACCTCGCGCTGCTCCAGCACGCCTACGACGTCGCCGAGGACAAGCACCGGGAACAGCGCCGCAAGTCCGGCGACCCCTACATCACGCACCCGCTCGCGGTGGCCACCATCCTGGCCGAGCTCGGCATGGACACCATCACCCTGGTCGCCGCGCTGCTGCACGACACCGTCGAGGACACCGACTACTCCCTGGACGCCCTCAGCAAGGAGTTCGGCGACGAGGTCGCGCACCTGGTCGACGGCGTCACCAAGCTGGACAAGGTCAAGCTGGGCGCCGCCGCCGAGGCCGAGACCATCCGCAAGATGGTCATCGCCATGGCCCGCGACCCCCGGGTGCTGGTGATCAAGCTCGCCGACCGGCTGCACAACATGCGCACCATGCGCTTCCTGGCCCCGGAGAAGCAGGCCCGCAAGGCCCGCGAGACCCTGGAGGTGCTCGCCCCGCTGGCCCACCGCCTGGGCATGGCCACGGTCAAGTGGGAGCTGGAGGACCTGGCCTTCGCCATCCTGCAGCCCAAGAAGTACGACGAGATTGTCCGCCTGGTCGCCAACCGCGCGCCCAGCCGGGACAAGCACCTGCGCAAGGTCACCGACGAGCTCTCCGGGCACCTGGAGTCCGCGCGCATCCTGGCCAGGGTGGAAGGCCGCCCCAAGCACTACTACTCCATCCACCAGAAGATGATCGTCCGCGGCCGCGACTTCGACGACATCCACGACCTGGTCGGCGTGCGCATCCTGGTCGACGAGGTGCGCGACTGCTACGCCGCGATGGGCGTGGTGCACGCGCTCTGGCAGCCCATGCCCGGCCGGTTCAAGGACTACGTCGCCCAGCCCCGCTTCGGCGTCTACCAGTCCCTGCACACCACCGTGATCGGCCCCGACGGCAAACCCCTCGAGGTGCAGATCCGCACCTACGAGATGCACCGCACCGCCGAGTACGGCATCGCCGCGCACTGGCGCTACAAGGAGACCCGCGGCACCCACAAGGGCGTCGAGGTCGACGAGATGGCCTGGATGCGGCAGCTGCTGGACTGGCAGCGCGAGGCCGCCGACCCGGGCGAGTTCCTGGAGTCGCTGCGCTACGACCTCGCGGTCAAGGAGATCTTCGTCTTCACCCCCAAGGGCGACGTGGTCACCCTGCCCGCCGGCTCCACCCCGGTGGACTTCGCCTACGCGGTGCACACCGAGGTCGGGCACCGCTGCATCGGCGCCCGCGTCAACGGCCGCCTGGTCGCCCTCGAGCGCAAGCTGGAGAACGGCGAGGTCGTGGAGATCTTCACCTCCAAGGCCGAAGGGGCCGGGCCCAGCCGCGACTGGCTGCAGTTCGCGGCCAGCCCGCGCGCCAAGACCAAGATCAAGCAGTGGTTCGCCAAGGAACGCCGCGAAGAGGCCATCGAGGCCGGCAAGGACCAGATCGCCAAGGAGGTCCGCCGGGTCGGCCTGCCCATGCAGCGCCTGGTCTCCGCCGACTCGGTCACCGCGCTGGCCCGCGAGCTCCGCTACCTCGACGTCAGCTCCCTCTACGCCGCCGTCGGCGAGGGCCACGTCTCCGCCCGCCACCTGGTGCAGCGCCTGGTCGCCCTGCTCGGCGGGGTCGAGCACGCCGAGGAGGAGCTGGCCGACCGGGCCACCCCCTCCACCGTGCAGCGCCGCCGCGGCGTGGACGCCGGCGTGGTGGTCAAGGGCACCAGCGACGTGTGGGTCAAGCTCGCCCGCTGCTGCACCCCGGTGCCGGGCGATGAGATCCTCGGCTTCGTCACCCGCGGCGGCGGGGTCAGCGTGCACCGCACCGACTGCACCAACAGCGAGGAGCTCCAGGCCAGCCCGGAACGCCTCCTGGAGGTCGAATGGGCCCCCTCGGCGTCCTCGGTGTTCCTGGTCGCCATCCAGGTCGAGGCCCTGGACCGGCACCGGCTGCTCTCCGACATCACCAAGGTGCTCGCCGACGAACGGGTCAACATCCTCTCCGCCTCGGTGACCACCTCCCGGGACCGGGTCGCGGTGAGCCGGTTCGCCTTCGAGATGGGCGACCCGAAACACCTCGGCCACGTGCTCAAGGCGGTGCGCAACGTGGAGGGCGTCTACGACGTGTACCGGGTCACCTCGGCCAGCTGAGTCCAGGCCTAGCGGGCCGCGAACACCATGCCGATGTCGGCGGCCCGCTGCGCCGGATCCTGCTCGGCCCGGACGGTGAACCCGCGCGCGGTGAACACCTCGCTGATCCGGTCGCGGTTGGCCGCCCAGCCCTCGACCTCGACGACCGACTGCCGGATGAGCGGCCAGTGCCGGTCCTCGATGCCGTGCAGCACGTCCAGCTCGGCGCCCTCGACGTCGATCTTGAGCAGGTCGATCGCCTCGATGCCCTGCTCGTCGAGCACCGCGGACAGCGGCCGGACCCGCACCCGATGGGTCTCCAGCTCGCGCATCACCCGCAGCTTGCGGCCCACCAGGAAACGCAGCACCGGAGCGGGCACCCGGCGCAGCGCCGGCCCCATGCCGCCCTGCCGGATCATCTCCACCACGCTGGCGGTGACCCGCCGCCGCTCCTGCTCGATGTTGCCGGCGTCGCGCAGCGAGGAGGAGAAGATCGTCGCGGCCGGGAAGTAGCTGAAGTCGAGCTCGTGCTCGGCGGCGGCCAGACCGTAGGGCAGCGCGGTCAGCTTGCCGTCGAAGAACTCCTCGGCGTTGCGGGCCAGCGTCGCGTGCAGCGGCGGCATCGGCTCGAAGGCGAACAGCCGCACATCACCGCCCAGCCGCTCGTAGACGGCCGCGGCGAAGACGCCGATGTTGGCGCCCACGTCGAGCACGGTCGCCCCCGGCCGGAGATCGACCTCCGGGGTGAAGTAGCCGCGCACCTCCTCCCGCAGGAACGCGGCCTCCCACGAGTTGACGCAGTGCAGTTGGATCGTCTCCGTGCTCACGCGAGATCTCTAGCAGTCCCCGCCCCGGGAGTCCAGGCCGGCACCGCGCTCAGTTCACCGGCCTGGCCTGGTCCGCGGCCAGCTCGGCCGGGCTCAGCGCCCGGTCGTAGAGCCGCACCTCGTCGATCAGCCCGGCGAAGAACTCGTTGCGCCACACCGCGTTCCCGCCGATCCGCAACACCCCGTCCGACGCCGTCACCGACCCGGTCACGGCTTGGCTGGCCACCAGCGAGCCGTTGACGTAGAGCCGCACCACGCTGCCGTCGTAAGTCGCGCTCACATACGACCATTGGCCGGCCGGTAACGCCGTCGCGCTCGCGGTGTCCCGCTCCACTCCGCCGACCCTGGCCGCCGCGCCCGGACCACGTGACGGCGAACTGGCGTAGAGGCCGTAGCTGAGCCCGTTCGTGGTCTCCCGCAACGCGATCGTGCGCCACTGCGTGCTCGGCGCGCTCGGCTGCACCCAGGCGGAGAGGGTGAACCGGGCCGGGGACAGGCCGGCGTGGCTCGGCACGGTGACCCAGTCGTCGACCCCGTCGAAGCGCAGCGCCCGCCCGAACCTGCCGGTGGTCACCCACTGCGCGCCGGAGACCGTGCCGGTGCGGCCACTGCCGCTGTCATCGGCGGCGGTGCTCCCGCTGCCCGCGTCGAAGCCGTACTCGGCCAGGAGTCCACTGGCCCGGTAGCGGGCCGTGTAGGTGGTCGCGGTGGCGGGCGCGGTGACCACGTGGCTGTTCGCGCCGCCGTCGGACCAGGAGGTGAAACCAAAACTGGTGCCGGACAACGTCTGCGGACTGGGCGCGGACACCGAGTTCGCCGACCCGACGATCACCGTCCTGGTGAACGGGGTGACCTGGGTCCGGGAGAACGTGGTCAGCTGCAACCCCGGCGGATCGGAGGCGAAACTCAGCTGCACCGTCCGCGGATCCAGCCGCACCGAGCTGCTGGCCTCCCGCCCGCCGGAGTCCCGCGCGGTCAGCACCAGCTCCAGGAACGACGGGTACTCGTGGTCCGGCGCGAAGAACTCCCCACCGGCCACCCCGGTGAAGCTCTGCACCGGATGGGTGTGGCAGTTGCTCGGACAGTGGTGCAACACCAGCCGCCAGGTCAGTGCCGAGGCCGGTAACGGCCCGTCCTGCGGATCGGTGGCGCTGCCACTGAACGGGATCCGCTGCCCCACCTGCCACCGCAGCGCCGCCGTCGGAGTCGCGATCACCGGCACCGGGTCCTGCGGCGGCGGTTGTCCCACCGTCACCGTCACCGAGGTGGTGCCGGACAACCCGGCCGGATCGGTCACCCGCAGCCGCGCGGTCACCTGGCTGGCCTGACCGTAGGTCCAGCTGGGCCGGGGCAGCGTCGAGTCGTCATAGGCGCCGTCACCGTCGAGATCCCAGCCGTAGGTCAGCGCGCCGGCGTCCGGATCGGTGGACCGCGACCCGTCGAACCGCACCGTCAACGGCGCGGGCCCACTGGCCGGGCTCGCGGTCGCCACCGCCGTCGGCGCCCGGTTGCCCGCCGGATAGCTCAACCGCCGCAGCTCACCCGCCCCCAGCGCCAGGTAGAACATGTCCCCGCCCGGTCCGCGCAGGATCTGCACCGGAATCCGCACCCCGGTGGCGACGGTGACGATCCGCGCCGGATCCGGCAACCCGTTCGCCCCGGCCCGCATCGCCCACACACAACCGCGCGAGGAGTCCGCGAAGAACAACGCCCCCCGGTACTCCGCCGGATAAGCGCTGCCCTGCTCAAAAGCGAGCCCGGTCACCGAAGAGCTCCCGGTCGGACACCCGTCCCCGGCCACCACCGAACCGTCATGCCGATAGGCGTAATAGGGAGCCTGCTGCCCGGCCCCCGCGTAGAGCTGCTCACAGGAGTCCAGGTTCGCCCCGTCATAACCACCCTGCCGGGCCGTGCCCTCATAACAGGGCCAGCCGAAGTTCTCCGCGGTGGCATCAGCCGGATTGACCACCCGGTTGATCTCCTCCCAGGTGCCCCACCCGACATCGGCCACCCACAGCTCCGAAGTCCCCGGCCGCACCGTGAACCGGAACGGATTCCGCAACCCATAAGCGGTGACCCGCCGCGCATTCGGATCCGAACTCCCCGCGAACGGATTCCCCGGCAACCCAGCCCCGGTGTCCGGATCAATGCGGATCACCGACCCGTTCAACACCCGGGGCTGCCCAGCGGGCCGCCGCACCGCCTGCGCCCGCACCGCCCCACCCTGCGCCGCGGGCGGCGAGAGGCTGGATCCGGCGGCCCCAGGCGGATCCGCGCAAGGATTCTTGGTCTGCCCCCAGTCGGCATAGTTGAAGCCGGCCCCGTCACCGGCGCTCACATAGAGCGCCCCATCAGCCCCGAACCGCAGCTCACCCACGGTATGACTGGGGAACTGCTGACACCACGAAGTCAGCACCACCTGCTCGGTCCCGGTGTTCCCACTGGCCACCAGCCGGGACACCCGCCCCTGCACCACACACCCGTCCACGGTCGCCCCCGGCGGATCAGGACAGGTGTCCCCCCAAACCGGCGCCACACCCCCGGGAATGGCGTCATAGGTATAGGCGACGTACACGTGCGGTACCACCGGAAACCGCGGATGCAACGCCAATCCCAGCAATCCCCGGTCCCAGTAGTCCTGCACCTGGGTTCGCAGATCGGCGAACACGGTGGGCGTCGTATCCGCCAGCCCGTCGAACACGTTCACAATGCCGCGCTTCTCCGCGACAAAAACCCGCCCGTCCGCGGCGAAGGCCACATTCGTCGGCGCGTGCAATCCCGATAACGCGACGGAGTCGACAAATCCCGGCGGCGTGGCCGAGGCGGTCCCGGCGGGCAGTCCCACCAGACAGGTCAAGGTCAACAGGGCAGCGAGAAGCACGCGCAGCACAGACATCCGGGTCCCCAAGGCTCGCACCGACAAAGCGACCACCCGGCCCCCGCCCGCGGCCCCCAACAACTACCCTGCGCAACCGAGCCGTAGCAATCCGCCATCAGGGCAGCTCATCGGCCCAAGGTAAGCCGCCCCGAACGTCCGTTGTCACTATTACTTCAGTGTCGATCGAAATAAAGCTGACAAGCCGCAACCCATAAACCAGCCAGGAGAGCTCAAGCCCCGCCAAACGCCGCCGCGCCCTGCCTGCCGCGCCCCGCCCCGCCTTGCCGCGCCCCGCCACGCCTCTCCTGGTGCCCGGCCACAAAAAGAACGCCCGGCCGGGGGAAAAACCGGCCGGGCGTTCTCGATGTCGCGAGGGGATCAGCCCTTCAGCGTCGCCGTCTCGATCTTGGTCTCGAGCTTGGGCTTGCCGTCACCGGGCGGGGCGCCGGGCTCGCCGGCTTCAGCGCCGGCGGCGGCGATCTTGTCCAGGACCTTCATGCCCTCTTCGCTCACCGAGCCGAAGACCGTGTACTCCGGCGGCAGCTGGGAGTCGCCGGTGACCATGAAGAACTGGCTGCCGCCGCTGTCCGGGGCCTGCGTCTTGGCCATCGCCAGGGTGCCGCGCGGGTAGACGCTGACGCCTTCCTTGGGACCGGCCTTCAGGTCCTTCGGCTTCTCGTCCTTGATCGTGTAGCCGGGGCCGCCCTGGCCGGTGCCCTTCGGGTCGCCGCACTGCAGCACCTTCAGGCCCTCGCCGGTGGTCAGGCGGTGGCAGGTGGTGTTGTCGTAGTACTTCTTGGCGATCAGGTGGGTGAAGCTCTGCACCGTGCACGGAGCCTTGGCCCGGTCCAGGGTCAGCGGGATGACACCCTGGCTGGTCTTGAAGTCCGCCTGCACCGTGCCCTTGTCCGGGGTCGGGTTCACATCCGGCGGGAGACCGGCCTCCTTCGCCGCGGGCTCGGCCGGAGTCTCGGTGTACTTGCACGGACCCTCGGACTGCTTGCCCGGCGGGGGCGGCGGCGTGGTCGAGGTGTCCGAGGGGTTCGCCGCGGCGTCGGTGCTGCTCTCCGAGGTCGCCAACCAGTAGACGCCGCCAACGACAGCCAGTACGGCGACGACGGTCACCGTCACGCCGATCACGCGACGGCGCTTGGCGCGCGCCGCCCGGCGTTCCAGCTGCCGTTCCAGCTTGCGCTTGGCAGCTTGGCGCCGCTGCTCGTTGCTCGGCACGTGGATCCTCCCCTGGGGGTCGACCTGTTGGTGTGGTGGTGGCGCGCGGAGTCTAGATCGGATCGTGTAAGGCCAGTGTGGCGGTACCCGTCGTCCGTTGGTTCGACCCGCGAAAACCGGCTCGGGGCGCTCGCTAGGCTAAGGGGACAATCCAGTCGCAGTCGACCAGGAGGTTCCTCCGTGTTCGTCGCCGGGTTCCCCGCCGGCCCCCTCGCCGCCAACTGTTACCTGTTGGCCGCCGACGAGGGCGAGGCCTGCGTCATCGTGGACCCCGGGCAGGACGCCGAGGAGCTGATCGAGCAGGCCCTGCGCCAGTACCGGCTCACCCCGGTCGCCGTGCTGCTCACCCACGGCCACCTCGACCACGTCTTCTCCGTCACCCCGGTCTGCGACGGCCACGACGTGCCCGCCTGGATCCACCCGGATGACCGCGCGCTGCTCAGCGACCCGGCCCGCGGGTTCGGCGTGGACGCCGCCGACTTCTTCGGCGGCAAGCTGGCGCTGCGCGAGCCGAAGGAGATCCGCGAGCTCGGCGACGGCCAGCAGCTGGAGATCGCCGGGCTGAGCTTCACCGTCGACCACACCCCCGGCCATACCGGCGGGTCGGTGTGCTTCCGCACCGGCGCGGAGGAGGGCGGACGGCTGCTGCTCTCCGGCGACACCCTCTTCGCCGGTTCCATCGGACGCACCGACCTGCCGGGCGGCGACTCCGGCAAGATCATGGAGTCGTTGCGCGCCAAGGTGTTGCCGCTTCCCGACGACACCGTGGTGCTGCCCGGCCACGGCAGCCCGACCACCATCGGCCGCGAGCGCGCAGGCAACCCGTTCCTGACGGGGCTGACCGGCGGCGGCGCACCGGCCTTCCCGACCCGAGGACTGTGACGCACTACCGATGAGCACCTTCGCCGCTCCCAAGGGCATTCCCGAGTACTACCCGCCGGCCTCGGCGGCCTTCCTGCACGTCCGCGACACCCTGACCGAGCAGGCCCGGCGCGCCGGCTACGGCTACATCGAGCTGCCGCTGTTCGAGGACACCACGCTGTTCGCCCGCGGCGTCGGCGAGTCCACCGACGTGGTCAGCAAGGAGATGTACACCTTCGCCGACCGCGGCGGCCGTTCGGTCACGCTGCGGCCGGAGGGCACCGCGGGCGTGATCCGGTCGGTGATCGAACACGGCATGGACCGCGGTCAGCTGCCGGTGAAGCTGTACTACGCGGGCGCGTTCTTCCGCTACGAGCGCCCGCAGGCCGGGCGGTACCGGCAGCTGCAGCAGGTCGGCATCGAGGCCATCGGCATCGACGACCCGGCCATCGACGCCGAGATCATCTCGGTGGCCGACGCCGGGTTCCGCGCGCTCGGCCTGACCGGTTTCCGGCTGGAGATCACCTCTCTCGGTGACAACACCTGCCGCCCCGCCTACCGGGAGAAGCTCCAGGCGTTCCTGGCCAAGCTGCCCCTGGACGAGGCCACCCGCGCCCGCGCCGAGCTGAACCCGCTGCGCGTGCTCGACGACAAGCGCCCCGAGGTGCGCGAGCTGCTCGCCGACGCGCCGCTCATGGTCGACCACCTCTCCCCGGAGTGCCGCGAGCACTACGAGCGGACCAAGGGCCACCTCGGCGACCTGGGCGTGAAGTTCGTGGAGAACCCGCGCATGGTGCGCGGCCTGGACTACTACACCAAGACCACCTTCGAGTTCGTGCACGACGGGCTCGGCGCGCAGTCCGGCATCGGCGGCGGCGGCCGCTACGACGGCCTGATGGCCCAGCTCGGCGGGCAGCCGCTCTCCGGCATCGGCTTCGGGCTCGGCGTGGACCGCGCGGTGCTGGCCTGCCAGGCCGAGGGACTGGCGGTCGGCGACGCGGCCCGCTGCGAGGTCTTCGGCGTGCCACTGGGCGAGGAAGCCCGCTCGCGGCTGGTGGCCGTCGGCGGCGCGCTGCGCGCGGCCGGCGTGCGCACCGACCTCGCCTACGGCGGCCGGGGCGTCAAGGGCGCGATGAAGGCCGCTGACAAGTCCGGCGCCCGGTTCGCGCTGGTGCTCGGCGACCGCGACCTGGCCGAGGGCATCGCCCAGCTCAAGGACCTGGCCAGCGGCGACCAGCGGCCGGTGCCGCTGGAGGACGTGGTGGCCGAGGTCCGCGCGGCACTGGCGCGGCCGGAGTGACTCCCGGCGAACGGATCCCGCTGAACCTGCTGGACTCGGCGCTGCTGCGCAAACGGGCAGGCGCGGTGGCCATCGGCGCGGTGCTGCTGGGCGGCGCCCTCGGCGGCCTGTTCGGGCTCTTCGGCGGCGCGGTGGTCGGTTTGGTCGCGGCGGCGATCGTCGCGCTGCCGCTGGTGCTGCTCGCGGTCACCGAGGCCCGGCGCAAGGTGTGGCTGCAGGACGGGGTGGTGTCGGTCCGCGCGATCGGCACCCGCCGCGTCGACCTGCGCGCCGCCGGCCGGCTGGAACTGCTGGTCACCGACGTCCGCGGCGCCCGCACAGTAGGCCTGCTCGTCTCCGGCCCGCCAAAGAACCAAACCCTCAACCTCGCCCTGGCCACCTACGCCGGCGTCGGCGGCCGCGAACTGGGCATCCTGGCCCTGCGCCGCCTCGCCGACGTCCTGGCCACAGCAGGCGAGGCCCACGCCCTGGTCTACTCCGAACTGCTGGTGGCCCAGCTCCGCTCCGAGGCCCGAGGCGACGCCGCCCCAGACCGCCCCCTGTACCGCCTGGCCAGCCTCGCCCCCCAGGGCAGAATGGCCCAACGACTCCGCCCCGACGCGGTAGCCAAGTTCGTCACCAGCCTCGGCTGAGACGGCAGTTCGACGCGCACGACGGACCGGGTGAGACGCGGCCCAGCCCGAAGATCAAGACAGAAAGCAACCTTTTCGGCTTGAAAAGCGTTCCGCAGAGGAAGCGGAGGCGCGGGCGGGGCAGCGGAGGCCGCGGGAAAGCGACGAGCGGGTGCGCACGCGGCATGCAGCAGCCCGCGCGGGACGTAGCGGTCGGCGCGGGCTGCAGCGGCCCACGTGGGATGTAGCGGCTCGGGCGGCATGCAGCGGCCCGCGCGGGACGTAGCGGACCGGGCGGCATGCAGTGGACCGGGCGGCGTGCAGCGGCCCACGCGGGATGGACTGGTCCGCGCCTGGACGGACCGGCCCCGCGCTGGCTCGGGCCTGGATGGACCGAGCCGCGCTGGACGGGCCCGATCCGCGTCGGCTTGGGCCGCGTGGGTTCAGTCGAGCTGGGCTTGGTCTGGCTGGGGTCGGCCCGGCTGGGCTGGGGCGGTGTGGGCTCGATCGGCGTCGGTGTGGGCTCGATCGGCGTGGGCTCCGCGTGGGCTCGGCGTGAGTTTGGCCGGCGTCGGCTCGGTTGGTGTCGGCTCGGGCGGCGTGGCGCAGTTGGGGGAGCGCAGTCGGGGCGTGCTCCGGCGGCGTCCGCTCGGCTCGTTGCGATTGGGCTCGCTCTGAGCCAGCCGCCGGTTCAGTCCGCGTCGACGACCGGCTCCGGCGCAGACCACAAGCCGACCAGCAGTCGCCACAACTCCGGCGGCACCTGCGGCTCCGGCGGCACCTGCGGTCGCGCGGGGTCCAGCCGGGTCGTCAGCCACCCGTTCGCCGCCCGGACCACCGCGGCCGTGGCGGCCCGCATCAGCTCTGGGTCCACGTCCGGTTGCACGAGTCCCAGTGAGCGGCCGTCGGCGAGCATCGCGTCCAGCCATTTCTCCAGTCGGCGGTCCGCTTCGACCGTGATCGTCGCCACGGCTACCGCCAGGTCCGCCGGGGTGGCCTGCAGGTGGGCGAGCAGGCGGGTGGCGCCCGCTCGCAGTTCTCGCCAGAAGTCGGCGCGGGTCAGCGTGCCCGGCCAGATGCCGAGGGTGTCTGCCAGGCGTTCGCGTGCGTCGGCGACCACTGCCGTCAGCAGGTCGTCCCGGCCGTCGAAGTACTGGTAGGCGCTGGTCTTGGAGATTCCCGCGGCGGCGATGATCTTGTTGTAGGAGGCGGCGCCCAGGCCGTCGGTGGCGAAATGCGCTCGGGCGACATCCAGGATGTGTCGACGGCGCTCGGTGGGTAACCGGAAGTAGCGCGGCAAGGGCATGAACCAATAGTGCGCACTAGCGGGGTGTACCGCAAGTACACCCCGAAGGTTGGCGCTGCGCGGCGCAAGGACCGCGACTAGCGTGGCCCACTTCGACAGCCGTGCCGACTACGGAGGGAACCCACCGATGCTCGCTCTCACGCCCACGGCCATCGAGGTCGTTCGCACCATCATGGCCGCCGATGGCGTGCCCGACGGCTCTGGCCTGCGCTTCTCCGCCTCCGGTGTGGATCACCCCGGTGAACTGCAGATGACCATCGCCCCCGCGCCGGAACAGGACGACCAGGTGCTGGTCGGCGAGGGCGCCCATGTCTTCCTGGACCCGCAGGCCGCCGAGTTCCTGGACGACAAGATCCTGGACGCGGAG
The DNA here is from genome assembly GCF_053591555.1 of Crossiella sp. NPDC003009. NCBI lineage: Bacteria > Bacillati > Actinomycetota > Actinomycetes > Pseudonocardiales > Pseudonocardiaceae > Crossiella > Crossiella sp. NPDC003009. The sequence continues at coordinate 103,550 of NZ_JBSFUA010000005.1, read as the reverse complement.
GTCGACGAGCAGGGACAGCTGTCGTTCGCGCTGGGCGAGCAGGCCGCGCCGCCGGTGAGCAACTAGCGACCCAACCGGTCACGCGGGACGAAGGAGATCACCATCGCGGACCGGCGGGGCTTGGCCGAGGCAGGCCACCCGCTGGTCCGGTCCTCGCCGTGCCTGGTCTAGTCGGTCAGCTCCGCCCAGACGATCTTGCCCTGGCCGGTCGGCTGGTGGCCCCAGCGGACCGAGAGCGCCTCGACCAGTTGCAGGCCGCGCCGACGCACCGAGTCCACCGGGCCCCGGTGCAACCGAGGCGGCGTCGGGCTGCCGTCGCTGACCCGGATCAGCACCCCGCCCGTCCTGGGCAGCAACTCGAGGCGCAGCGGGCCCTGGGCGTGGTCGACCACGTTGGCCACCAGCTCGTTGGCGACCAGCATCGCGTCCTCGACCACCGTGCCCGTCACACCCCAGCCGGCCAACGTCGCCCGCACCAGCAGCCGCGCCTGACGGCACGCCGCCGCTGAGACCTCCAGGGCGGTGCTGCTCTCCGCAGGCCGGGCGTTCATCTCGGCGGTCCTATCTCCAGGCCGTCCTCGCCCTGGGTCATCGAGAAATGTACCCATAACCGGCGGCTGACGTCCCGTCGCGCTGGAGTGATCGACGCGATGGGTCGCTGGATGGGGGAGGTCGCGGGTGGCCGGGCTTGGTGGGCGAGGTGAACGGCTGGTGTTGGTGGTGGGTGTGCGTGTTGGCGTTCGGTGTTGTGTGAAGGTGAGGCGGGGGCAGCGCTGGCCGGGGCGCGGGAGGGGTGGTTGTGGGGCGCGACTTGGTGGGCGGATGGTTGCGGGGCGTGGGCTAGCGGACGCCGCGGGGGCGGAACTGGATGCTGATCCTGGGGCCTACCGGTTTGCTGGTCTTGGGGATGGCGTGCTCCCAGGTTCGCTGGCAGGAGCCGCCCATGACGATCAGGTCGCCGTGGCCCAGCGAGCGGCGGATCGTCTCGCCGCCGCCTCGGGGCCGGAGTAAGAGCGGGCGGGGTGTGCCGACGGAGAGGATGGCGACCATGGTGTCCTCGGTGGCGCCCCGGCCCAGGGTGTCGCCGTGCCAGGCGACGCTGTCCTGGCCGTCGCGGTAGAAGCACAGGCCCGCGGTGCGGAAGGGTTCGCCGAGCTCGGCGGCGTAGTGCTGGTTGAGGGCGTCGCGGGCGGCGGTGAGCACTGGGCTGGGCAGGGCGGCGGACTCCGGGTAGAAGCAGAGCAGGCGGGGGACGTCGACGACACGGTCGTACATCTGGCGGCGTTCGGCCTGCCACGGCACCTCGCGGGCCAGGTGCTCGAACAGCTCGTCGGCGCCGGTCAGCCAGGCGGGCAGGACGTCGATCCAGGCACCGTGCGCGAGGTGGGTGCGCTGGGCCTGGGGCAAGGGGGCCAGGCCGGGTTCGGCCTGGTCGAAGAGGGAGGCTTGCAGGGCTGGGGTCATGGCTCGAGATTAGCCCGCGATCGAACACCTGTTCTATATTCTTTGCGGGCAATCTTCCATCGTGTGACCCTGGTTCGCTGAATCAGGTGGGGTGGTGTTGCGAAGTGTGAGAGCGGCCAGGGCTGCCAGCAGGGCGAACCCGAGGGCGCTGAGTCCCGCCATCGTGGTGACGGCGGTGGTGAAGGCGTCTTTGGCTGCGGAGAGTAAGGGGGCGGCCTCGGGGAGGCGGCCGGCGGCGGCCAGGGCGCTCGCGATGCCCTCGCGGGCGGTCTCGGCGGCCTGGGCCGGGAGTCCGGCAGGCAGGGTGAGGGCGTCGCGGTAGACCGCGGTCACCACACTGCCCACCAGCGCCACGCCCAGCGCGATCCCCAGCTCGCCGCTGGTCTCCGACAGCGCGGCCGCCGATCCGGCCCGCTCGGCGGGCGCCGCGCCGACGATCAGCTCGGTGCCCAGCGCGGCGGCCAGCCCGAGTCCGATCAGCGAGACCACCAGCCCCGGCAGCAGCACCGACAGCGAAGCCGACCCGTCCAGCCCGGTCAGCCCCAGGTACGCCACCGCGCCCACGCCCAGCCCACTGGCGATCACCAGTCCCGGCCGGACCCGCCGCGCGATCACCGGTGCGGTCATCGACCCGAGCACCATCGCCGTCGCGGGCAGCACCAGCCACAACCCGGCCTGCAAGGGCGTCAGCCCGACCACGGTCTGCAGGTAGAGCGTGAAGAACAGGTAGCTGCCGCCCTGGATCACGCCGAATCCCAGCCACACCACCAGCGCCGAGGAGAAGGTCCGGTTGGCGAACAACCGCAGGTCCAGCACCGGATCGGGCAGTCGCCGCTGCCGCCGCGCGAACGCCACCCCGAAGACGAGCCCGGCCACGATCGCCAGCGCCGGGACCGGCGCGAGACCGTTCTTGGCCAGCTCCTTCAGCCCGTACACCACCGGCAGGATCGCGGCCAGCGACAGCCCCACACTGACCAGGTCGATCCGCCCGGCGTCCGGCTTGCGGTACTCCGGCAGCAGCAGCGGCCCGGTCACCAGCAGCACCAGCATCACCGGCACGCCCAGCAGGAAGGCCGACCCCCACCAGAACCGCTCCAGCAGCACCCCGCCGATGATCGGCCCGAGCGCGGAGCCGCCCATGAAACAGCTCATCCACACCGAGATCGCCACCCCGCGCTGCCGGGCGTCGGTGAACATGGTGGTCAGCAGCGCCAGTGTGGAGGGCATCAGGGTCGCCCCGGCGATGCCCAGCACGCCCCTGGTGACGATCAGCATCTCCGGGCTGGTGGACAGCGCCGCCAGCACCGAGGCCGCGCCGAAGGCGGCCCCGCCGATCAGCAGCAGCCTGCGCCGCCCGATCCGGTCGCCCAGGGTCCCCATGGTCACCAGGAACCCGGCGATCATGAACCCGTAGCTGTCCATGATCCACAGCTGCTGGGTGCCGTCCGCGCCGAGATCGCGGCTGAGCTGCGGCAACGCCAGGTAGAGCACGCTCATGTCCAGGGCAAGCAGCAGGGTGGGCAGAGCTAGCACGGCCAGCCCGAGCCATTCCCGTCGGCCGGCCCGGCTGGGCGAGGTGGTGGTCATCGTGAGGCCTTCCCGTGTGCGGATCTCACCCGTTGTGACCCGCCTCGGACGGAAAACTCATCGGTGGCCGATGACTCCCGGCCGGTTTCCGGGTCTGTACTGACAAGCGCCGCGACCGTGGCGCGGACAGGAGGCCGGGCCGCGATGACCGGGACAGGTGGGGGAGCGCTGCTGGGCGGGGTCGAGCTGCTGGCGCGCTCGGTCCGGTACGCCATGGGCGGCCTGGACCTGGTGACCCCGGCGACGTTGACCTGGCCGACCCCGTGCCGGGACTGGGACGTGCGAGCGCTGCTGCGGCACCTGGAGGACTCGATGGCCGCGCTGGCCGAGGCCGCCGACCTCGGCCAGGTCGCGCTGACCCCGGCCCGCCGCGAGGAACCCGCCGCCGACCTCCTGGACAGCGTCCGGGTGCACGCCGCCCGGCTGGTGCGCAGCTGGCGGCGCGCGGAGGGCCCCGACCTGGTCGCGGTGGCCGGCTGCCCGATCACCGCGACGCTGGTGGTCACCACCGGCGCGGTGGAGGTCGCTGTGCACGGCTGGGACCTGGCCATGGCCTGCGACGGCGACCTGCCGCTGCCGGAGTCCCTGGCCAGGGACCTGCTGGAGCTGGCGCCGCTGTTCGTCAGCCAGGCCGACCGGCCGCACCGGTTCGGCCCGGTGGTCAGCGAGGGCCCGGACGCGGGTGCGGCGGAGCTCCTGCTCGCCTTCCTCGGTCGCGACCCGGCCTGGCGCGGCCGGTCCCGGTGGAGTGCCTAGGAGGCCTTGGCCCGGTCGAACTCCGCGCGCGCGGTCAGCACCTCGGCCATGTGCTCGCGAGCCCATCGGTCCAGGTAGGCCACGGTGTCGGCGAGGCTGTGCCCGAGCGGGGTGAGCGCGTACTCCACTCTGGGCGGCACCTCGGCGTAGGCGGTGCGGGTGAGCATGCCGTCGCGCACCAGGCTGCGCAGCGTCTGGGACAGCACCTTCTGCGAGATGCCGCTGACCACCTCGCCGATCTGGGTGAAGCGCCTCGGCCCAGCGCACAGCGACAGCACGATCAGCACCGTCCACTGGTCGCCGATGCGGTCGAGCAGTTGCCGGGCCGGGCAGTCCCGGTCGGTCGGATCAAAATCCAGCACGTCGACTCCTTTGGTTCCCTTGAGATAGTAACTGACTTCAAAGTCATTACTAACTTTGGGGAAGTATTGGGATCGGCGGCCGGTTGGAGGGGGTGGAAGAGCACCCCACTGCCAAGGAGACAGCAATGACGATCGTGGTGACCGGCGCTACCGGACAGCTCGGCAGGCTCGTGGTCAAGCACCTGCTGACCAAGGTCCCGGCCGAGCAGGTGGTCGGCAGCGTCCGTACCCCGGCCAAGGGCGCCGACCTGGGCATCCAACTGCGCGAGGGCGACTTCGACCGCCCGGAGACCCTGGTCGCGGCCTTCGCCGGCGCGGACAAGCTGCTGATCATCTCCACCGACGGGGACAGCGCGGCCGAGCGGGTCCGCCAGCACGCCAACGCGATCGAGGCCGCCAAGGCCGCCGGCGTGAAGCACATCCACTACACCTCGCTGACCTCGGCGGACACCGCCACCATCGTGCTGGCCCAGACCCACGGGCCCACCGAGGAGCTGATCAAGGCCAGCGGCATCCCGTACACGATCCTGCGCAACAACTGGTACTTCGAGAACGACCTGGGCACCATCGCGGGCGCGCTGGCCACCGGTGTGCTGGCCACCTCCAGCAAGGGCGGGCGCTTCGCCCCGGCCGCGCGCGAGGACTTCGCGCGGGCCGCGGCAGCGGTGCTGACCACCGACGGCCACCAGAACACGACCTATGAGCTGGGCGGCCCGGAGTCCTACAGCTACGCCGACTTCGCCAAGCTGGTCGCGGAAGCCTCCGGCAAGGACATCGCCTACGCGGAGGTCACCCCGGAGGAGGCCAGGGCCGGGATGCTCGGCGCCGGACTGCCCGCGGGCCTGGTGGAGCTGATCGTGGACTTCTACCGCGCGCTGGGCCAGGGCGAGCTGGACGTGCCGCGCGGGGACCTGGAGAAGCTGATCGGGCAGCCCGCGGTGTCGCTGCGCGAGTTCGTCGCGGACGCGGTGCGCGGTTAGCGGGCTGCCCGGCTGATCAGCGGCCGTCGACCCTGGTCGCGGTGTCGCCGAAGCAGAACGGGGCCGGTTCGCACTGGGCGATGAACTCACCGGGGAAGCCCAGCTCGAACGGCGCGGCCGCGGTCAGCCGGTCCAGCGCGTCCTGGGGGAGCACCAGGTCCAGGGCCGCCAGGTTCTCGGTGAGCTGCTCCACCCGGCTCACCCCGACCAGCGGCAGCACCGCCTTCGACCGGCTGCGCAGCCAGGCCAGGGCCACCTGCGCCGGCCGCGCCCCGGCCTCCTCGGCGACGGCGCGGACGGCCTCGGCGGCGGCGAGTTCGCGCGGGGTGAGCGTGGCCGGGTCGACCCGGGAGGAGCCCGCGGTGGCGGCCAGCTTGCCGGAGGCCAGCGGCGCCCACGCGGTCACGCTCAGCCCGAGCGCCTCGGCCATCGGCAGCAGCTCGCGCTCGATGTCGCGCTGCAGCAGGTTGTAGGGCACCTGCAGACCGGCGAAGGGCGTCCAGTCCCGCCACTGGGCCAGGGTGTTCGCCCTGGCCACCACCCAGGCAGGCGCGTCGGAGACGCCCACGTAGCGGATCTTGCCCGCGCGCACCTGGTCGTCGAGGGCGCGCATGGTCTCCTCGACCGGGGTGTGCCGGTCCCACAGGTGCACCCAGTACAGGTCGAGGTAGTCGGTGTGCAGCCGCCGCAGGCTCTGCTCCAGGGAGGCGACCAGGTTCTTGCGGTGGTTGCCGGAGGCGTTCGGGTCGGCGTGGTCGCGGGAGAGGGTGTACTTGGTGCCGAGCACGAACCGGTCGCGCCGGCGCAGGACCTCGCCGAGCAGGGACTCGCCGTCGCCGTAGGCCGAGGCGGTGTCCAGCACGTTGCCGCCCGCCTCGGCGTAGGCGTCGATGATGCGGCGCGCCGCCGCGGGGTCGTCGAAGACCATGGTGCCCAGCAGGAGCTCGGAGACGCGCAGGCCGGTGTGGCCGAAAAGTCGGTACCGCATGCCCCGAATCCTGCTGTCCGGGGCCTGTGGATGGGAGACCCTGCCAGGGCCCCTTTCCGCGTAGGGTCGATGCCCATGGACAACGTGCTGGGCGGGTTCCTGCGGGCCCGCCGGGAGTCGGTCACCCCGGCCGATGCCGGGCTGCCGGCCGGCCCGCGCCGCCGCACGCCCGGACTGCGCCGCGGCGAGCTGGCCGAGCTGGCCGGGATCAGCGTGGAGTACCTGACCCGCCTGGAACGCGGCCGCGACCGGCACCCCTCCGGCCAGGTTCTCGGCGCCCTGGCCGACGCGCTGCGCTTCACCCCGGACGAGCGGGTGCACCTGTACCGGCTGATCAAGGCGGGCACCGGCACGGCCTGCGCGCTGGCCGCCGAGCCGCTGGAGTTACGGCCCACCGTGCTCGCCCTGCTCGACCGCCTCGAGCCCGCGCCCGCGCTCATCCTCACCCCGCACGGCGAGGTGCTCGCGGCCACCAAGGGGTTCCGGCGGCTGGCGGACCCGACCGGCCTGCTGGCGGAGGATCCGCCCAACCTCACCCGGTTCGTCTTCACCGCCCCGCGCGCCCGCGAGCTGTTCCCGGACTGGGCGCAGGTGGCCGACGAGCACGCCGCACAACTGCGCACCGCGGCGGACCTGGGCGACTACGGGGCGGCGCTGCTGGCTGAGGAGCTGTCCATCATGCTCGGCGCCGGGTTCAGCCGCAGGTTCGCCGCCGCGGCGGTGCTGCCCGCGGCCACCGGGGTCCAGCGGTGGGCGCATCCGGTGGCGGGTCCGCTGACCATGCCGTACGAGAGCCTGCCGCTGCCGGGGACACCGGAGTGCCGCCTGCTGGTCTACCTCACCGAGGAGGCGCCGGTGTGACCGCCGATCCGCTCGCGCGGCTGGAAGCCAGCCGCGCCAACGAGAAACCCACGCCGCTGTGGCGGTATCCGTTGCCGGACAACGAGGTTGAGCTGTTCGTCAAGGACGAGTCGCGGCGACCCAGCGGCAGCCTCAAACACGGCCTCGCCCGCGACCTGCTCCGGCACGCCCTGCGGCACGGCCGGATCCGCCCTGGCCGGCCGATCGTCGAGGCCACCAGCGGGAACCTGGCCGTCTCGCTCGCCTACTTCGCCCGGTGGCTGGGCATCCCGTTCACCGCCGTGGTGCCCGCCCGCACGAGTCAGGCCAAACTGGCCCGGATCCAGCGGCACGGTGGCGCCTGCCACCTGACCGACCCGCCGCTGGCGGTGTACGAACGCGCCCAGCGGTTGGCGGAGGAGTCCGGCGGCCACCACCTGGACCACCTCAACACCCTGGCCGCTGCCGTCGACGAAGGCGCGGAGCGCAACCTGGCCGCCGAGATCCTGGACGGCCTCGCCGCGGCCAACCGGCCCCCGCCGGCCTGGATCGTGGCCGGGGTCGGCACCGGCGCGACCTCCCGCGCGATCGGCAGGCACCTGCGCCGCACCGGCGCGCCCACTCGCCTGGCCGTGGTCGACCCGGAGAACTCAGCCTACTTCCCCGGCTGGGCCACCGACTGCGCCGACTACGCCACCGGCATGCCCTCCAAGATCGACGGTATCGGCCGCCCCCGGATCGAGCCCCCGTTCGACGGCGAGGTGGTGGACCTGGTCATCCCGGTCCCGGACCCCGCCAGCGCCGCCGCCGCGCGCGAGCTCCACCAGAGCACCGGCCGTCCGGCGGGCGCCAGCACCGGCGCCTGCCTGCACGGGGCCCGGCACCTGGCCGGCCGGATGCGGGAGCGCGGCGAGCCCGGATCCGTGGTGCTGCTGATGGCGGACGGGTGGTGATCACCGTGCGACCTCGCTGACCGCCCGCACGATGACCTCCGGCCGCCGCCGAGGAACCAGGCGCGTGGCGGAATCCGGCGCGTGGCTTCGCGGTCACGCCCTGGAACGCCTTTGTGTCCTTTGTGGACTGTGTGGAGCGGCCGACGGCGATCCCGCCGAACCCGCCGTCCCGTTCCTGGCTCGTGCCGCCGCGGTTGCGTTCGAATCGAACATATGTTCGACTCATCCGCATGCGATGGGAAGCGCAACGGGTCGACGCCGAGCAGCCTGCGCTGCTGTCCCTGTCCGGGTTCATCCGCTCGGTGCGCACCCCCGAGTTCGCCGGGGTCACCTTCCACGAGGTCCGCGCCAAGTCGGTGCTCAACCGGGTGCCTGCCGCCTCGTCGATGCCCTTCGCCTGGACGGTCAACCCGTACCGGGGCTGCGCGCACGCCTGCACCTACTGCTTCGCCCGCAACTCGCACACCTACCTCGACCTGGACGCCGGCCGCGACTTCGACAGCCAGGTGATCGTCAAGGTCAACGCGGCCGAGGTGCTGGCCAAGCAGGTTCGCGGGCCGCGGTGGCGGCGGGAGCACGTGGCGATGGGCACCAACACCGATCCGTACCAGCGGGCCGAGGGCCGCTACGAGCTGATGCCGGGCATCATCCGGGCGCTGGCCGACTCCGGCACGCCGCTGTCCATCCTGACCAAGGGCACCGTGCTCGCCCGCGACATCCCGCTGCTCACCGCGGCCGCCAAACAGGTGCCGGTCGGGCTCGGCGTGTCCCTGGCCCTGCTGGACCGTGACCTGCAACGCAGCCTGGAACCCGGCACGCCCAGTCCGCAGGCTCGCCTCGACCTGGTGCGCAGGCTCGCTGACGCGGGACTGTCCTGCGGGGTGTTCATCGCCCCGGTGCTGCCCTGGCTCACCGACGCCACCGAGCACCTGGACGAACTGCTGCGCCAGATCGCCGCCGCGGGCGCCAGCGGTGTCACGGTGCTCGCGCTGCACCTGCGGCCCGGCACCCGCGAGTGGTTCATGCGATGGCTGGCCAGCGAACATCCCGGCCGGGTCGCGGGCTATCGGCGGATCTACGGTCGCGGCAGCTACGCCGACAAGCGCTACCGGGCCTGGCTCGCCGCACGCGTCGGCCCACTGCTGCGCCGCCACGGCCTGGACGGTCCCCGCGGCCGCGCGGTCACCGGGGTGCCGGGCGACGAGGAAGCGGTGTGGCCGGAAGGCAGCCTGCCCGAGGGCGCGCCCGCCGCCCCGGTCAACCAGGAACAGCTCACCCTGTTGTAGCCCAGGGGTGGTGGCTCAGGGGGTCATGACCAGGCAGCTGCTGGTGGCGGTCGCGACCAGCTTGCCCGCCGCGTCGGTGACACTGGCCTCCGCGAACGCGATCCGCCGCCCCGGCTTGGTCACCCAGCCTCGCGCCACCAGCTCACCGCTGTCGGCGTGCACGGGCCGCAGGTAGCTGACCTTGATCTCCACCGAGGTGTAGCCCACCCCGGCGGGCAGCGTGCTGTGCACCGCGCACCCGGCCGCGGAGTCCAGCAGGGTGCAGACCAGTCCGCCGTGCACCAGCCCGATCGGGTTGTAGGCGGACTCGTCCGGCGTGCAGGCGAAGGTCACCTCGCCCTCACGCACCGACACCGCCCGGAACCCCATCAGCCCGGAGATCGGCGGCGGCGCCAGCTCACCGTTGACCATCCCGGTCAGGTACTCCAGCCCGGACAGGCTGGCGCCCACCTTGGCCAGGGCAAACGGGTCGTACCAGGTGACCGTCTTGGTCCGGGGCTCGCCCCAGGACGCGGGCGCCAGTTCGCTCATGCGCCAGACCGTAACATCAGAGTTCGCAATCCGAACACAGCTCGTGCGAGAATCCCCGTCGTGACCGTCCCCACTCCCGGCCCGGTATCCGGTGCCAGCGCCGCTCCCGGTGCCGGCGCTGTCCCGCGAACCTGCTCGGTCGCGATGTCCCTTGAGGTCCTCGGCGAACGCTGGTCGCTCCTGGTCCTGCGCGAGGTCTTCCTGGGCAACCGGCGCTTCGAGACCATCCGGCAGCACACCGGCGCGCCGCGAGCGATCCTCACCGCCCGTCTGAACACCTTGGTGGACAACGGAATCCTGTCCCGCCACGAATACCGCGACCCGGGCGCGCGGGCTCGCCACGAGTACCGCCTGACCTCCGCGGGTCGTGAGCTCCAGCCCGTCCTGACCGCGCTGATGCAGTGGGGCGACAAGCACCTGGTCGCCCCGGCGTCGCCGCCGCTGCGGATCCGGCATCGCGACTGCGGCGGCACGGTGCGCGCCGTCCTGACCTGCGAACACGGCCATCGGCTGCCCGACACCGGCTCGGGCCTGGAGCCCGTGCCCGGGGCACTGTCCGAGGCTCTGCCCGAGGCCGAGGCCGAGGCCGAGGCCGGGGGCGCGGAAGCCTGGGGGCGGGGCCAGGGCTGAGGAGGCTGGGGCAGGGGCGGCTGGGGCCGTGGGTCACCTTGCCCCGCCCCCGCCCACTGCTCTCTCTGCGGTAACGAGTCGATCAGAGTGCAAGGTTCCGGGTTCGGGTCGCTCGAACTGGTGAACCTGGAGGCGGGTTTGGGGTTAGCTTGGGGGGCGGTTCAGTTGCCAGACCACGTCTACGCCGATCTTGCCGGGGCTCAGGGGTTCGCGGGGTGGCTCGTGGCGGGCCACTTCGGTGAAGCCGAGGCGTTTGGGGACGGCGGCGCTGCGGGTGTTGGCCAGGTCGTGCCAGATTTGCACGAAAGTGATGTCCGGCAAGGTGAACGCGGTGCGGGTGAGGGCGGCGGCGGTCTCGGTGGCGTAGCCGTTGCCGGTGTGGGCCGGGTGTAGCCAGTAGCCGATCTCCAGGCCGCCGGGGCCGATTCGGCGTTCCAGGCCGGTGGCGCCGATGAGGTTGCCGGACAGGGTGATTCCGTAGCTGTACGCGGTGCCGGTCCGCCATCCCTCTTGCACGAAGGTGAGCCAGTTGGCCGCGGTCTCCCGGGTGTATTCCGTTCCCGCCCAAGGCATCCACGGGCGCAGGTGGGGCAGCGCGTCGGCGGCCACGGTCTGCACTTCGTCCACATCGGACAGGTGGGGGCGGCGCAGTACCAGGCGGTCCGTGGTGATCTGCTCGGGTGGGGCGGTCATGGGTGGCATCCTGCCAACTCCGGGCCGGGTGTGCGCGGAAGTTTCACCAGTGGCGGCCGGTGGGCAGCTGGTCCAGCTCGGGGCGGGACAGGCGCAGGACCTGGAAGTGGACGCCTGCCCCGGCCGGTGGTTCGGCGCACCACAGCGTGTAGCGGAGCAGCTCCCAGGTTCGGGGGTCGATGGCCAGGGCGGTGCAGTGCACGCCGGGGGTGGTGGCGTGGGCGGTCAGGTCGGCGACGGCGGAGGCGACCGCGGTGCCGGGTTCGGCGGTGCAGAGGGAGGTGAGCTCGGTGGTGGCGGAGACCGGTGAGCCGGTGCGGGCGGGGCCGTGTTCGAAGGCCAGGCCCAGCCAGTGCTGGACGACGGGGCGGCCGAAGTCCTCGCAGATGCCCTGGAAACCCTTGCCCCACAGGAAGTCGTTCATCCCGGCCGGGGTTCGCCACAGGTAGAACGGCGCGTACTGGTTGACCGGGGAGCCGGCCACGCCGCGTTCCCGGATCAGGTAGGACTTCAGGCCCAGGCCTGGGAACTCCTCCAGCGCGTGTCCCCGGGTGGCCACCCGCTCGCGGATGACGTCCATGTCGTAGTCGGCGGGCAGGGTGATCGCGTACCGCATCGCGTGCATGGGTCCGTACTGTACATACTACTAGGTACAGAGTGGGAGGGTCAGCGCAGTTCCGGCCAGAGCTCGAGCCAGGGGAGGAGCTGTTCGCGCAGGTCGGGGGAGGTGAGGTGGCGGCGCTGGCGGGTGGCGGCGGTGATCAGGTCTCTGGTCAGCAGCTGGGCGGGCAGGTCGGGGCCGCGGACGCCGGGGTCGGCCCAGCGGGTCTGGGCGGGGGAGAGGGGGGCGGCGGCCAGGGCGAGGCGGACGATGTCGTCGGCGGTGGGCAGGGCGCCGGCGGGGGCGGACCGGGAGTCGTCAGCCGGGGGCGGGGTGCCACCGGCGGCGGGCGGGGTGTTGCCGGGCACGGGCGGAGTGCTGGCGGCAGTGGGCACGGTGCTGTCGGGCGGAGGCGGGGTGCTGTTGGCAGTGGGCACGGTGCTGTCGGGCAGAGGCGGGGCGCTGTTGGTGGCGCGTGGGGTGGCGCTGGCGGGTGGGGACAACGTCTCGCGCAGGTCCTCCAGCCAGTTCAGGGTCACGGCGAGGACCGGGGCGGGGCGGCTCAGTGACTCGCGCAGGAACCACAGGAGCAGGGGGGCCTGGGCTGGGTCGAACGGTGTGTCCAGGTCGGCCAGGTGGGTGAACACGCCGTGCCACCAGGTGCTCTGGTCAGGGCCGGTGGGTTCGTGCTCGGTCAGCCAGGCCGCGCGCTCGGGCAGGGGCAGGGCCGGGACCGGGGCGAGGGCCTGGCCGAGGGCCTCCCAGCGGGCGCGGTCCAGGTGGGGCAGGGCGGGGGCGGAGCCGATCCGGTAGAGGTCGCCGAAGGCCAGGTCGGGGCGGTCGGGGTCCGGGTCGGGGTGGTGGTTGACCACGAGCACGGTGGCGCCGGAGCTGGGCTGGCGGTACTCGCGGTAGTCCTCGTCGTGGTAGGGCACCTCGACCAGGGGGATGTCGCGTTCGGTCAGTGCGGCGTGGAGGTCGGCGAAGCTGGTGCGAGGGCGGAACTCGCCGTAGCGGGCGCGCAGCATCTCGTTCGGGGTGCACCAGTCGTGCGGGAGCCGGTGCAGCTGCAGCGAGAAGTGGTGGCCGCGCCAGTGGTGGGCGAGGGAACGGCGCTGCCAGAAGATCTCGGCCAGGCCGTAGTCGCGCCACCAGTTGTGCGCGTCCACGTTCAGGCCGTCGTGGCCTTCGCCGCCGAGCAGGGCGTCGACCTGGGCCGGGCCCCAGTGCCGGTCGATGCCCAGCAGCGTGCCGGTGGCCAGGGCCTCGACGTAACAGTCCAGATCAGTCACTGCGCATTTCTAACAAGCCCGCCGCGCGGCCGAACTCCGGCCATACCCGCAGCCACTCGCCGAGCTCCGCGATGACCGCGGTCTCGCGCAGGAACGGGCGCAGCCGGGCCGCGGTCTCCACCAGCTGCCGGGACCGCAGCAGGGGGCGGACCTCCTCGCCGGGCAGGCCGGGCACGCCCCAGCGCTGTTCGGCCTCGCCCCGGTGCAGCGGCAGGCCGGTGAGCAGGGTGGTGGTCAGCTCGTCGGCGCCGGGCAGCAGCGGGGGCAGCTCCTCGGCGGTGTAGAGGTCCAGGCGGGCGGCGGTCTCGGCGACGCGGCGGGCCAGCTCGGCGGCATCCAGGGCGCCGCGGCGCAGGGCCGCTTCGGCGAACCACAGGTAGAGCGGCACCCAGACCGCTTCGGCGCTTTCCCGCCAGCCGAGCTTGATCGCGAACACGGTCAGCCGGTCGCGCCACCAGTCCGCGTCGGCCGCGTGCTTGTCCAGCCAGCGTTCGCGGGCGGCGGGGGTGGCCTCGGCCAGCTGGTTGAGGGACTGGCGGAGCGCGTCGAAGCGGGGACGGGGCAGGTTGTGCAGCAGGCCGGGGGCGGAGATGCCGTTGATCGAGCCGATCTCCTCCGACGGGGAGGTGAGGAACTCCTCCTGGGCGACGATCTCGACCACCACTGCCTGGCTGTCCGGCTGCCAGTAGGAGCGGTGCGCCGGCAGCTCCTGGGGCAGCTCGACCAGGGGGATGTCCCGGCGGTCGAGCTCGGCGCGGAGTTCGGCGAAGGACGGGTTCGGCTCGAACGCGCCGTAGTTCTCACTCAGCAGGGCGGGCGTGTCGGCCCAGCCGATGGTCAGCCGGTGCACCTGGGCGCTCAGGTGCACGCCGTGCCACGGGGCGCGGTGGGACTCGCGCTCCCAGAAGTACTCCAGCAGGCCGTAGTCCAGGTTCAGCGCCTCGGTGGAGACCGCTTCGACGTACTCGCGGTTGTCCGCGTCGAACAGCTCGTCCAGCTCGGCCGGGGTCCAGTGCCGGTCGGCGCCGAGCACCGCGCCGGTGGCGACCAGGTCGGCGTAGAAGTCGATATCGCTCATGCCGCGGCCGGGGGCCGGAAGTCGACGGTGGCGATCCGCTCGTCCTTGTAGTCGTCCAGCTCTTCGGCCAGCCAATGCTCCTCCGGCCGGACCTGGTGGAAGCGGAAAGTTCCCGAAGCGCGGCTGACCGACACGATCGAGCGAACCGGCACCGGCTCGGGCAGCTTCCCGGCCAGCTCGCACACCGCGAAGCCGAGCAGGATGCCCTGGCGCAGCATCAGCCGCTGGTCGCCCTCGTCCACGTCCAGCTCACTGCCGTCGTCGGGGACCCCGGTGGAGACCGGCAGGTGGTAGCTCAGGTGCAGCTTGTTGGCCAGGCACTCCCGGCCGGTGAGGTCGGGGCTGGCCGGGATGCCCGAGCCGGCCAGCGCGGCGAAGACCAGCGCGCCGGAGAGCCGGGCCAGGCCGGGTTCGATGACCGCCGTGTGCAGCGAGGCGTGCAGCGGCTCCGTCGGCAGCGCCGTGGTGCGCAGGCCGGGACCGCGCAGCGCGGCCACCGCGTTCTGGTTGAGCGCAACGGTGATCACCCGTGCAGTGTGCGCCACGACGGGCCCGCGCGGCAGGCCGGACCCGTCGTAGCGTGCGCATTGTTACTGCTGGCCCCAGCCGCCCTGCACCATGGTCTGGAACAGCCAGCGCCCGCCTACGCGCACCAGCAGGTCGCCGTAACGCACGGTCTGGCTGTGCCCCTCCACGGTGAAGGTGGAGTCGGTGGTCACGAACACCAGCTCCCGGCTGACGAAGTGCGGGGTGCGCACCGACTTCATCTCGATGTCGTGGCCGCCGCCGAGGATCTCGGTCCAGCGCTGGACGAAGAACTCCCGGCTCCACGAACCGGCCGAGGCGTTGCCCTCGGCGTCGGTGCTGATCACGTTGAGGGGGAACAGCGCCATGTCGGCCATCCGCTGGATCTCGCCCGCGCCCGCGGCGGCGTCATAGGCGGCGTACCAGGCGAGCACGCTATCGACGTCCTCGCTGGTCGGGGTGAAGCCGGCGCCATCGGTGGGCAGAACGGGGGTGTGGGTCAACGTGTGCTCCTTCTTCTCGCGCTGAGCTGCGGGCGCGCGGCCACGCCAGCAGTTCGTATGGCGTACGGTACAGCGTACGATTCGCCGGTGCAAGCCGGTTGGCGGCCGAAGTGATGTGACGTGGGTCGCTGCGCGCGCAACTAACAAGCAGGCTTGACTGTTTGTTAGTTCGGCGGAAGACTCTGCCGGCATGGGCGCGCCGACCAGGCAGAGGCAGGCTGACCGCAGCCGTGAGACGCGGCGCAAGCTGATGGTGGCCACCGTGGACGCGCTGGTCGAACGCGGCTGGGCCGGGACCACCACCACCCTGGTCGCCCAGCGCGCCGGGGTGTCCAGGGGCGCGCAGCTGCACCACTTCCGGACCCGCGGCGAGCTGGTCGCGGCCGCGGTGGAGTACGTGGGCGCGATGGGGGTGCAGCAGCTGCGCGCGCAGGCCGCGAGCGCGCCTGCCGAGGGCGGGCACACCGCCGCGGTGGTCGAGCTGCTCGCCGACTTCTACGCCAGCCCGCTGTTCACCGCGGCGCTGGAGCTCTGGGTCGCCGCCCGCACCGACCCGGAACTGCACGAGCTGGTGCTGCCGTTGCAGGCGCGGCTGGGGCGGGAGACGCACCGGCTGGCCCTGGAGCTGCTCCGCGCCGACGAGTCCAGGCCCAGGGTGCGGGAGGCGGTGCAGGCCACGCTCGACCTGATCCGCGGCCTGGCGCTGGCGAACCTGCTCACCGACGACGGCAAGCGCCGCAAGCGGATCGTGCGGCAGTGGGCGGCCATGCTGGATGACGCGCTGCGAGGGGAACAGTGATGAGCACGCTGACCGGACTGCTGGCCGATCTTGACGCCGAAGGCGGTGACCTGGACCGCCACGTCGCCGGACTCGACCTGGCCGGGCTGGCCACGCCCACCCCCGCCGAGGGCTGGACCATCGCGCACCAGCTCGCGCACCTGGCCTGGACCGACCGGCAGGCCATCCTGGCCGCCACCGATCCGGCCGGGTTCGCCGAGTCGCTGACAACCGCCAACCCACTGTCCTTTGTGGAGGAAGGCGCGGCCGAGGGGGCCGGCGAGGCGCCGGAGTCGCTGCTCGGGCGCTGGCGGGCCGGGCGGGCCGCGCTGCGTGCGGCGCTGGCCGCGGTGCCGCCCGAGGTGAAGATCCCGTGGTTCGGGCCGCCGATGAAGGCCACCTCGATGGCCACCGCGCGGATCATGGAGACCTGGGCGCACGGACAGGACGTGGCCGACGCCCTCGGTATCCGGCGCGAGCCCACCGACCGGCTGCGGCACATCGCGCACCTGGGCGTGCGGACCATGGGCTTCGCCTTCGCGGTGCGCCAGGAACCGTTGCCGGACAAGCCGGTCCGGGTCGAGCTGACCGGCCCCTCCGGTGACCGCTGGGAGTGGGGGCCGGAGGAGGCCGAGGACCGGGTCAGCGGGTCCGCGCTGGAGTTCTGCCTGCTCGTCGTGCGCAGGCGCAACCCGGCCGATCTGAAGCTGAGCGTCACCGGTGCGGTGGCGGCCAAGTGGATGAGCATCGCGCAGGCCTTCGCCGGGCCGCCCGGAGCCGACCGCGAGCCGGGGCGGTTCGATGACTGACGGGGTGCTGCGGATCGGCAACGCCTCCGGCTTCTACGGCGACCGGTTCAGCGCGGTTCGCGAACAACTATATGACGGCGAACTGCATATCCTCACCGGCGACTACCTCGCCGAACTGACCATGCTCATCCTAGGCAGGGACCGGCTCAAAGACCCGTCGCTGGGCTACGCGCGCACCTTCCTGCGCCAGCTGGAGGACTGCCTCGGCCTCGCCGTGGAACGCGGGGTCAAGATCGTCACCAACGCGGGCGGGCTCAACCCGGCCGGGCTGGCCGCGGCGCTGCGGGCGCTGGCCGGAAAGCTGGGCCTGGACGTCCGGGTCGCGCACGTCGAAGGCGACGACCTGCGGGAGCGGGCCGCCGAGCTCGGCTTCGGCGAGCCGCTGACCGCGAATGCCTACCTCGGCGCCTGGGGCATCGCGGAGTGCCTGCGCGCCGGGGCCGACGTGGTGGTCACCGGACGGGTCACCGACGCCTCCCTGGTGGTCGGACCCGCCGCCGCGCACTTCGGCTGGTCGCGCACCGACTGGGATGCACTGGCCGGGGCCACCGTGGCCGGGCACGTGCTGGAGTGCGGCACCCAGGCCACCGGCGGCAACTTCGCCTTCTTCGCCGACCTCGCCGACCTCCGCAAGCCGGGGTTCCCGATCGCCGAGCTCGCCGCCGACGGCAGCTCGGTGATCACCAAGCACGAGGGCGCCGGCGGCGCGGTCACCGTGGACACCGTCACCGCGCAGCTGCTCTACGAGATCGCCGAACCGGCCTACCTCGGGCCCGATGTCACCACCCGCTTCGACACCATCCAGCTGGAGCAGACCGGGATCGACCGGGTGCGGATCCACGGCGTGACCGGCGCACCGCCGCCGGAAACGCTCAAGGTGTGCCTGAACCGGCTCGGCGGGTTCCGCAACGCCACCACGTTCGTCCTTTGTGGACTGGACGTGCAGCGCAAGGCCGACCTGGTGCGCGCGCAGCTGGAGCAGGCGATCGGCGGGCAGGGGCTGACCTGGACGCTGGCCCGCACCGACCGGGCCGACGCGGACACCGAGGAGACCGCCAGCGCGCTGCTGCACGCCACCATCAAGGACACCGACCCCAAGCGGGTCAAGGCGTTCTCCCGCTCGGCGATCGAGCTGGCCCTGGCCTCCTACCCGGGTTTCCACGTGACCGCGCCACCCAGCGACGGCACCCCGTTCGGCGTGTACTCGGCCGCCTACGTGGACCGGAGCGAGGTCACGCAGGTCGCGGTGCTGCCGGACGGGAGCAGGGTCGAGATCGAGGAACCGGTGGGACAGCAGCTCCCCGCGTCCTGGACCGACAGCGGACCCGCGCCGTTCGGGCGGCACGAGCCGACCCGGCGTGGACCGCTCGGCCGGATCGCCGGGGCCCGTTCCGGGGACAAGGGCGGTGACGCCAACCTCGGCGTGTGGGTGCGCTCGGAACCGGCCTACCGCTGGCTGTTCCACCACCTCACCGTCGAGCGGCTCAAGGAACTGCTGCCGGAGTGCGCGGAGCTGACCGTCGAGCGGCACGCGCTGCCGAACCTGCGCGCGGTGAACTTCGTCATCCGCGGCCTGCTCGGCGACGGGGTGGCCTCGGCCACCCGGTTCGACCCGCAGGCCAAGGCGCTCGGCGAATGGCTGCGGGCCCGGGTTGTCGATGTGCCGGAGGTGTTGTGGTGAACGAAGTTTCCGACCCGTTCGGCACGCCGGAGCGGCGGGCGCTGCGGGAGACCGTGCGCCGGTTCATCCAGCGCGAGGCCGTGCCGCACCTGGCCGACTGGGAACGCGCCGGGGAGGTGCCGCGCTCGCTGCACCGGGCCGCGGCCGCGATCGGTCTGCTGGGCATCGGGTTTCCCGAGGAGGTCGGCGGCAGCGGCGGTGACCTGCTGGACATGGTGGTGGTCAACGAGGAGGTGCTGGCCGCCGGTGGCTCCTCCGGGTTGCTGGCCGCGCTGTTCACCCACGGCATCGCGCTGCCGCACATCGTGGCCGCCGGTGGCGCGGACCTCATCGACCGGTTCGTGCGGCCGGCGCTGGCCGGGGAGAAGATCGGCTCGCTGGCGGTCACCGAGCCCGACGGGGGTTCGGACGTGGCCGCGCTGCGCACCACCGCGGTGCGGGAGGGCGATCATTTTGTCGTCAACGGCGCGAAGACCTACATCACCTCCGGGGCGCGCGCGGACTTCGTCACCACCGCGGTGCGCACCGGTGAACCCGGCTACGGCGGGGTGAGCCTGCTCGTGGTGGAGAAGGACACGCCCGGGTTCACCGTGAGCCGCAGGCTGGAGAAGCTGGGCTGGCACTGCTCCGACACCGCCGAACTGTCCTTTGCCGACGCACGGGTGCCGGTGGGCAACCTGGTGGGCGGGGAGAACGCCGGGTTCGCCGAGCTGATGCGGCAGTTCCAGACCGAGCGGATCACCTTGGCCGTGCAGGCCTACGCCACCGCCCAGCGCTGCCTGGATCTGAGTGTCCAGTGGGTGAAGGCGCGGGAGACCTTCGGGCGGCCACTGGTCAGCCGCCAGGTGGTGCGGCACCAGCTGGTGGAGATGACCCAGCGGATCGAGCTGGCCCGCACCTACACCCGCTCGGTGGCCGCCCGCGCCGCCGCCGGTCAGGAGGTGGTGGCCGAGGTGTGCCTGGCCAAGAACGCGGCGGTGGCCGCGTGTTCGTTCGTGGCCGACGCCGCGGTGCAGCTGCACGGCGGGTTCGGGTACATGCGGGAGGCCGAGGTGGAACGGCACTACCGGGACGCGCGGATCCTGGGCATCGGCGGCGGGGCCAGCGAGGTGCTCGCCGACCTCGCGGCCAGGCGATTGGGGTACACGGCATGACCGTCTTGAAGTCCACAGTGGACACCGCGGCGCCGGAGCACGTGGCGAACCGGGAGGCCATGCTGGCCAAGCTCGCCGAGCTGGACGCCGAACACGCCAAGGCACTGGCCGGTGGCGGCGCGAAGTACGTCGACCGGCACCACAAACGCGGCAAACTGCTGCCACGCGAACGCATCGAGCTGCTCCTCGACGAGGACTCGGCGTTCCTGGAACTGTCCCCACTGGCCGCCTGGGGCACCGACTACACCGTCGGGGCCAGCCTGGTCACCGGGATCGGCGTGGTCAACGGGGTGGAATGCCTGATCACCGCGAACGACCCGACCGTGCGCGGCGGCGCCAGCAACCCGTGGACGCTGAAGAAGTCCTTCCGGGCCATGGACATCGCGGTGGCCAACCGGCTGCCGGTGCTCAGCCTGGTCGAGTCCGGCGGCGCGGACCTGCCCAGCCAGAGCGAGATCTTCATCCCCGGCGGCCGGATGTTCCGCGACCTCACCAGGGCCTCGGCCGCCGGACTGCCCACGGTCACCCTGGTCTTCGGCAACTCCACCGCGGGCGGCGCCTACATCCCCGGCATGTCCGACCACGTGGTGATGGTCAAGCAGCAGGCCAAGGTCTTCCTCGGCGGGCCGCCGCTGGTGAAGATGGCCACCGGCGAGGAGTCCGACGACGAGGAGCTGGGCGGCGCGGAGATGCACGCCGCGGTCTCCGGCCTGGCCGACCACCTGGCCGAGGACGAGCGGGACGCGCTGCGCATCGGCCGGGACATCGTGGCCCGGCTCAACTGGCGCAAGCTCGGACCGGGTCCGAGCCGGGCCAGCGTCGAACCCCGCTACGACGCCGAGGACCTGCTCGGCATCGCGCCCAGCGACCTGCGGCTGCCCTTCGACCCGCGCGAGGTGATTGCCCGGCTGGTCGACGGCTCGGAGTTCGACGAGTTCAAACCCCGCTACGGCACCAGCCTGGTCACCGGCTGGGCCAGCCTGCACGGCTACCCGGTGGGCATCCTGGCCAACGCGCGCGGCGTGCTCTTCAGCGCGGAGGCGCAGAAGGCCACCCAGTTCATCCAGCTGGCCAACACCGCCGACGTGCCGCTGATCTTCCTGCAGAACACCACCGGCTACATGGTCGGCAAGGAGTACGAGCAGGCCGGGATCATCAAGCACGGCGCGATGATGATCAACGCGGTGTCCAACAGCACCGTGCCGCACCTGACCGTGGTGCTGGGCGCCTCCTACGGCGCGGGCAACTACGGCATGTGCGGGCGAGCCTACGACCCCCGGTTCCTGTTCACCTGGCCCAACGCCAAGTCCGCGGTGATGGGACCGGCCCAGCTGGCCGGAGTGCTCTCCATCGTGGCCAGGCAGGCCGCGGCCGCCAAGGGCGCGCCCTATGACGACGAGGCCGACAAGAACCTGCGCGCCATGGTGGAAGGGCAGATCGAGGCGCAGTCGCTGGCGCCGTTCCTGTCCGGGCGGCTCTACGACGACGGCGTGATCGACCCGCGCGAGACCAGAACGGTGCTCGGCATCTGCCTCTCGACCATCCACAGTGGACAAGTCAGCGGCACCAGGAACTTCGGCGTCTTCCGGATGTGAGGTCCCCCAACGTGATCACCCGAGTCCTGGTCGCCAACCGCGGCGAGATCGCCCGCCGCGTGTTCCGCACCTGCCGTGCGCTGGGCATCGGCACGGTGGCGGTGTTCTCCGACGCCGACGCCGAGTCCCCGCACGTCACCGAAGCCGACCTCGCCGTCCGCCTGCCCGGCCTCACCCCCGGCGAGACCTACCTGCGGGCCGAGGCGCTGATCGCGGCCGCGCACAGCAGCGGGGCGGACGCGGTGCACCCCGGCTACGGCTTCCTGTCCGAGAACGCCGAGTTCGCCCGCGCCGTGCTCAATGCCGGGCTGGTGTGGATCGGGCCGCCGCCGGAAGCCATCGAGGCCATGGGGGCCAAGGTCGAGGCCAAGAAGCTGATGGCCGAGGCCGGGGTGCCGGTGCTGCCCGAGCTCGACCCCGGGGACGTGACCGAGTTCCCGTTGCTGGTCAAGGCTTCCGCCGGCGGCGGCGGCCGGGGCATGCGGATCGTGCGCGCACCCGAGGAGCTGGCCGGGGCGGTGGCCGCGGCGCGGGCCGAGGCGGCCAGCGCCTTCGGTGACGGCACCGTCTTCTGCGAGCCCTACCTGGAACGCGGGCGGCACGTGGAGATCCAGGTGCTCGCCGACGCCCACGGCGCGGTGTGGGCTCTGGGCGAACGGGACTGCTCGGTGCAGCGCCGCTACCAGAAGGTCGTGGAGGAGTCGCCCTCACCGGCGGTGGACGACACCCTGCGCGAGGCCATGTCCGCGGCGGCCGTGGCCGCGGCGCGGGCGATCGGCTACCGGGGCGCGGGCACGGTGGAGTTCATGGTCTCGGACAAGGGCGAGTTCTACTTCCTGGAGACCAACACCCGCCTCCAGGTGGAACACCCGGTCACCGAAGCCGTCTTCGGCGTCGACCTGGTCGCCTGGCAGCTCGCCATCGCCGAAGACAGCCCACTGCCCGCGGAGATGCCGGTGCCGCGCGGACATGCCATCGAGGTCCGGCTCTACGCCGAGGACCCGGCCGCGGACTGGCGGCCCGGCAGCGGGCCACTGCACCGCTTCGAGGTGTCCGGAGTGGACAGTGAGTTCACCGGAACCGGCGGCGAGCGCGGACTGCGCCTGGACGCCGGGGTGGTGGACGGCTCGGTCATCAGCACCCACTACGACCCCATGCTGGCCAAGGTGATCGCCTGGGCGCCCACCCGCGCCGAAGCCGCCCGCCGGCTGGCCGCCGCGCTGACCGGGGCGCGCATCCACGGCCCGGCCACCAACCGGGACCTCCTGGTCCGGGTGCTGCGCGACGCCGACTTCCTGGCCGGTCGGGTGGACACCGGTTTCCTCACCCGCCCAGGACTCGACACACCCCTGGCCGAGCAGCGCGGGGTGCGGATCTCCGCGCTGGCCGCCGCGCTCGCCGAGGCCGCCGCCAACCGGGCTGCCGCCACCGTGCAGCCCCGCGTGCCCGCCGGATGGCGGAACCTGCACTCGACCAACCAGGTCAAGGCCTACGACAGTCCACAAGGGACGATCGAGGTCGAGTACCGGTTCACCCGCGACGGGATTATTACCGAGGACCTGCCTGACGTGAGCGTGGTCTCCGCCGCGCCGGAGTCGGTGGTGGTGGAGGTCGACGGGGTGCGGCGCACACTGCACGTGGCGCGCTACGGCGAACAGGTGTTCGTGGACTCGCCGTTCGGACCCGTGACCCTGCGCCGGTTGCCGCGCTTCACCGAACCCGGGGCCGCGCACGCCGAGGGATCACTGCTCGCGCCGATGCCCGGCACCGTCGTCGCGGTCACCGCCGCGCCCGGCGACACCGTGCGCGCCGGGCAGGAACTGCTGGTGCTGGAAGCGATGAAGATGCAACACCCGGTGCGCTCGCCCGCCGACGGCGTGCTCACCGAACTCGCCGTGACCGCGGGCGCCCAGGTCGAGGCCGGGGCCGTGCTCGCCGTGATCGAACCCGCCCCGACCGGGCAGAAGCCGATGGAGGACTGACGGACATGGACTTCCGGGAGACCGACGAACAGCGCGCGCTGCGGGCCTCGGTGGCCGCGCTGGCCGCCAAGTACGGGCACGGCTACTGGGTGGACAAGGCGAAGGCGGGGGAGAAGACCACCGAACTGTGGGCCGAGGCCGGGCAGCTCGGCTACCTCGGCGTCGCCGTGCCCGAGGAGTACGGCGGCGGCGGAGGCGGCATCACCGAACTGGCCATCGTCTGCGAGGAGCTCGCCGCCGGGGGCTGCCCGCTGCTGCTGCTCGTGGTCTCCCCGGCCATCGCGGCCACCGTCATCGCCAACTCCGGCACCCCGGAGCAGAAGAAGAACTGGCTGCCCGGTTTCGCCGACGGGTCGCTGAAGATGTCCTTCGCCATCACCGAACCCGACGCCGGCTCCAACTCCCACCGGATCGTCACCACCGCCCGCGCCGACGGCGACGGCTGGCGCCTGACCGGCGGCAAGTACTACATCTCCGGGGTCGACGAGAGCGATGCGACCCTGGTGGTGGCCCGCCTGGAGGACGCGCGCACCGGCAAGCTGCGGCCCGCGCTGTTCGTGGTGCCAACGGACGCACCCGGTTACTCCCACCACCCGATCCCGATGGAGATCACCTCACCGGAGCGGCAGTTCACCCTGTTCTTCGACGACGTGAAACTGCCGGCCGATGCCTTGGTGGGCGGGGAGGACGCCGGTCTGGCCGCGTTGTTCGCCGGGCTGAACCCGGAGCGGATCACCGTGGCCGCCTACGGTTGCGGCATCGGGCGGTACGCCTTGGCCAAGGCGGCCGACTACGCGCGCACCCGCAAGGTGTGGAACTCGCCCATCGGTTCGCACCAAGGGATCTCGCATCCCCTGGCGAAGGCGCACATCGAGGTCGAGCTGGCCAGGCTGGCCACCCAGCGCGCCGCCTGGGCCTACGACCAGGACGACCCCGGCGCCGCCGAGTCGGCCAACATCGCCAAGTACGCCTCCGCCGAAGCCGCCATCGCCGCGGTGGACGCCGCCGTGCAGACCCACGGCGGCAACGGAATGGCCACCGAGTACGGGGTCGGCACGCTCTACGGCGCGGCCAGGGTCGGGCGGATCGCGCCGGTGAGCCGGGAGATGATCCTCAACTTCGTCGCCCAGCACACCCTGGACCTCGGGAAGTCGTACTGACACGGTAGAAGGCCCACCCGGCAACGACGCCACCGGAGGTCGCCATGATCCACCGCAGCCCGCTCCCCGACGTCGAGATCCCCGATCTGCCGGTGCACACCTACGTGCTGGCCGGGGCGCGGGAACGGGGCGACCACCTGGCGGTGGTGGACGGGAGCAAGCCGGACGGGTTGCGGCTGACCTACGGCCAGCTGGACGCCGCGGTCGGCAGGCTCGCCGCGGGCCTGCACCAGGAGGGGCTGGGCAAGGGCGACGTGCTGGCCTTGTTCAGCCCCAACACGGTGGCCTACCCGGTGGTGTTCTACGCGACCACCACCCTGGGCGCGATCGTCAGCACGGTCAACGCCTTGTACACCACCGAGGAGCTGACCACGCAGCTGCGCGACTCCGGCGCGAGGTTCCTGGTCACCATCTCGCTGTTCCTCGACCGCGCGGTGCCCGCGGCGAAAGCGGCCGGGATCGAGGAGGTCTTCGTCTGCGACACCGCGCAGGGGCACCGCTCGATCCTGGAGCTGATGGCCACCGACGGACCGGTGCCGGAGGTGGAGATCAACCCGGCCGAGGACGTGGCGGTGATGCCCTACTCCAGTGGCACCACGGGCAAGGCCAAGGGCGTCATGCTGACCCACCGCAACATCGTGGCCAACATGGCCCAGGCCGGCGGGATGCAGCCCACCGGCCCGGAGGACCGGATCCTGGCCATCCTGCCGATGTTCCACATCTACGGCATCACCGTGCTGCTCAACCACGCGTTACGGTGCGGCACAACGGTTGTCGTGCTGCCCCGGTTCGAGCTGGAGCAGTTCCTCGCCGCGCTGGCCGAGCACCGGGTGACCAAGGTGCCGGTGGCCCCGCCGATCGTGCTCGCCCTGGCCAAACATCCCATGGTGGACCGGTTCGACCTCTCCGCGCTGAAGTCCGTGCTGTGCGCGGCCGCTCCCCTGGACGCCGACACCGGCCACCTGTGCGCCACCCGGCTCGGCGTGCGGATCACCCAGGGCTACGGCATGACCGAGCTGTCCCCGGTCTCCCACGTGGTCCCCGACTCCGACGCCCACCCGCCCGAGGGCACGGTGGGCAAGCTGGTGCCCAACACCGAATGCCGGATCGTCGACCCGGCCACCGGGCAGGACACCGACGGCGCCGGCGAGCTGTGGATCCGCGGGCCGCAGGTGATGAAGGGCTACTTCGCCAGGGGCGCGGACACCGCGGCGATGATCGACGAGGACGGCTGGCTGCACACCGGCGACATCGGCCGGGTGGACGCCGAGGGCAACTTCTTCATCGTGGACCGGCTCAAGGAGCTGATCAAGTACAAGGGCTACCAGGTGCCGCCCGCCGAGCTGGAAGCCGTGCTGCTCTCCGATCCCCGGGTCGCCGACGCCGCGGTGATCGGCGTCCGCGACGCCGAGGGCGAGGAGGTGCCCAAGGCGTTCGTGGTGCGCGCGCCGGGTCAGGAAGCCTTGGCGGAGCGGGAGGTGATGGAGTTCGTGGCCGGGAAGGTCGCGCCGTACAAGAAGATCCGGGTGGTCGAGTTCATCGACGCGGTGCCCAGGGCGCTGTCCGGGAAGATCCTGCGCCGGGAGCTGCGCGGCCGCTGACTCACTCCAGCGGGGTCTCGGTGGGCCGCAGCGGCCCGGAGAACCGGGGCCCCGCCAGGGTGCGGCCCAGCCGGCCAAGGCCGGTGCGCACCGGCTGGGCCAGGTACTCCCCGAGCACCACACC
Organism: Crossiella sp. NPDC003009; assembly: GCF_053591555.1. Classification (NCBI taxonomy): domain Bacteria; kingdom Bacillati; phylum Actinomycetota; class Actinomycetes; order Pseudonocardiales; family Pseudonocardiaceae; genus Crossiella; species Crossiella sp. NPDC003009. Next base: position 77,597 of record NZ_JBSFUA010000005.1, on the reverse strand, counting down.
CGCGGCCAGGGCCAGTCCGATGCCGGCCGCCAGCATCAGCGACTGCGCGCCCTTGGCGATGTTCTGGTCCACCGCCAGCTGGAACAGCGCGTGGTAGGTGGTCAGCCCCGGCAGCAACGGGGTCAGCCCGGAGACCGCGATGATCAGCGGCGGGATGCGCAGCCGCCGCGAGATCACGCCGCCGACGAACCCGATCAGGATGGCCGCGCCCGCGGAGGCGATGACCACGTCGGTGCCCAGCACGGTCAGCACCCCGTAGGAAGCCGTGCCCGCCGCACCCGCCAGCCCCGCCACGAACAGCGCCCGCAGCGTGGCGTAGCTGGCCCAGGCGAAGCAGAACGAGGTCAGGCCACCGGCCACGATCATCTGCGGCACGTGCGCCAGCAGCGGCGGCGGCGGTTCGGCCACCGAGATGTGCAGACCCTGGGAGACGGCCAGCCGCAGCACCAGCAGCACCCCGATGACCAGCCCGGCGGTCATCAGCAGCACCTCCATGGCGCGGCCGGCGGCGGTGACGTTGTAGCCGGTGATCGCGTCCTGCACGGTGCCCACGATGGACAGCCCGGACAGCAGCACGATGATCCCGGTGGCCACCACCAGCGACGGCCGGACCAGGTGGCTGCCGGGGTCCATCGCGTGCACGCCCAGCGCCATGCCGGTGGCCAGCACCCCGCCGATGACCTGCTGGAAGAAGAACGGCAGCGCCAGCCGGTTCACGATCCGGCCGACCCGGTCGATCACCGCGGTGGTGAAGGCGGCGATCCCGGCCAGCAGCGGCCCGCCGCCCAGCAGCACCGCCACCGCCGCGGCCATCGCCGCCCAGGCCAGCGTGGACACCCAGCGCGGGTACGGGTGCGGCGCGGTGGAGACCGTCTCCAGGCCGGTGAGCGCCTGGTCCGCGGTGATCTTGCCCGCGGTGACCTCCCGCACCAGGCGCTCCAGCGCGGTCAGCCGGGTGTAGTCCAGGCTGCGGGCGCGCACCACGCGGGTGGTGGTCACCGGGGCGGCCAGGTTGCCGCGGTGGCAGCAGGCGGTGATCGAGGTGAACGTGACGTCCACATCGGTGGTCGGCAGGCCGTAGGCGTTGGTGACCGCGAGCATGGTGGCGGTGACGTCGGCGGCCCCGGCCCCGCAGGCCAGTTGCAGCTCGCCGATGCGCAACGCCAGGTCGAGCACCTGGTGCACCGTGGCGGCATCCGGCACCTTCGGTCCGTGCAACATGGCACTCATGATCGCCGGTTCGACCCGTTCCCGCCGCAGCAGAAGTCCCCGCAGACCCACCACACACCTCCGCCACCCGCACGCCGCCGACCAGGGCATCGCGCGAGCGGACCCGGCCGTTGCACGGTGTCGCGAAGGTCACGTGTGGTGGGCCGGAACGCGGGGTAGACGCTAGGGCTTGAGCACGATCCGGATGGGGTTGCCGATCTTGTTCGCCAGCCGGTGCACCGCCTCCGGCGCCTCCTCCAGGGGCATGACCTCGGTGACCGAGGCGGAGAGGTCCAGCCGGCCGGTGGCGACCAGGCGGATGAGGGTGTGCAGGTCCTTCGGCTCCGAGCCCCACGCGCCGCGGACCTGGTGCTGGGCGGCGTTGAACCGGGCCGCGTGCGCCAGGTGCAGCGGGGCCTGGGTCATCCCGACCAAGACCAGTTTTCCGTGCGGGGCCAGCAGGTCATCGGCCGCGGCGCGCGCCGCCGGGTGGCCGACCAGGTCCACCGCGAGGTCGAGGCCGAGGCCGCCGGTGGCAGCCAGGACCTTGGCCGCCAGGTCCGGCTCGGCCGGGTCGAAGGCGTGGTCCGCACCCGCCTCCAGTGCGCGTTCGCGGGCCAGCGGCAGCGGGTCGACGGCGATGATCGGGGCCGCCCCGGCCAGCCGGGCGATCCGCACCGCGTGCACGCCGAGACCGCCGATGCCCCACAGACCCACCGCCTCACCCACCGACAGCTCGCCCTTGTGCAGCAGCGCCGCGTACGGGGTGGACACCGCGTCCGGGATGATCGAACCCTGCTCGAAGGGCACGTTCTCCGGCAGCGGCACCACCGAGCGGTGGCTGGTCAGCACGTACTCCGCCCAGCCGCCGTCGTAGCTCACCCCGCGCGCGGGCGGCAGCAGGCAGAGACCGGTGTGGAACAGGCAGTTCGGGCAGCGCTCGCAACGGTCGCCCGCGGCCAGCACCACCCGCGCGCCCGGCCGCCAGAACTCCGGCACGTCCGGGCCCAGCTCGGCGATCGTGCCCGCCACCTCATGGCCCAAGGTGATCACGGTCTGACCGGTCAGGGTGCGGAAACCGGTCAGGCTGCCGTCGATGATGTGCACGTCGGACAGGCACACCCCGGCCGCCGCGACCTTCACCAGCACCTGGCCCGGCCCCGGCGCGGGCACCTCGACCTCGTGCAGCCCGAACTTCCCGGTCTCCAGGTCGAACCTCGCCGCGCGCATACCGGCCCTCCGTCGTTACCCGTTGGTAGCTTTCACGCTACCGGGACCGGGCGCCGGCAGCGGCGGTGGCCGCCGGGGAAACCTGCTGGCAGGCACCCCGGGGGCGTTGGCTAACCTGCTGGGAAGCATTCCCGCCGACTCCGCCGACCTAGGAGATCAGTACCCGTGTTGCGCACGCACGAGGCCGGAGCACTCCGCGCCGAGCATGCAGGCCAGACCGTCACCCTCACCGGCTGGGTGGCGCGGCGTCGCGATCACGGCGGAGTGATCTTCATCGATCTGCGGGACGCCTCCGGTGTCGCCCAGGTCGTCTTCCGCGAGGGCGAGATGGCCGAGCGGGCGCACCGGCTGCGCGCGGAGTTTTGCGTCAAGATCGTCGGCGAGGTCGCCAAGCGGCCCGAGGGCAACGAGAACGCCGAGATCCCCACCGGCGCGATCGAGGTGCTGGCCACCGGCCTGGAGGTGCTGAACGAGTCCGCGCCGCTGCCCTTCCCGCTGGACGACCACCTGGAGGTCGGCGAGGAGATCCGGCTCAAGCACCGCTACCTGGACCTGCGCCGCAGCGGACCGGCCAAGGCCATGCGGATGCGCAGCGAGGTCAACCGGGTCGCGCGCGAGGTGTTGCACCGCAACGACTTCGTCGAGATCGAGACCCCCACCCTGACCCGCTCCACCCCCGAGGGCGCGCGCGACTTCGTGGTCCCGGCCCGCCTGCAGCCCGGCTCCTGGTACGCGCTGCCGCAGTCCCCGCAGCTGTTCAAGCAGCTGCTCATGGTCGGCGGCCTGGAGCGCTACTACCAGATCGCCCGCTGCTACCGGGACGAGGACTTCCGCGCCGACCGGCAGCCGGAGTTCACCCAGCTCGACATCGAGATGAGCTTCGTCGAGCAGGACGACGTGATCAGCCTCGGCGAGCAGATCATCGCCGCGATCTGGCGCGAGGTGCTCGGCGTCGAGCTGTCCCTGCCGATCCCGCGCATCCCCTACGCCGAGGCGATGGCCCGCTACGGCAGCGACAAGCCGGACCTGCGCTTCGAGCTCGAGCTGGTCGAGATGACCGAGTACTTCGCCAACACCCCCTTCCGCGTGTTCAAGGCGCCCTACGTCGGCGCGGTGGTCATGCCCGGCGGCGCGAGCCAGCCGCGCAAGCAGCTCGACGCCTGGCAGGACTGGGCCAAGCAGCGCGGCGCCAAGGGCCTGGCCTACGTGCTGGTGCAGGAGGACGGCAGCCTCGGCGGACCGGTGGCCAAGAACCTCTCCGAGGAGGAGCGCGCCGGTCTCGCGGCCGCGGTGGGCGCCAAGCCGGGTGACTGCGTGTTCTTCGCCGCGGACACCCCCAAGGCCGGGCGGGCGCTGCTCGGCGCGGCCCGCGTGGAGATCGCCAACCGTCTTGGGTTGATCAAGGACGGCGACTGGAAGTTCGCCTGGATCGTGGACTTCCCGCTGTTCGAGGCCACCTCCGAGACCGACGACGTCGCGGTCGGCGGCGGCAGCTGGACCGCGCTGCACCACGCGTTCACCTCGCCCACTCCGGACTGCCTCGACGACTTCGAGAAGGACCCCGGCTCGGCGCTGGCCTACGCCTACGACATGGTGTGCAACGGCTTCGAGATCGGCGGCGGGTCGATCCGTATCCACCGCGCCGACGTGCAGCAGCGCGTCTTCGGCGTGATGGGCCTCGCCGAGGAGGAAGCCCAGGAGAAGTTCGGCTTCCTGCTCGACGCGTTCAAGTTCGGCGCGCCCCCGCACGGCGGCATCGCCTACGGCTGGGACCGGATCTGCATGCTGCTGGCCGGGGCCGACTCGCTGCGCGAGGTCATCGCCTTCCCCAAGAGCGGCGGCGGTTTCGACCCGCTGACCGCCGCGCCCGCGCCGATCACCGCGCAGCAGCGCAAGGAAGCGGGCGTGGACGCCAAGCCCGCCGTCAAGGGTGACACCGCGACCGCGTGAGCTCGCTGCTGCACCTGCGCGTGGTCAACCAGCCGGAGCACACCGAAGCGGTGCTCCGGCTGCTTGACGAGTGCTCGGGTGCCACCCACCTGGTGCTGCTGCCCGGCGCGGGCGTGCGTCCCAAGGGCGATGTCATCGAGGCCGACGTGGCCAGGGAGTCCCTGGACGAGCTGCTCGCCGAGCTGTGCGAGCTGGGCATCGACCACCACGGCGCGATCACCCTGGAGAGCATCGACACCGCGCTCTCCGACGCCGCCGACCGGGCCGAGGCCGCCGCGCCGGGCGAGGGCGCGGACGCGGTGGTGTGGGAGGAGCTGATCGCCCGCACCGGCGAGGAGTCCCGGCTCAACCTCACCTACCTGGGCTTCCTCACCATCGCCTGCCTGCTCGCCGCGGTCGGCGTGATCACCAACTCGGCGGTCACCATCGTCGGCGCGATGGTCGTCGGACCGGAGTTCGGGCCGCTGGCCGCGCTCGCGGTCGGCCTGGTCCGGCGGCGCTGGGACCTGGTGCGCAGGGCGAGCGCGGCACTGGTGTTCGGCTTCCAGGTCGCGGTGGTGGTCACCGCCGGACTGGCCGCACTGGGTTACGCCGCCGGACTGTTCAATGAATCGATCATGCACAGCAACCACGACGTGGACTTCGTCTTCCAGGTCGGCCCGTTCTCCCTGATCGTCGCGCTGCTGGCGGGCGCGGCGGGCATGCTCTCGCTGACCTCGTCGAAATCCGCCGCGCTGGTAGGGGTTTTCATTTCCGTCACCACCGTGCCGGCGGCCGGTTACGCGGCATTGGCGCTGGTGCTGGGGGAGTACGGGCGGGCCGGGCAGTCCGGGCTCCAGCTGCTGGTCAACCTGGCCGGGATCGTGCTGGCCGCGGTGCTCGTGCTGCTGCTGCGCAACCGGCAGCGCAGGCGCCAGGGCAACGGCCGACCGCTCGCGGAAGGGTGAAAAACAGGCTGTCCGAGGAACTTCCGGACCTTTGTCGATCGTTGGTAGTACGCCGGGTGGGTGGAATCGGCGCGCAGCAGAGGGCTTGCGCCGCAACGAGATCGGAACAGAAAGACAATGTCCTCAGGCTCGTTGGTCGGGATAGCTTTGCCAGAGCGTAACCAGATCATGCCGATCCGTGATAGCCAAGCCCGGTAGGGTCGACAACGATGAGCGTGGAAATCTCCACCGGCCCGCTGGACGTCCACAACGCGGTGGCAGCGGAGGTGGCCGAGACGGTCGCCGCTGCGCAGGCAGTGCTGCGCCGCCGCTTCGGTGCGAGCGTCCGGCTGAGTGATGCCGAGGATCTGGGCGGTAGCGACCGGTCGGTCGTGCTCCGCGTGCGAGTGGTGGAAACCCCTTTCGCCATGCCCCGCACGTTGGTGATCAAGCGATATCGCACCCCGTTGCTGCCAGGTCAGACCGCCGACCCCTTCGCCCATGAAGCGGCCAGCAGTCAGCTGTTCACCGCCCTGTCCGTCGGCGAGCGGGTCAGCCCGGAGCTGATCGCGCACGGACCGGCCGAACGGCTGCTGGTCATGGAGGACCTGGGCCGCGCGCCGACCCTGGCCGACAAGCTGCTCGGCGACGACGCCCGCGCCGCCGAACGCTCGCTGCTGGCCTGGGCCAGGGCGCTGGGCCGGGTGCACGCCAACACCGCCGGCCGCGAAGCCGACTTCGACGCGCTGATGCGCCGCCTCGGCCAGCGCAGCTGGACCGACCCGATCGCCCCGGAAGCCCGCACCGCGCTGACCGAACTGCCCGCGTTGCTGGAAGAGGCCATCGGGGTGCAGACCTCCGACGCGGTGGCCGAGGCCGCCCGCAACACCGGCTGGCTGCTCGGCGGCACCCGCTACCGCGCGTTCAGCCCCTCCGATGTGTGCCCGGACAACAACCTGGTCACCAACCGGGGCGTGCGGTTCCTGGACTTCGAGTGGGGCTGCATGCGCGATGTCGCCCTGGACGTGGCCTACCTGCGGGTGCCGTTCCCGTCCTGCTGGTGCTCCTTCGCCCTGCCCCAGGGCATGACCGAGGCCATGCTCGCCGCCTGGCGCTCGGAGGCCAGCACGGTGTGGCCGGACCTGGACGACGACGCGGTGCTGCTGCCCAGGCTGCTGGACGCGCAGGTGCTGTGGGTGTGGCTGTCCACCTGGTGGCTGCTGCCGCGGATCACCGAGACCGACCGGCCCATCGACGCCAACCAGCTCTCCCCGCGCCGCAGCGCCGCGCTGGCCGACCGCTGGCGCAGGCTGCGGGCCGACGCGGTGGTCTCCGGCAGGCACGAGCTGGCCGAGCACGCCGAGGCGGTCGCCACCGCGATCGTGCGCCGGTTCGGACCCGACGCCGAGCAGCTCCCGCTCTACCCGGCCTTCCGCTGACCTGCGCAAACCCGTCTCGGAAGAATAATCACGATATTCTTGGAAATCCGGTGAACCGTTCGCCAACGGCGGTCGTATGAACCGGCCATGACCACTCGTGCCGACTTCGCCGCTCTCGTCACCGACGACATCCTGCCCAGCCGCATGCCCGACGTCGGCCTACTGCGCGCCTACCTGGACCAGGGCTGCCGGCACGGCGACCCGCTGTGCCTGAGCTTCGGCGAGACCTGGAACCAGGCCCCGGCCGGGCTGCTCGACCACCTGCACGAGCGCCCGCTCTACGCCCACGGTTACCAGCTGTCCATGTACGGCCTGCCCAAGCTGCGCAAGGTGGCCCGCGACTACGTGACCTCCTCACACCGCCTGGAAGCGGTGGCCCAGCCGGGCCGGGACTTCCAGGTGGCCGCCACCTGGACCGGCACCCGCGGCGCCATGTTCGACTTCGGCCGCTACCTGCTCGACGAGCTCGGCTCCGACGGCCGGGTGCCCGTGGTGGTGGCCGCCGGGCCCAGCTGGGACTACGAGGGCGTCTTCCACACCCTCGGCTACCAGGTCCGCTACCTGCCGCTGCGCCCGGAGACCGGGTTCCGCCCGCTGGCCGGGGAGCTGCAGGACCTGGCAGACCGGATCACCGCCGAACCAGGGCAGCGGCTGGCCATGGTGGTGGTCAACGCCCAGCACAACCCGACCGCGGTCAACTGGCGGCCCGGTTTTGTCGCCGCCGCGGTCGACCTGGCGCACCAGCACGGCGCCGGCCTGCTGGTCGACGACGCCTACTTCGGCGTGCACGACCCCGAGGTCGAACCCACCTCCGCGCTGCGCGTCCTGCTCTCCCGCCTGCCCGGCGCCCCGCCCGCCGCGCGCCGCCGCTGGCTCGCCGTCCGCTCCCTGGGCAAGCAGTTCCACTGCAACGGCTGGGGCCTGGGCCTGATGACCGCCGAACCCGCCACCCTGGACCTGCTGGTCAACCGGTACCGGCTGCACAGCTCGCTGATGTACGGCGGGGTCTACCAGCACGCCATGGCCGACTGGCTGGCAGACCCGGCCAGCGCGGCGTTCCTGGCCGCCCAGTGCGCGGAGTACGCGGCCAAGCGCCGCCTGGTCGACCGGCTCTTCACCGCCCGCCTCGGCTACCCCGCGGGTGCGGTGCACACCGGCTCCTGCACCTCCTACCTGCTCTTCGCCCTGCCCGCCGCCTACGCCGGCCTGGACGACGGCGAGGCCCGCTTCCGGGATGACGCCTTCGCCCGCACCGGCGTGCTCTTCGCCCCCGCCTGGCCCTGGCCCTACGCGCCCACCGCCGCCCCGCTGCCCTACATGCGGATGTACCTCGGCCCAGGTCAGGACGTGCTCGCCGAGGCCGTGGACCGGCTGGCCGGGGCGGGCATCCACCACGGGATGGCGGTGTCGCGGTGAAAGTTCCCCGACCTGTCTCCACCCGGTCACCCTGATCTCACCGGCAGTGAGCCGAGGGCCCCGATCGTGGCAGCGTGACGGTTGAGCTCACCGCCCCGGCGCTCGACCCCGGCTTCGCCGGGCGAGCGGTCCACAGCCTGGTCGCGCTCGGCGACTCCACCACCGTAGGCATCGGCGACCGGGTCTCCGGCGGCTGGCGCGGGTTCGCCCCGTTGCTGGCCGCCGGGCTCGGCGCCCAGCTGCACAACCTGTCCTTCCAGGGCGCGCGCATGCGCTGCGTCCGCCAACGGCAGCTGCCCCAGGCCCTGGCCCGCCGCCCGGACGCCGCGGTGCTGGTGGTCGGCATGAACGACACCCTGCGCTCGGACTTCGACGCCCAGGCCATCAGGGACGACCTGGACGAGGTCGTGGGCAGCCTCACCGCGGCCGGGACCGTGGTGCTCACCGCCCGCTACCACGACCACGCCCGCGTCTTCCGCATCCCCGGCCCGCTGGCCCGCGCGCTGCGCGCCCGGATCGCCGAGGTCAACGCGGTCACCGACGAGGTCGTCGCCCGGCACCGGATCGGCTGCCTGGACCTGGACGCGCTGCCCGGCGCCTACGAGCTGCCCGCCTGGAGCGTGGACCGGCTGCACCCCTCCGAGCTCGGCCACCGGATGCTCGCCCGCGGCTTCGGCGACCTCCTCGAAGCGGCGGGCTGCCACCTGCCCGAACCGGTGTCCATGACCTGCGCCGGCGGCGTGCGGATCACCCCGCTGCACCACGTCGGCTGGCTGGTGTTCAAGGGCCTGCCGTGGCTGTGGCGGCGCAGCTCGGACCTGCTGCCCTACGCCGCCCAGATCATCTGGCGGGACCTGCGGCAGCGGCGGCGCGCCGGGGAGTAGCGTGCCGCGCATGGCGTTGGTTGATCGTGTGCTGCTGGGCCCCGGACCGGGCAACCCCTACCCGGAGGCCACCCTCGCGCTCGCGGCCCCGCTGCTGGGCCACCTCGACCCGGAGTTCCTGCGCATCCTGGACGAGACCTGCGACCGGCTGCGCACAGTGTGGGGCACCGCGAACCGGCGCACCCTGCCGCTGTCGGGCACCGGCTCGCTGGGCATGGAAGCCGCCTTCGTCAACACCGTGCGGCCCGGCACGATCGCCGTGATCGGCGTCAACGGGCTGTTCGGCCACCGCATGTGCGAGGTGGCCGCCCGGCACGGCGCGCAGGTGGTGCGGGTGGACCACGAGTGGGGCGCGCCCATCGACATCCGCCGCATGCTCGAGGCCCACCCGAAGCCGGACCTGGTGGCCGCGGTGCACGCCGAGACCAGCACCGGCGTGCTCAGCGACATCGGCGGGCTCGCCGAGGTCGTGCACGCCAGGGACGAGCGGGCCCTGGTCATCGCCGACTGCGTCACCTCCATCGCCGGGCTGCCGCTGCACCTGGACGAGTGGGGCGTGGACATCGCCTACGCCGGCACCCAGAAATGCCTCGGCGTCGCGCCCGGCCTGGCCCCGTTCACCTTCTCCGAACGCGCCTGGGAACAGCGGGTGCAGCGGCCCAGCAGCTGGTACCTCGACCTCGGGCTGATCGGCGACTACGTCAGCGGCGGCGCCGGCGGCGGCCGCACCTACCACCACACCGCGCCCACCGCGATGGTCGCCTCCCTGCACGCCGGACTCGGCCGCATCCTGGAGGAGGGCCTGCCCGCGGTGCACGCCCGGCACCGGGCCGCGGGGGAGCAGCTCCAGGACGGGCTGGCCGAGCTGGGGCTCAAGCTCTTCGCCGCGGACGGGCACCGGCTGCCGCAGCTGACCACGGTGTGGGTGCCCGAGGGCGTGGACTCCGCGACCGTGCGGACCCGGCTGCTGCACGACTTCGGCATCGAGATCGGCGCGGGCGTCGGCGAGTACGCCAGCCGGGTCTGGCGGATCGGGCTGATGGGGCCCAACGCCACCCCGGCCAAGCCCGCGCTGGTGCTGGCCGCGCTCAGGTCGCTGCTCGGCTGAACACGTCCAGGGCCTGCCGGTCGGTGGCCTTGGCGCGCAGGTAGTACCCGGCCCAGGCCGCGGCCTCCGGGTAGCCGGACTCCTCGGCGATCCGGCGGCAGGCGGCGTCCAGGTCGAACTCGGTGCGCCGCAACTGGATCCCGCCGCCGGCCAGCAGCGCCCAGTGCGCGCCGGAGCGGCCGTAGGGCATGCCGACGCTGCCCGGGTTGACCACCATCCGGCCCGAGGCCAGCCGCGCGAAGGGCATGTGCGTGTGCCCGCACACCACCGTGCGCACCTGTTCGTCCACAGTGGACAGAACCTGGTCGAAGCGGTCCAGCGGGCTGTCCACCATCACGATCTCCTCATCATCGCGCGGGGTGCCGTGGCAGAACAGCACCGGTCCGAACCCGTCGATCTCCAGGGTGACCGGGTGCGGCAGTCCGGCCAGCCGGTCCAGGTGCTCCGGCCGCAGCTGCCGCGCCGCCCACCGGGACACCTCATCCGGCACCGGCAGCCTCTGGTCGGCGGCCAGCGCGACCAGCTCGCGGTCGGCGTTGCCGCGCACCCACACCGCCCGCTCGCCCAGCGCGGTCAGCGCGTCCAGGGTCGGCACGGGCATCGGACCGGCCGCGAGATCACCGGTCAGCACGATCAAGTCCGCCGCCCGCACGTCCGGCTCGGCCAGCACGGCTTCCAGGGCGGGCAGCACGCCGTGGATGTCGGAGAGCACCGCCACCAGTCGGGTCATGCCCCCGAACCTCACAGAGTTCTTGTTGGCGAGCAACCTCGCGGGTGACTTCTTCGTAAGTTTTCGCGGAGCGAGAACACGGAAGTTCTCGCCAACGAGGGAGCATCAATGGGGACACACTCCCGTCGCGGCCGCCGTTGTGGCGTGACCGCGGCGCTGCTCGCCCTGGCCGGGGCCACGCTGACCCCGGTCGCGGGCGCGGCCGAGACACCACCCGGTTCCGCGCCGCCACAGCGCGTGCTCACGCTGCTCAGCGGCGATCAGGTGGTGGTGCGTGGCGCGGACGTGGTGCAGGTGCGGCCCGCCGCCGGACGCGAGGACATGGCCTTCCACAAGGTGATCCTCAACGGGCGCCGGTTCGTCTACCCGGCCGACGCGCTGCCGCTGGTGCGGGCCAACCGCCTGGACGAGAACCTGTTCAACGTCACCGAGCTGCTGCGCCAGGGCTTCGACCGCGACACCGCGCTGCCGCTGCTGCTGACCCGCCAGCCGCGCGCCCGCGCCGCGGCGGACCTGCCCGCGGCCAGCGCGGTCACCCGTGAGCTGCCCGCACTGGGCGTCACCGCGCTGACCCAGCCGAAGGAGCGGGCCGGGGAGTTCTGGGCCTCGTTGACCGGACCCTCGCTGCGCGCCGCGGAGGGCAAGTTCTGGCTCAACCGCAGGCTTTCCCTCAACCTGGACCAGAGCGCGAGCGTCATCGGCGCGCCGCAGGCCTGGCAGGCCGGGGGCACCGGAGCCGGGGTCAAGGTCGGCGTGCTGGACTCCGGCTACGACCAGCAGCACCCCGACCTGACCGGCCGGGTCGCCGCCTCCTCGAGCTTCATCGAGGGCCAGTCGGTGCAGGACACCAACGGCCACGGCACGCACGTCGCCTCCACCATCGCCGGCACCGGCAAGGCCTCCGGCGGCCGTTACCGGGGCATCGCGTACGAGGCGAACCTGGTGGTGGGCAAGGTCTGCGACGAGTACTGCCCGGAGGACGCCATCCTGGCCGGTATGCAGTGGGCCGCCGACCAGGGCGCCAAGGTGGTCAACATGAGCCTGGGCGGCCCGCCCACCGACGGCACGGACCCGCTGTCCCAGGCGGTGAACCGGCTCTCCGCGGACAAGGGCACGCTGTTCGTCATCGCCGCGGGCAACAACGGCTCGGAGGCCGCCGTCGAGTCACCCGGCGCGGCCGACGCGGCGCTGACCGTGGCCGCCAGCACCAAGTCCGGGCAGCTCGCCCCGTTCTCCGCGCGCGGCCCCCGCCACCTCGACCACGCCGCCAAGCCGGACATCACCGCGCCCGGCGTGGACATCGTGGCCGCCCGCGCCGCCGGGACCATGCCGCAGTACGCGGTCAGCGAGCAGTACCTGCGGATCTCCGGCACCTCGATGGCCACCCCGCACGTCGCGGGCGCCGCGGCCGTGCTGGCCCAGCAGAACCCGGGCTGGACCGGCGAGGCGCTCAAGGCCGCGCTGATGGGCACCTCGGCTCCCCTGGAGGGCGCGAACGTCTTCGGCCAGGGCGTCGGCAGGCTGGACCTGGCGCGGGCGCACCGCCAGCGGGTGCGGGTCGAACCGGCCTCGCTGTCCATGGGCAGCGTGCCCACCGGCGGGGAAAAGCCGGAGCAGCGGAAACTCCGGTACAGCAACGACTCCGACCGCCCGGTCACCCTCAAGCTCGACCTGCCCGCGCACGGCGGCCTGTTCACCGCCGACGCCAAGCAGGTCACCGTGCCCGCCAAGGGTTCGGCTGACATCACCGTCACCGCCGACTTCACCAAGGCCACCGGCCTGGTCGGCACCCGGCTCACCGCCAGCGGCGACGGCGTGGAACTGCGCACCTCGGTGGTGGCCGAACGGCGGCCGGCCGAGCACATCCTCACCGTGAAGTCCTTCAGCCGCCAGGGCAAGGCCGACGCCTTCACCAACGTGGTGCTGCAGAACCTGGACACCGGCCACGCCCGGATCATGAACAGCACCAGCGAAGGCGTGCCGGTCGGCCGCTACCGGGTGCTCGCCCAGGTGATCGACACCGAGTACCCGCCCGGCCTGCCCCACGGCGTGTTCACCGACCGGGTCAAGCTGGTCCAGGAGGTCACCGTCGACAAGGACACCGAGATCGTGCTGGACGGCCGCAAGGCCAAGCCGATCCAGGTGCGGGTGGACGACGCGGAGGCGGTGCAGACCCCGTTCCAGCTCGGCCACGAGGTCGGCCTGTTCTCCGACCTGCCCGGCAAGCCCAAGGCCGGGGTCGCCATGGTGTCCAAACCGGGCCGGGAGTACCTGGTGCCCAGCGCGCCCGCCCCCGGACTTGTGTTGTACAGCAACACTTCCTGGAACCGGCCGCTGCTCTCGGCCAAGCTCGGTGACCGCGAGCTCAACCCGCGCGACCTGAACCCACTGGGTTTCCGCGGTGAGCGCACCGCCAAGGTCGCCGACGTCGGCGGCGGCACCCCGGAGGAGATCGCCCAGGCCGGCGTGCGCGAGAAGTTCGCCCTGATGCAGCCGGGCCGCCAGCCCACCACGGAGGTCAACCGGCGGGTGGCCGCCGCCTTCACCGCCGGTGCGGCCGGGGTGATCCTGGACGACGCCTACGCCGAGCACCAGGCCGCCTGGACCGGGCCGGTGGTCAACATCTACGGGGAGGCCAGCGCCGCGCTGCGCGCCCAGCCCGGCGGCAGCGTCACCATCCGCGGCATCGCCAACTCGCCCAGCCTGTACGTGCTGCACGACCGGGTCACCGACGGCCTGCCGGACGGGATCACCTGGTCGCACTCCGCCCGCGACCTCGGCAAGGCCCGCACCAGGATCGCCCAGGTCGGCAACGGCGAGTCGGCCACCTCGGTGCAGGCCAACGTCCAGGTCGGCGACATGTGGTTCGGCTCGGTCGCCCCGGTCCGGGTGCCCGGCGAGCTGGACGTGCTCTACACCCCCGGCCGGCCCTGGATCACCGGCGCCGCCCTCGGCCAGACCCAGACCGCGGCCTACGGCATCCAGGAGACCCTGCCCACCACCTACCGGGCCGGGCAGAGCACCAAGCTGACGCTGTTCGGCAGCCCGTTCGGACCGGAGCTGACCCGGCCCGCGATCACCCGCACCGGCGACAAGCTGCGGGTCGAGCTGCCCATGTTCAGCCAGCCCGGCGCGCTGGGCTACTTCAGCCCGGACTTCGACAAGGGCAGCACCTCGTTGTCCGCCAACGGAAAACGCGTCGGCGGCAGCGACGTGCCCGGTATCGCCACGGTGGACGTCCCGGCCCGCCGCCAGCTCCTGGAGCTGACCGCCGAAGCCACCAGGGCACTGCCCGGCGCGGAACTGGGCACGAAGTCCAGTGCCACCTGGAAGTTCCACAGTGGACAGACCGCGAAGGAGACCTCGCTGCCACTGCTGGACATCCGCTACGACCTGCCCCTTGACCTGGCCAACCGGGCCAAGCCGGGCGAGTTCGCCGTCACCGTCACGGCCCCGCACCAGGCGGGCTCCGGCGGGCGTGGCGCGGTGGCGGTGACCATGGAGGTCTCCACCGACGACGGCGCCACCTGGCGGCCGGTCCCGGTGCTGCCGTCCGGGAAGTCCTGGACCGCCAAGGTGACCAACCCGGCAGGCGGGTTCGTCTCCTTGCGCACCAAGGCGATCGACGCCGACGGCGGCTCGGTCACCGAGACCGTGGTCCGCGCCTACCGCGTGGGCTGACCGAGCACCCGGTGCCGCTGTCGCGCGACAGCGGCACCGGGTTCCCTGGTCAGACGATCGGACTGGTCGCCGACTGCACCCGCTGAGAGCCCGCCTTCACCCGGAACGAACGGCCGTGCCGCACCGGGCTGTCCGCCTTGGTCCGGTCGGCCACGTAGTACCAGTCCATCTGCGTGCCCGCCGGGGTCACCTCCAGCACCGAGGCGCCGTGCGAGTCGTACTCCACCCACTTGATGTGGCGGTTCAGCCCGGTCAGCGCCTTCTCCACCACCAGGCTCGCGGTGCGCGGCGGCACCTTCAGCACATCGTCGATGTTGTCCGAGGTGACCGAGGTGCACACCAGTTCGGTGGCCAGCGACGGACTCAACGGGTACAGCCCGGCGTCGGCCGGAATGTCAGCCGCCCACGAGGAGTGCACGTCCCCGGTGAGGAACACGGTGTCCTTGACCTTGTTCTCCGCCAACGCTTTCAGCACCTTGCGCCGGTCCGCGGTGTAGCCGTCCCACTGGTCGGTGAGCACCGCCCCGCCCTCCTGCGGCAGGCCCAGCAGCTTCAGCAGCGGCCCGAGCAGCTCGGCGGGCAGCGGCGGGATCAGCGTCGGCGTGATCATCACCGAGGTGCCGACCAGCTTCCACTGCGCGCTCGAGGAGACCAGGCCGTCGATCAGCCACGCCAGCTGCTCGCTGCCCGCGATGGTGCGGTCCGGCCGGTCCACCTCCCCGGAGAGCGCCTTCACCTGCTGCGAGCGGTGCGTGCGCAGGTCCAGCATGGACAACTCGGCCAGCGTGCCGAACCGCAGCCGCCGGTACAGCCGGTCCCCGGCGTTGCGCACCGGCATCCACTCGAAGTACGCCCGGTGCGCCGCCGCCCGCCTCGCCGCGTACTCGCCCTCGGTACCAGGCGTGTGGTTGCCCGCACCCCCTGACCAGGCGTCATTGGCCACCTCGTGGTCGTCCCAGGTCAGGATCCAAGGGCAGGTGGCGTGCAGGCGCTGGAGGTGCGGGTCGGTCTTGTACTGGGCATGCCGCTGCCGATAGTCAGCGAGACTGAGTATCTCGCGCGGCGGCATATGCGGCCGCACGTACTGTCCGACCGGGAACCCGCCCGGCTCGTACTCGTAGAGGTAGTCGCCCATGTGCAGCACCGCGTCCAGGTCCCCGCGCTCGGCGAGGTAGCGGTAGGCGGCGAAGTGCCCGGCCTGCCAGTTCGAGCAGGACACCACCCCGAACCGCAGCCGTTGCACCGCCGCGTCGGCCGCGGGCGCGGTCCGGGTCCGCCCGGCGGGGGAGCGCACCCCGTTGACGGTGAACCGGTAGTGGTAGTCGGTGGCCGGGGCCAGCCCGCCCACATCGACCTTGACCGTGTGGTCGCGCCCAGGCCCGGTCACGGTGACCCCGGAAGCCACCACCGCGCCGAACCCGGCATCGCTGGCCACCTCCCACCGCACCTGCACCTCAGGCCCGGCACCGGAGCCAGGCGTCGACTCGGGGGTCGGGGTGACCCTGGTCCACAGCAACACCCCGGTGGGCAGCGGATCGCCGGAAGCCACGCCATGCCCGAAAACCGGAACGTCAGCGGCAGCGGCCGAACTCGTGGTGGGCAGAGCAGTCGCGGCGGCCACACCCAGGGCCGCGGCTCCGGTGGCGCGCAGCACGGCCCGCCGGTCCAGAGGATGATTCATGTTCAGCACTCTGGCCTGGCCGGGCCAGGTCGAGAAGGCGGCCGTTCAGGTGTTCATCCGGCGGCAACTAGCCGGTTGAAATGCGGTGCCACACCCGCCGAAAACCGGTATCGCCAGCTACCGAGGCCCACGCACCGGTCAACTCGCCGCAACCACCCGCGCGCCATCCGCCACCTGCTGCCCCCGCCCCGCCTCCACCACCGCGACCCGCTGCTCCCGCGCCTTCTCCGCCGCTACAACCCGCCCATCCAGCGCGCTCTCCACCGCCGCGACCCGCTGCTCCCGCGCAGCCTCCGCCACTGCGGCCTGCTGGTCCCGCGCAGTCTCCGCCACTGCGGCCTGCTGCTCTCGCGCAGCCTCCGCCACTGCGACCTGCTGATCCCGCGCGGCCTCCGCCGCGACGCACTCATCCCGCGCGCCCGCCGCCAGCGCCGCCTGCTCGCCCGGCGAGCCCGCCGCCAGCGCCGCCCGCTTGTCCGGCGCGCTCACCGTCAGCGCCGCCTGCTCGCCCAGCGCGCTCACCGCCAGCGCCGCCCGCTTGTCCGGCGCGCTCACCGCCACCACCGCCCGCTCGTCCCGCGAGCCCACCGTCAGCGCAGCCCGCTCATCCCGCGAGCCCGCCGCCAGCGCCGCCCGCTCGCCCGGCGTGCTCGCCACCGCCCGCTCGACCCGCGCCGCCCGCACCATCGCCGCCAGCTCCGCCCCGGCCCGCCCCGGAGCCACCCCGCGCAACCCGGCCGCCGTGCACCGCGCCACCACCCCCGGCTGCTCCCGCACCAGCCGCAACCCCCGCCGCACCAGCAGCGGCCACGGCTTGCGCGCCTCGGCCACATCCCGCACCAGCCGCCGCGCGAAGGTCACCACCCGGTTCGGCGCCAGCACGATCCCGTCCGCCAGCACCCCCGCCGCCCGGCAGCCCGCCACCAGCCGGTCCGCGAACAACCCCTCGGCCAGGAAGAACGGCCCGTCCGCGCGGACCTCGTGCGTGCCCACCCGCCGGTCCTCGCCGATGGAGTACACCGGCGCCCGCACCACACCGGTGCTCGCCAGCTCCACGATCGCGGCCAGCGCGGCCTCGGCGTTCCAGGAGTCGGGGTGGTCCCAGTCGGCACGGCCGGCCTCGTCCACCGGCATCGCCGGGTCGTCGCCGTCGCGGTAGAAGTCGTCCAGGCGGAGCACCGGCCAGCCCAGCCGGGCGGCCAGGTGGGACTTGCCCGATCCCGAGGGGCCCGCGAGCAACACGACCTTGAGCGCAACGGCAGGTGACGGCACGGGTGTTGATCCTCGCACACCGCGGACCGCGACTGTCAGTCTCTCCGGGTAGCGTCCCGCACGTGGACGACGGTCTGTTCGAAAGCGGCCTGTTCGCGGCCGAAGCCCAGGAGAAGGCGGAGGAACATCTCGCGGCCAACGCCCCGCTCGCCGTGCGCATGCGCCCCCGCTCCCTCGACGAGGTGGTGGGCCAGCAGCACCTGCTCGGCCCCGGCGCGCCGCTGCGCCGCCTGGTCGAAGGCGCCGCGCCCGCCTCCGTGCTGCTCTACGGACCGCCCGGCACCGGCAAGACCACCCTGGCCACCCTGGTCTCGCTGGCCACCGGCCGCCGGTTCGTCGCGCTGTCCGCGCTCAACGCCGGGGTCAAGGAGGTCCGCGAGGTCATCGGCGAGGCCAAACGGCGCCTGGGCCGCACCGCCGAGTCCACCGTGCTGTTCATCGACGAGGTGCACCGCTTCTCCCGCACCCAGCAGGACGCCCTGCTCGGCGCGGTGGAGGACCGCACCGTGCTGCTGGTCGCCGCCACCACTGAGAACCCGTTCTTCTCCGTGGTCTCCCCGCTGCTGTCCCGCTCGCTGGTGCTCCAGCTCAAGTCCCTCACCGACGAGGACATCCGCGCCGTCATCCAGCGCGCCGCCACCGACCCGCGCGGCCTCGGCGGCGCGCTGGCCGTGGCCGCCGACGCCGAGGACCACCTGGTCCGCCTCGCCGCCGGTGACGCCCGCCGCGCGCTGACCGCCCTGGAGGCCGCCGCCGACGCCGCGGCCAGCACCGGCGCCACCGAGATCACCCTGGCCACCGTCGAGTCCACCGTGGACAAGGCCGCGGTCCGCTACGACCGCCAAGGCGACCAGCACTACGACGTGACCAGCGCCTTCATCAAGTCCATCCGCGGCTCCGACGTCGACGCCGCCCTGCACTACCTGGCCCGCATGATCGAAGCCGGCGAGGACCCCAGGTTCATCGCCCGCCGCCTGGTCGTGCACGCCAGCGAGGACATCGGCATGGCCGACCCCACCGCGCTGCAGACCGCGGTGGCCGCCAGCCAGGCCGTGCAGCTGATCGGCATGCCCGAGGCCCGCCTCGCTCTGGCCCAGGCCACCATCCACCTGGCCACCGCGCCCAAGTCCGGCGCGGTCAACTTCGCCATCAGCGCCGCCCAGGCCGACGTGCGCAAGGGCTCGGTCGGCCCGGTCCCGCCCCATCTGCGCGACGGCCACTACGCGGGCGCGGCCAAGCTCGGCAACGCCAAGGGCTACCTCTACCCGCACGACGTCGCCGAGGGCGTGCTCGCCCAGCAGTACCCGCCGGATGACCTGGTCGGCGTCGACTACTACGAACCGGTGGACCGCGGCGCCGAACGCGTGCTGGCCGACCGGGTGCCCAAACTGCGCCGCATGATCCGGGGAGAGCAGGGGTGACCGAGCTGGACGCACTGGTCGTGACCCCCAAGACCGGTGCCGAGCCGATCACCGGCGCGGGCGCGCCACCGGGGGCGGACCTGCGCGGGTTCTGGAGCTGGTCCTGCTCCGACCTGGTCGGCAACGCCATGCGCGGCGTGCTCGCCGAGTACCTGGTCGGCCTCGCCCTGGACTGCGTCACCGGCCGCACCCGGATCGAGTGGGACGCCGCCGACCTGCGCACCGCCCAGGGCTGGCGGATCGAGGTCAAGTCCGCCGCCTACCTGCAGAGCTGGCGGCAGGAACGGCTCTCCGACATCTCCTTCGACATCCGGCCCACCGCGGGCTGGGACCACGCCACCAACACCACCGCCGCCCGCGCCCGGCAGTCCGACGCCTACGTCTTCTGCCTGTTCCGGCACCAGGACAAGGTCACCGCCAACCCCCTGGATGTGGACCAGTGGGTCTTCCACGTGCTGGCCACCCGGCGGCTGACCGCGGCCGTCGGTGAGCAGAAACGCATCGGCCTGGCCAGCCTGCTGCGCCTGGACCCGAGGGTGGCCGCCTTCCCGGAGTTGCCCGAGGCGGTGGCCGCGGAGCTGACCCAGCAGCAACCGGGGTGAGGCACGTGACACCGGCGCGGTAACCTGTCCCCGATCATCCACAGCGCCTGCGACACGCCAGAAGACCTGCGTGACCGCGCGTGGGCTTACCGTCGCGGCGCTGGGGTACCCGACTTCTACTTACGCATGGAGGGCTCGTGTCACCAGGGCAGATTGCCGCATTGGTCGCGGCAGGCGCCTTCGTGCTGCTGGTGCTGCTGCTCGCGATCCCGCTGCTGAAGCTGGGCCGCACGCTGGACGAGGCCACCATCGCCATCCGCAAGGCGCACGAGAACAGCGATCCGCTCTTCGACGGCGCCAACACCACCCTCACCCACGTCAACACCCAGCTGGAACGGGTGGACGGGATCACCGCGAACGCGCGCGCCGTCAGCGGCAACGTCTCCGCGCTGACCTCCCTGTTCACCGCCACGCTGGGCGGGCCGCTGGTGAAGGCCGCCGCGTTCTCCTACGGCGTCAGCAAGGCGCTGCGCGCCCGGCGCAAGCGCACCGCCGCGATGGAGCCCACCGGACGGCACTCCCGGCGCACCACCCGTAAGAGTGGTAAGCGATGAGGCGGCTGTTCTGGCTCAGTCTCGGCGTGGCCGCCGGGGTGGCGATCGCCCGCAAGGCCACCGCCACCACCAAGCAGTTCACCCCGGCCGGCATCGCGGAGAACCTCGGCGACGCCGTGCGTGAGCTGGCCGGCGCGGTCGGCTCCTTCGGCGCCGACGTGCGCGCCGGCATGAGCGAACGCGAGGACGAGCTCTCCGAGGTGGTCGCCCGCGCCCAGGAGCCGCTGGGCTCCCGCTCGCGCAGGCACAACCGCCCGGCCCGGGACAGCGTCGCCCGCGACAGCGCCGGCCGTGACACCGGAGCCCGCGAGCCGGGCCGCGCCGTCCGCGAGACCGGTTCGCACCGCGCCGCCGACGCTGGGTGGCTGACCGGTCTGGACGAGTCGCCACGAGGCGGAACGGAGGGGGACCGGCGAGCGCGCTGGGCGGAGGGCTGAGCCCCGACGCCCCTGCCCTTCGCCGCCCCGCCGACCACCCGTCAACCCGCGCCGTGCGCGCGCAGCCACACCTAGGACTCCCCGTGCAGACCCATGACCTCCGCCAGCGGTTCCTCGACCACTTCCAACGCAACGGCCACCGCGTCGTGCCCAGCGCCTCGCTGATCCTGGACGACCCGAACCTGCTGTTCGTCAACGCCGGCATGGTGCCGTTCAAGCCGTTCTTCCTCGGCGAGGCCCCGCCGCCGTCCCCGACCGCCACCAGCGTGCAGAAGTGCGTGCGCACCCTGGACATCGACGAGGTCGGCAAGACCACCCGGCACAACACCTTCTTCCAGATGGCCGGGAACTTCTCCTTCGGCGACTACTTCAAGGACGGCGCGATCCAGCTGGCCTGGGAGCTGGTCACCAAGCCGCAGTCCGAGGGCGGCTACGGCCTGGACGAGTCGGTGCTGTGGACCACCGTCTACGAGGACGACGACGAGGCCTACGACCTGTGGCACAACAAGATCGGCGTGCCCAAGTCCCGGATCATCCGCCTCGGCAAGGGCCCCAACTTCTGGTCGATGGGCGTGCCCGGTCCGTGCGGCCCGTGCTCGGAGATCCTCATCGACCGCGGCCCCGAGTACGGCCCGGAGTTTGTCGACTCCGGTGACGGCTCCGAGCCCGACGGCGACCGTTACATGGAGTTCTGGAACCTCGTGTTCATGCAGAACCTCCGCGGCGAGGGCACCGGCAAGACCGACTTCCCGATCCTCGGCGACCTGCCCGCCAAGAGCATCGACACCGGCATGGGCATCGAGCGGGTGGCCATGCTGCTGCAGGGCGTGCCCAACGTCTACGAGACCGACCTGATCCGCCCGGTCATCGCCAAGGCCGAGGAGCTCTCCGGCCGCCGCTACGGCGCTGACCAGGTCGACGACGTGCGCTTCCGGGTCATCGCCGACCACGCCCGCAGCGGCGTGATGCTCGTCGGCGACGGCGTCACCCCCGGCAACGAGGCCCGCGGCTATGTGCTGCGCCGCCTGCTGCGCCGCATCGTGCGCTCCATCCGCCTGCTCGGCGTGCAGGAGCCGGTGCTGGGCGAGTTCACCAAGGTCGTCGCCGACGCCATGGCCCCGTCCTACCCGGAGCTCAAGACCGACTTCGACCGCATCGACGCCGTCATGCGCGCCGAGGAGGAGGCCTTCCTGGCCACCCTCTCCAGCGGCTCGAAGATCTTCGACACCGCCGCCGCGCAGACCCGCGCCGGCGGCAGCACCAAGCTGCCCGGCGACAAGGCCTTCCAGCTGCACGACACCTACGGCTTCCCCATCGACCTCACCCTGGAGATGGCCGCCGAACAGGGCCTCTCCGTCGACGAGGACGGCTTCCGCACCCTGATGGCCGAGCAGCGCAACCGCGCCAAGGCCGACGCCGCCGCCCGCAAGACCGGGCACGGCGACCTCACCGTGTACCGCTCGGTGCTGGAGCAGCACGGCCCGACCGAGTTCCTCGGCTACACCGACCTGGCCGGCCAGGCCAGGGTGGTCGGCCTGCTCGTCGGCGGCCAGCCGGTGCGCAGCGCGGGCCAGGGCGCCGAGGTCGAGCTGGTGCTCGACCGCACCCCGTTCTACGCCGAGGGCGGCGGCCAGATCGCCGACACCGGCCGCCTGCTCGGCGCCGGGGCCGAACTGGCCGTCTCCGACGTGCAGCGCAGCGTGCCCGGCCTGTTCGTGCACCGCGCCACCGTGGTCTCCGGTGAGGTCGGCCTGGACGACCTGCTCGAAGCCGAGGTCGACGTGGCCCGCCGCAACGCCATCCAGCGCTCGCACTCGGCCACCCACCTGGTGCACGCCGCCGTCCGCGGCGCCTACGGCAAGCGCGCTGCCCAGGCCGGTTCGCTCAACTCGCCCGGCCGGATGCGCTTCGACTTCACCACCCCCGCCCCGGTGTCGGCCTCGGTGCTCGGCGAGGTCGAGGAGGAGGTGAACGCCTACCTGCAGGAGGACGTGGAGGTCAACTCCTTCACCACCACCATGGACAAGGCCCTGGAGCTGGGCGCGGTCGCCCTCTTCGGCGAGAAGTACGGCGACAGCGTCCGCGTGGTCGACATGGGCGAGTACTCCCGCGAGCTCTGCGGCGGCACCCACGTCCGCAACATCGCCCAGCTCGGCGTGGTCAAGCTGGTCGGCGATGCCTCCATCGGCTCCGGCGTGCACCGCGTCGAGGCCCTGGTCGGCATGGACGCCGTGCGCTACATCAACAAGGAGCACCTGCTGGTCACCCAGCTCGCCGACCAGTTCAAGGTGCCCGCCGCCGAGCTGCCCGAGCGGATCTCCGGCGTGGTGGCCAAGCTGCGCGCCGCGGAGAAGACCATCGAGCAGCTCCGCGTCGGCGAGGTCCTGCGCTCCGCGGGCGACATCGCCGGCCGCGCCGTCCAGCTCGGCGAGCTCTCCGTGGTCGCCGAACAGATCACCGACGGCGTCCCGGCCGGTGACCTGCGCGCCCTGGCCACCGAGGTGCGCAACCGCCTGGGCTCCCGCCCCGGCGTGGTCGCGCTGTTCTCGGTCGACCCGGACGCCGGCAAGGTCGCCTTCGTGGTGGCCACCACCACCGCCGCCCGCGACCTCGGCCACGCCGCCGGCAAGCTCGTGCCGAGCTTCGCCGGTGACCTGGGCGCCCGCGGCGGCGGCAAGCCCGACATGGCCCAGGGCGGCGGCGACAACCCGGCCGGCGTGCCCGCCGCCATCGCCGCCCTGCACCGGACCTTGGGCGGCTCGTGACCCGGCCTGACCAGCCAGCACGTCAGCCTGACCGCCCCGGCGCCCACGACGTGGGCCCGGGGCGGCGGCTCGCCGTGGACGTCGGCTCGGTGCGGGTCGGCATCGCCCTGAGCGATCCCGCTCCCATGCTCGCCACCCCGCTGGTTACCCTGTCGCGTGACGAGAAGACCGGCCGGGACCTGGACCAGCTGGTCGCACTCGTCGCCGAACACGAGGTGGTCGAGGTGGTTGTGGGCCTGCCCAGGACCCTGGCCGGGCGGCACGGCGACGCGGCGCAGACCGCGGCCGCCTACGCCGACCTGCTCGCCGAGCGCGTCGCGCCGGTGCCGGTCCGGTTGACCGACGAACGCCTCACCACGGTCAGTGCCGCGCGGATGCTCAGTCAGCGCGGCGTCAAGGGCAAACGGCAACGTGCCGTCATCGACCAGGCGGCCGCCGTGGAGATCCTGCAGTCCTGGCTGGACGCCAGGGCCAACGCGGTGGCCGCACGCGGCGAGGAGAAACGGTGAGCAGCGACGATCTCGGGTTGTTCGACGAGGGGCAGCACTCCTCGGAGGAGCGCTCCGCCCGTGACAAGAAGGCCAAGCGCACCAAGTTGCTGATCGGCGCCGGGGTGGCCGCCGTGGTCATCGGCGTCGGGGTGTGGATGGGCGCGCTGGAACTGATCGGCATCGGCTCCTACGACGACTACGAGGGCTCCGGCGAGTCCGACGTGGTCGTGCAGATCGAGGCCGGCACGATCTCCAAGACCGGCAAGACCCTCGCCGACGCCGGCGTGGTCGCCAGCGCCCGCGCCTACACCGAGGCCGCCGAGTCCAACACCAAGCTCGGTGGCGTCCAGCCCGGCTACTACCTGCTCAAGGCCAAGATGTCCGGCGCGGCCGCGGGCGCCCGCCTGCTGGAGAAGGAAGCCCGCGTCGGCGACTTCGAGGTCAAGGGCGGCTACCAGCTCTACGACACCAAGCAGCCCGACGGCAAGACCAACCCCGGCATCCTCTCCCGCATCGCCGAGGCCAGCTGCGCCAAGGTCAACGGCAAGGACACCTGCGTCAGCGCCGAGGCCATCCGCGAGGTCATGGAGAAGGCCGACCCCGCGTCCCTTGGCGTGCCGGACTGGGCGATCGGCGGCGTCACCAAGGCCGACCCCAAGCACCGCCTGGAAGGCCTGATCATGCCGGGCCGCTACGACGTCAAGCCGGGCGCGGCGCCCGAGGAGCTGCTCAAGGCGGTGCTGAGCACCTCGGCCACCCGGCTCCAGGCCGTCGGCCTGCCCAAGATCGCCAGGGACACCGGTTTCAGCGACTACGACGTGCTGGTCATCGCCTCCCTGATCGAACGCGAGGGCATCACCAAGGACTTCGCCAAGGTCTCCAGGGTGCTGTACAACCGGCTGGCCAAGGACATGAAGCTGGAGCTGGACTCCACCATCAACTACGCCCTGGACCGTCCGCTGGTGCGCACCACCAAGGAGGACCGGGAGCGAGCGGGCGCGTACAACACCTACGCCAACACCAACCTGCCGCCGACCCCGATCGCCTCCGCCGGCAACGAGGCCATCCTGGCCGCCACCAAGCCCGAGGCCGGGAACTGGATCTTCTTCGTCAAGTGCTACAAGGACGGCACCTCCTGTTTCGCCGAAACCAACGCCCAGCACAACCAGAACCGCAGCGAGGCCCTGGCCCGTGGCGCCTACTGAGCCGCCTGCCGGAGCACGCGGACCACTCGCCGGACCACACCGGGCGGCGATCCTGGGCTCACCGGTAGCCCACTCGCTGTCCCCGGTCCTGCACAACGCCGCCTTCGCCGCGCTCGGCCTGCCCGACTGGCACTACGAGCGCGTCGAATGCGACGAGCACCGCCTGCCGAACCTGCTCACCGAGGCCGCCCAGGCCACCCCGGCCTGGGCCGGTTTCTCGGTGACCATGCCCGGCAAACGCCGTGCCCTTGACCTCGCCACCGAGGCCACCGCACGAGCCAGGCTGGTCGGTGCCGCCAACACCCTGACCCCGTTGCCGGGCAACGGCTGGCGTGCCGACTGCACCGACATCGACGGCGTCACCGGCGCCCTGCGCGCCGCGGGCGGCTTCACCCCGGTCACCCGGGGCCACGCGACCATCCTCGGCGCCGGTGGCACCGCCTTGGCCGCGATCGTCGCCCTGGCCGAACTGGGCCTGACCGAACTCACCCTGGTGGTCCGCGACCCGGCCCGCGCCACCGACGCACTCGACTGCGCCGCCAGGGCAGGCCTGAAAACCGAGACAACCCTCCTCTCCGAAACCGACCTCGCCGACCTGGCCGCGAGCTCCCTGATCCTGGTGAGCACCGTGCCACCGGCCGCGACCGAACCACACGCCACCGCACTGGCCGCGGCCCCCTGCGTGCTGGACGTGATCTACCACCCGTTCCCGACACCACTGGCCACCGCGGTCCTGGCTCAGGGCCACCGCCTGGCCACCGGCCTGGACATGCTGCTGCACCAGGCTTTCGGCCAGTGCGAGCAGTTCACCGGCCGCCCGGCGCCCCGGGAGGCGATGCGCGCGGCCCTGCGCGCCGCCACGGACAACCTGCTGGAACTACCGCTGTAGCACCGGCGGCGGCCCGCGTCCGCCGTTCAGACCCCGGCTAAGCGGCTCTCCAGCGCGGCGGGCGCGTAGCCGTGGGCGTGCCCCAGCGCGTTGGCATGGAAGGAGTCCGTGCTGGGGGAGACCAGTGGGTTGACCCAGCGCGGCGAGCCGCAGATCCCGTGTCCGGCGAACCGGTCCCGCACGTCCGCGTACCGCACCCCGGCGGCCTTGGCCCGCGCCGCGGTGGTGTCCGCGAGCAGGTCCGCGCCCGCGTTGAGCGCCGCGCGCTTGGCCGCGCTCAGCCCGCCGGAGCAGGACTTCGCCTCGAACAGCCGCGGGTAGCCGAGCACGAGCACCTTGGCGTTGGGAGCCTTCGCGCGGATGGCCGCGTAGGTGCGGTCCAGGCGGGCCGGCAGCTCGTCCCGGACGAAGGCGGCGGCCCGGTCCGCCCTGCGCTTGCAGGCGGAGTCTCCATTGAGGACACAGGTGGTCATGACGTCGGTGAAGCCGAGGTCGTTGCCGCCCACCGTGAGCGTCACCAGCGCGGTGTTCGCCCCGAGCTTGTCCAGCTGCCGGTCCACCACGTCCACAGTGGACGCGCCGGAGCAGGCGGGGAAGAGGAAAGCGCTGGGCTGTAAGGACTTCGCTATCAGGTGTGGATAGGCGTTGCGACTTCGCCTGCACGCGCCGCTGCCGGGTTCGTAGGCACCGGCGCCCACTCCGGAGGCGTAGGAGTCGCCCAGCGCCACGTACTCGCCAGCACCGGAGGCGAAGGCGGGCAGCTGGCCGAGGAGCAGGGCGGTCAGGGCGAGCAGACAGGGGAGCAGGGCACGCATGGGGACTCCAGGGGGCGGAAGGGATGTGCCATTCCGGAGTACCACCCTGGCCTGCCCGATCGCGAGCCGCGCGGGCCCACTTGACCCCTTTGTGTACAACGAAAGCCCCTGTGGATAAGTGTCGCGACACTTATCCACAGGGGTCGTCAGCGGAGTGGGATCAGGCCGGTTGCTCCTGGTCGAGGTCGGTGCCGATGAGCGCGGCCACCGCTGCCAGGGCCGCCTCGGCGCCCTCGCCCTCGGCGGCGAGCACCACCTCGTCGCCGTGCATGGCGCCCAGGGTCATCAACCCCAGGACACTGGCCGCGGCCACCGGCTCGCCACCCTCCTTGCGGATGGTGACCGGCACCGGCTGCTCCGCCGCGGTCTTGGCCAGCACGGCGGCCGGCCGTGCGTGCAGACCGACTCGGCTGGCCACCGTGACCCGCAGTTCCGGCATGTCCTACTCCTCCTTGGTAGTGCCCGCTCAGCCCTTGGTGGACCGGGCGGCCTTCTTGTCCTCTTCGGCGTCGGCGGCCGCACTCGGGTCGATCGCCGTGGCGTCGTCCTCGCGACCGGGGGTCGCCAGGTTCCACTTCGTGATCACGAACCGGAACAGGAAGTAGTACACCGCGGCGAAGGCCAGGCCGATCGGGATGAGCAACAACGGCTTCTGCGCGATGCCGAAGTTGAGCACGTAGTCGATCGCACCCGCCGAGAACGAGAAGCCGTGGTGGATGTCCAGCGCGTTCACCAGTGCCAGGGACACACCGGTCAGGATGGCGTGGATGATGTACAGCGGCCACGCGACGAACATGAACGCGAACTCCAGCGGCTCGGTGACGCCGGTGAGGAACGCGGTCAGCGCCGCGGAGAGCATGATGCCGCCGACCAGCTTGCGCTGCGCGGGCTTGGCGGTGTGCCAGATGGCCAGCGCCGCGGCGGGCAGGGCGAACATCATGATCGGGAAGAACCCGGTGAGGAAGGTGCCCGCGCTGGGGTCGCCAGCCAGGAACCGGTTGTAGTCACCGTGCACGACCTTGCCCGTGGCGTCGGTGAAGTCGCCGAAGACCTGCCACACGGTGGTGTTGACGATGTGGTGCAGGCCCAGCGGCAGCAGGAACCGGTTCAGCACGCCGAAGGCGCCGCCGCCGATGACCGCGTTGGCGGTGATCTGCTGGCCCAGCCAGGTGAGGCCGTCGTTGAAGTACGGGTAGATCAGCGCCAGCGGCACCGCGAGAACCGCGATCACCACCGACAGCAGGATCGGCACGAACCGGCGCCCGCCGAAGAACGCCAGGTACGGCGGCAGCTTGATGCGGTGGTACTTCTGCCACAGCAGCGCGGCCACCACGCCGACCAGGATGCCGCCGAGCACCTTGTAGTCGACCAGCGGCTGTTTGGCGCCTTCCGCGGCCTTGCCCAGCACCACGGGGGACAGGGCCTTGAACACGCCCTGCATCACCAGGTAGCCGACCACCGCGGACAGCGCGGTGGAGCCGTCGGCCTTGCGGGCGAACCCGATGGCCACGCCCACCGCGAACAGCAGCGGCAGCCCGTCCAGGATCGCGCCACCGGCCGCGGCGATCACGGCCGCCGCGTCCTGGAACCACGTGAACGAGCCGAGCATGTCCTTGTCGCCCAGACGGGCGAGCAGACCAGCCGCGGGTAGCACCGCGATGGGCAGCATCAGGCTGCGGCCCAGCTTCTGCAGTGTCGCCAGGCCCTTCACTTCGCGACCGCCGGTCGCCGGAGTGGCGCTCATGACCGCTCCTCGCTCATCGGGTACCTCCCGGGTCGGGGTGGGAGCCGGAACCGGGCAGGTTCCGGTCGAGCTGCATGGTCACCTGGTAAAGATCGCCCCGGTACCACGAGGTCATGTCCTCCACCGGCCGCCCACCGCAGGTGGAGACGCGGCGGAAGACCAGCACGGGACTGCCGGGACGGACCCCGAGCAGCCGTGCCGTGGCGGGATCGGCGCCGTCGGCCAGGACCGTCTGGCGGCCATGGTCCAACTGCACCCGATAGGTGTCGGCCAGCAGGCCGTACAGCGAGCGGGACAGGTTCTGCTGCAGGAGTCCGGGCACCTCGCGCGGGTTGTACCAGCCGCGTTCGACCGCCATCGGCGTGCCGTTGGCCGTACGTAGCCGGAACAGCCAGTAGGCGGGCTCGTGCGGACGCAGGCCCAGCGCCGCCGCGGTGTTCTCCGGGGGAACCACCTCGGCGTAGTCGAGTACCTCCGTCGCCGGTTCCATGCCCCGGCGCCGCATGTCCTCGGTGAAGGAGGCCAGGTGCAGCTGTGCCTCCACCCGAGGACGCGCGGTGAACGTGCCCTTGCCGCGGACCCGGCTGAGCAGGCCCTCTGTGACGAGCTGGCCGACCGCTTCGCGCACGGTCAGCCGGGAGACCCCGTAGTGCGTGGCGAGATCCCGTTCCGAGGGCACCGGGGAGCCGGGGGGCAGGTGCTCCTCGGCGAGTCGGCGCAAGATCTCGCGCAGTTGCGCGTGCTTGGGGGTCGGCCCCTCCACCAGGCGTGCCGCCGGTCCGAGGAACGGGTCCTCGATGTTGCTGTCCCCGGCCACGCACACCTCCTTGTCGCTGTCCGGTCCTTCTCGTGGACCACCGTCTCGCCCCACCGCCCGTGGATTGGTACGGTCCGGTCTAAACCAGTTAGTGCGGGAGGATGCTCCGCGACCGCGACGGGTGTCAACGGCCGTTATGGCTTCGTGTCGCCCTGGTGGCAGCATCCGCACACCGCGGATCGAGCAGGACAGTCAGAGGAGGTCACGGTGGCGGACAAGGCGGCGGCGATTCTCGCCGGGCTCGGCGGAGCGGAGAACATCGAGGACATCGAGGCGTGCATCACCCGCCTGCGGTGCGAGGTGGTCGACGGCGGGAAGGTCGACCAGGCGGCGCTCAAGGCCGCGGGGGCGCACGGGGTGATGCAGCAGGGCACCGTGGTGCAGGTCGTGGTGGGTCCGGAAGCGGACAACCTCGCCGACGACATCCAGGACCTGATGTGACCCTGTCGATCCTCTCCCCGGTGACGGGCACCGTGGTGCCCATGAGCGAGGTCCCCGACCCGGTCTTCGCCCAAGCCATGGTCGGCCCCGGCCTCGCGGTCGACCCGGCCCGCGAGGCAGGCGAGGCGGTGGCCCCGATCGACGGCACGGTGGTGACCCTGCACCCGCACGCCTTCGTCGTGGCCACCGACAACGGCATCGCGGTCCTGGTCCACCTGGGCATCGACACGGTGAAGCTCAAGGGCGAGGGCTTCACCCAGCACGTGGTCAAGGGCGAGAAGGTCCGCGCCGGCCAGCCCATGATCACCTGGAACCCGGCGGACATCGAGACCACCGGCTACTCCCCGGTCTGCCCGGTGGTCGCACTGGACGCCCCAGCGGACAAGCTCACCGACCTGCGCGAACCAGGCCCGGTCACCGCGGGCGACCCGCTGTTCACCTGGAACTGAAGCGACGGCCGCTCTCGGCGAAACTCCACCCGAGAGCGGCCTTTCGAATGTCGGTTGGCTTGCCTTTCTTGCATTATTAGTGCTTTGCTTCAGCATTCTGCTGTTCTTCAGATCGCTACTCATTCCTGGTCGGCCGCTTTCGCGCCGCGTGTCACCGCTGATTTTCAGCCTTCAGCGGTTTCCAGTTTTCCGCTTCCGGCCACGTGCCGCTCGCCGCGATACGGCGCCTTACGCGGTGGATCCGCTGTCTCATTTCGCCGTCGCAGCCCTTTCTCCGTCCCTGCGGCCTCCGTCGCCGAGCCGTTCGGCTACCACCTCCCGGCTACCGCACTACCCAACTTCCAGTTCTGCCATTAGTCACCAAGTCCCCGCGTGCTTGCCTCTCCGGTCCTGCGTCCGGTCCAGTCCCGCCGCGTTTCTACTCGCTCTGCCTCGCCCGGCCGCTTCGCACTGACCAACGCCGCCCTGCCCGTCTCGTCTCAGCCCGCTTCGCCCGACTCGCTTTCCTTGCTTCGGCACACTCCTCTCCGCCTTGCTTCGGTCCGCTTCATCCCGCGCGACCCATCGCGCTCCGTCTCGCCTGGCTCTGCCGCGACTCGTCCCACTCCGCCGTGACCTATGAGCCCTCACGGCCCAGTCTTTTCCCGCACACCTCACCTCCGACCCGCCACTTCCCGTGCCCCAGCCGCCTGTTCCCGGCTTCCCGGCCTCCCATCTCCCGCTCAGCCGTTCCCGTCTCGCCATCTCTCGTCCCGCCGCCTCTCGTCCCGCCGCCTCTCGTCCCGCCGCCTCCCGTCCTGCCGCGCCCCGCCCTGCCCCGCCGCGTCCCGCCCAGCTACGTCCCGTCCAGCCGCCTCCGACCTCGCCTCACCATCTCCACCAATTCCCCCATTAATCCCCGCCCGCGCGCGAGGGGGACCCCCCATTTCCACAATATCGACCAGCCTGGCAGTTTCCGCAAATCGCTCATCCACAGGCTGCCAGTTATCCACAGTCTCGTGAATGTTCGCCAATGGCGAACCTTGGCGCCTGATTCCGCAAATACCCACCTTCGAGTGACGGCTTTTGGTCGGAGTCCTCCGCTGAATATGGCAGCATCAATGCCATGCCCCATCTCCTCCCCACATTCATCGCGATCATTCTCGGCGCGCTCCTCGGCCTCCTCGCCGGAACATCCACCCGTGCCCTGCTCCGCAGAACCCCACGTGGCACCGCCATCCCACCGCCCTGGCTCGTGCCCGCCACCGCCATGCTGACCGCGGTCCCCGCCGGTCTGGCCGGGGCCGGTCTGCTCTCCTGGGCCTGGTTGCCGGTTCCGGTCGCGCTCGCCTGGGTCGCGGTGCCGCTGGCGGCCGTGGACATCCGACATCGGCGACTGCCGGATGTCCTCACCCTCACTGCGCTGCCGGTGTTCGCGGTGCTGGTCACGCTGGCCGCGGTGTTGGGCCCGGATGGTGGGATGGCGATACGCGCCGCGCTGGGCGGTGCCTTGTTCTTCCTCACACACCTGGTCGTGCATCTGCTCAGTCCCGGCTCGCTCGGGGCCGGGGATGTGAAGCTGTCCGCCAGTCTCGGTGCGGTGGCGGCTGCGGTGTCGTGGCCTGCGCTGATCGTGGTCGCGGCGGCGGCTGGGACGGTGACCGCGGTCGCTGATCTTGTTCGGCGGCTACGCGTGCGGGCGCCGCCCGCGCCGGCCGGGATGCCGCACGGGCCCGGGCTGCTGGCCGCGACCTGGCTGGTCACGGTGCTGGCGGGGCAGGGCGGAGTCCTCGGCTAACCGGCTGACATGGCAGGATCGACCCGTGTTGCGCTGGATCACCGCTGGAGAGTCGCACGGACCGGCCTTGGTCGCCGTGTTGGAAGGTCTGCCCGCCGGGGTGGAAGTCACCACGGGAGAGCTGGCCACCCAGCTAGCCCGGCGGAGGCTTGGCCACGGTCGTGGGGCCCGGATGAAATTCGAGGCCGATGAGGTCGAGTTCCTCGGTGGTGTCCGGCACGGGCGCAGCCAGGGTGGGCCGGTCGCGGTCCGCGTGGGCAACTCGGAGTGGCCCCGCTGGGACAAGGTCATGTCCGCCGACCCGGTTGACCCGGAAGAGCTGGCCAACCTTGGTCGCAACGCGCCGCTGACCAGGCCGCGGCCCGGTCACGCCGATCTGCCCGGGATGCTCAAGTACGGCTTCGACGACGCGCGTCCGGTGCTGGAACGCGCCAGCGCCCGGGAGACCGCGGCCCGCACCGCGCTGGGCACGGTGGCCAAGGCGTTCCTGAAGCAGACCCTTGGCGCCGAGGTGCTCAGCCACGTCATCTCCATCGGCACCGTCGCCGCCCCGGCCGGAGTGCTGCCCCAGCCCGCCGATCTGGACGCGGTGGACGCCAGCCCGGTGCGGGCGTTCGACCCGGTGGCGAGCGAGGCGATGGTCGCCGAGGTCGACGCGGCGAAGAAGGACGGCGACACCCTCGGCGGTGTGGTCGAGGTGCTGGCCTACGGGCTGCCGCCGGGACTCGGCTCGCACGTGCACTGGGACCGGCGACTGGACTCCCGGCTGGCCGGGGCGCTGATGGGCATCCAGGCCATCAAAGGCGTTGAGGTCGGCGACGGGTTCGAGACCGCCCGGCGGCGCGGCAGCCAGGCGCACGACGAGATCGAACCGGGTGGCGGACCGAGCGGAGTGCACCGCAGGTCCAACCGAGCAGGCGGACTGGAAGGAGGCATCACCAACGGCGAGATTCTGCGCGTGCGCGCCGCGATGAAGCCGATCTCCACCGTGCCCAGGGCGCTGGACACCATCGACACGGCGACCGGTGAGCCCGCGGTGGCCATCAGCCAGCGTTCCGACGTGTGCGCGGTGCCCGCGGCCGGTGTGGTCGCCGAGGCGATGGTCGCGCTGGTGCTGGCCGACGCCGTGCTGGAGAAGTTCGGTGGCGACTCCGTCGAGGAGACCCGGCGCAACGTCGAGTCCTACCTCAAGGCGCTGGAGCACCGCCGGTGAGCCCGCGAGCAGTGGTCGTCGGACCGCCCGGATCCGGCAAGACCACGGTCGGCCGGCTCCTGGCGCAGCGGCTCGGGCTGGACTTCCAGGACACCGACGTCATGGTGGAGCAGACCGCGGGCAAGGTGGTCTCGGAGATCTTCACCACCGACGGTGAACCCGTGTTCCGGCGGCTGGAGGAACAGGCCATCGCCGACGCGCTCGCCGAACACGACGGCGTGCTGTCCCTGGGCGGCGGCGCGGTGCTCTCCGAACGCACCCGCGCGCGGCTGACCGGGCAGACCGTGGTGTTCCTCAACATCGGCATGGCCGAAGGCGTGCGGCGCACCGGGCTGTCCACGGCGCGGCCGTTGCTGGCCGGGGTGAACCCCCGGGCCACGTTCAAGGCGTTGCTGGACGCGCGGCTCCCGCTGTACCGGGAGGTCGCCACGGTGGAGGTGGTGACCGACTCGCGGACCCCGGAGGAGGTCGTCGACGCGGTGATCGCCGGACTGGACGCGGCAACCGCGGCGCCCGGGACACCTGCGGCAGCCACTGGGCCGGGTGTGGCGGCGCCGGACGGCGATGGTGGGCGGCAGGCGCGGATTGAGGAAGGGACACGATGACCGAGCCGGTGCGGATCCGGGTTGCCACTGACTCGCCCTACGACGTGATCGTCGGGCGGGGACTGCTGGGCGAGCTGGTGGAGACGCTGCGGGGAGTCGGCAAGGCGGCCATCGTGCACCAGCCGACACTCGCCGAGACCGCCGAGACGGTGCGGGCCGAACTGGCCGCGGCCGGGGTCGACGCGCACCGCGTGGAGGTGCCCGACGCCGAGGACGGCAAGGCGCTGGGCGTGGCCGCGTTCTGCTGGGAGGTCTTCGGCAAGATCGGGCTGGACCGGACCGGGGTCGTCATCGGGCTCGGCGGCGGGGCGGTGACCGACCTGGCCGGGTTCGTCGCGGGCACCTGGATGCGCGGGGTGCGGGTGGTGCACGTGCCCACCACGCTGCTCGGCATGGTCGACGCGGCGGTCGGGGGCAAGGCCGGGATCAACACCGACGCGGGCAAGAACCTGGTCGGGGTCTTCCACGAACCCACTGCGGTGCTGGTCGACCTGGCCACCCTGGAGGGGCTGCCGCGCAACGAGCTGGTCGCCGGGATGGCCGAGGTGGTCAAGGGCGGGTTCATCGCCGACCCGGTGATCCTCGACCTGATCGAGGCCGACCCGCAGGCCGCGCTGGACCCGGCGGGGGAGGTGCTGGCCGAACTGGTGCGGCGCAAGATCCAGGTGAAGGCGGACGTGGTGTCGGCCGACCTCAAGGAGTCCTCGCTGCGGGAGGTGCTCAACTACGGGCACACCCTGGCCCATGCCATCGAGCGGCGCGAGCGCTACCGATGGCGGCACGGGGCCGCGGTCAGTGTCGGGCTGGTGTACGCCGCCGAGCTCGCCCGCGCCGCCGGACGGCTCGACGACGCCACCGTGGAACGGCACCGCAGCGTGCTCCAGTCCCTCGGGTTGCCGGTGAGCTACGACGCCGACGCCTTCCCGCAGCTGATGGAGGGCATGCGCTCGGACAAGAAGAACCGGGCCGGGGTGCTGCGGTTCGTGGTGCTCGACGGGCTGGCCAAACCCGGCAAGCTGGAAGGTCCCGACCCGAGCCTGCTCGCGGGGGCCTACTCGGCCATCGCCAAGGACGACACCGCGGGCGGGGGAGTGCTGCTGTGAACGTGCTCGTGCTCAACGGCCCCAACCTCGGCAGGCTCGGCACCCGCGAACCCGTCATCTACGGCAGCACCACCCACGACGACCTCATCGCCCTGTGCCTGCGCACCGGGGCCGAGCTGGGCATCGAGGTCGAGGTGCGGCAGACCGACCACGAGGGCCAGATGCTCGAGTGGCTGCACGAGGCAGCCGACGCGCAGCGGCCCGTGGTGCTCAACGCCGGGGCCTGGACGCACTACTCGATCGCGGTGCGGGATGCCTGCGCCGCGCTCACCGCGCCACTGGTCGAGGTGCACATCTCCAACGTGCACAAGCGGGAGCAGTTCCGGCACCACAGCTACCTCTCCGAGCTCGCCGCGGGGGTGATCGTCGGACTGGGAGTGGACGGCTACGCGCTGGCGTTGCGGTGGCTGGCCGGAAACGCATGAGTTTGCCGGTCCTGCGCACCGACCGCCTCGTGCTCCGGCCGTTGCGCGCCGAGCACGAGGAACCCCTGATCACCGCCTTCGCTGACGAAGGACGGGACGGCTCGCCCTACACCTCGGTCGAGCTGGCCGATCCGGGCGCGCTGCGGGCGCTGCTGACCACCAACCTGGCCGAGGAACGCGCCGAGGGGCTCGGGCACTGCGTGTTCGAGGTGGACGGGGTGGTCGCCGGGTTCGGGCGGCTGGCCGGGTTCCGGCAGTTCCCGCCGCCGTTCGTCTCCATCGGCTGGGCGCTGGGCGGCGGCTACCGCGGCAAGGGACTGGCCACCGAGGCGGTGCGAGAGCTGGTCCGGCACGCGCACGAGACCGTGGGCGTGCCCGCGGTGTGGGCGCTGATCCACCCCGACAACCTGCCCAGCAAACGGCTCGCCGAACGAGCCGGGTTCGTCTTCGTCGGCTGGCGGGAGAAGCTCGGCCACCAGGTGGAGGCGCACGTGGCCCTGCGCCCAGGCGCCCGCTGGCCAGTGGGAGACGCCGACTGGCCGGCCGGGAGCGACCGGTGACCAGGGCCGGAGGCGACCCGTGACCGCGGCCGGAGGCGACCGGTGACCCAAGAGCGGAGGTCGCCGATGACGAGGGCGGAGGCGACCCCGACTGTGGACGGAGGCCACCGGTGACCGTGGGCGGAGACCACCGATGACCGTAGGCGGAGACCACCGATGACCGCGCCCGGGGGTGACCGGTGACCGCGGCGGTGTTGCGGACCCGGCGGCTGGTGCTACGGCCGCTGGAGCTGGCCGACGCGCCCCGGCTCGCCGAGGTCTTCGCCGATCCCGGCGCCTCCCGCTGGCTCGGGCGGGACCTGTCCCAGCCGGGGGCGGTGCGGGAGTGGGCGCTGGAGCGGACCGCCGCCGACTACCCCGAGGGCATGGGGTACTGGACGTTCTGGCTGGACGAGGCGGTCATCGGCTACGGGCACCTGCGGCCCTCGCACGAGCTGCCCGCGCCGATGGTGGAGACCGGCTGGTCCATCGGGCCCGGCCACTGGGGACGTGGACTGGCCGGGGAGGCGGCGCGGGCGCTGCTGGAGCTTGGGTTCGGTGAGCTGGGGCTGCCCGCGGTGTGGGCGCTGGTGCGGCCGGAGAACGAGCCGAGCCTGCGGCTGGCCGGGCGGCTGGGCTTCCTCGAGGTCGCCACCGGGCGGCACTACGGGGCCGAGCACCGGGTGATGGTGCGGCTGGGGCAGGTCACGCCGAGGGTGGGCACGCTGCCCAGGCGCTGACCGGCGGCAACCGGAGCCGGCCCAGCCGGCTGGGTCAGGTCGCTGGATGGCTGGGGCGGCGGCCCAGGAGGGTGCCCAGCAGGGCTGGGGCCGCGATGAGCAGGGCGGTGAAGGCCGCGCCGCCGGTCATCGCCGTGCCCAGGGACTCCAGGCCGGTGGCGTCCAGCAGGGTGGACTGGGCCAGGACGCCCAGCAAGCCTGCGATGGGGCCGGCGAGCAGGCCGGTGTAGAACCAGGTCATCGCGCAGGCGGGGCGGCGGCGGCCGTCGACCGTGCCCCAGGCCAGGGTCAGGGCCACCAGGAAACCCAGGGTGAGGGTTTGGGCGAGGGTGGTGGCCGGGGGGTTGTGGATGCGGATGGCGGCGATCGCGGTCTGCCCGGCGGCGTGCAGCAGCGCCAGCACCAGTGCCCGCCACACCCAGGTCCGCATGAGGGCGCACAGTATCGCGCGGGCACCGTAGGCTCCACTCATGCCCGAGTCGCACGCCCGTCGCCGTGCCGCGCTGCGCACTGAACTGCGCGCCCGGCAGCTGGACGCCATGCTGGTCACCAACCTGCTCAACGTCCGCTACCTCACCGGCTTCACCGGCTCCAACGCCGCCTTGATCGTCGCCGCGGCCGACGACCCCGCCGACGAGCGCGGCAGCCTGTTCTGCACCGACGGGCGCTACCTCACCCAGTCCGCGGCCCAGGTCCCCGATCTGGAACGGCGCATCGACCGGCCCTGTGACGTGGCGCTGCTCACCGCGTTCGAGGCCGGGCGGGTCGGGTTCGAGAGCCACCACGTCACCGTGGACGGCTACGACACCCTCGCCGCCGCGGCCGAGAAGATCGAGCTGGCCAGGGCGCCCAAGCTGGTGGAGAAGCTGCGGCTGGTCAAGGACGAGGACGAGGTCGACGCGCTGCGGATGGCCTGTGCGGCCGCCGACCGAGCCCTGGCCGACCTGATCTCCCACGGCGGGCTCCGGCCCGGCCGCACCGAGAAGGAGGTCGGGCGGGAGCTGGAGGACCGGATGGTCGAACACGGCGCGGCCGGACCCTCCTTCGAGACCATCGTGGCCGCCGGGGCCAACTCCGCGGTCCCGCACCACCGGCCGACCGACACCGTGCTGGCAGCCGGTGACCTGGTCAAGCTCGACTTCGGCGCGCGGGTCGGCGGCTACCACTCCGACATGACCCGCACCCTCGTCCTCGGCCGCGCCGCCGACTGGCAGCGGGAGCTCTACGAGCTGGTCGCGGCCGCGCAGGCGGCCGGGCGGGCCGCACTGGCCCCCGGCGTGGAGGTCACCGCGGTGGACGCCGCCGCGCGCGAGGTCATCGAGGCCGCCGGGCACGGCGAACGGTTCCTGCACGGCCTCGGCCACGGCGTCGGACTCGAGATCCACGAGGCTCCGAGCCTGTCCAAGCTGGGCGTAGGTACACTGGCCGCCGGCATGGCGGTCACCGTCGAACCTGGCGTGTACCTGTCCGGTCGGGGCGGCGTCCGCATCGAGGACACGCTCGTGGTGCGCGAGGGCGCGCCCGAGCTGCTCACCCTGACCACTAAGGATCTTGTGGTCGTCTAGCCGCACGAACCTCGTTCACGACAACAGGAGATCCCACCACCGTGGCCACGACCAACGACCTCAAAAACGGGCTGGTTCTGAAGATCGAAAACCAGCTCTGGACGGTCGTCGAGTTCCAGCACGTCAAGCCGGGCAAGGGCCCCGCGTTCGTGCGGACCAAGCTCAAGCACGTGCTTTCCGGCAAGGTGGTGGACAAGACCTTCAACGCGGGCGTGAAGGTCGACACCGCCACCGTCGACCGTCGCGAGATGACCTACCTCTACCGCGAGGGCACCGAGTTCGTGTTCATGGACCTGGACACCTACGACCAGATCCCGGTCAGCGAAGCCGTCGTCGGCGACGCCGCGAAGTACCTGCTGGAGAACTCCAACGCGATGGTCGCCTCGCACGAGGGCGCCCCGCTGTACGTGGAGCTCTCGGCCTCGGTCGAGCTGATCATCCAGCACACCGACCCCGGCCTGCAGGGCGACCGCTCCACCGGCGGCACCAAGCCGGCCACCCTGGAGACTGGCGCGGAGATCCAGGTCCCGCTGTTCGTCTCCACCGGAGAGAAGGTCAAGGTGGACACCAGGGACGGGCGCTACCTCGGACGCGTCAACTCCTGATGGGCGCCAGGAGCAAAGCCCGCAAGCGCGCGGTGGACGTCCTGTTCGAGGCCGACCAGCGCGGCCTCGACCCGGTCACGC
Organism: Crossiella sp. NPDC003009; assembly: GCF_053591555.1. Classification (NCBI taxonomy): domain Bacteria; kingdom Bacillati; phylum Actinomycetota; class Actinomycetes; order Pseudonocardiales; family Pseudonocardiaceae; genus Crossiella; species Crossiella sp. NPDC003009. The sequence continues at coordinate 38,788 of NZ_JBSFUA010000005.1, read as the reverse complement.
TGCTCTCCGGCCGGGTCGGCTCGCCGGACGTGCCGCCGGTCAACGACTACACCGTCACCCTGGTGGAAGGTGTCACCAGCCACCGTGACCGCATCGACGAGCTGATCATCGAGCACTCCGAGGGCTGGAGCCTGTCCCGGATGCCCGCGGTCGACCGGGCAGTGCTGCGACTGGGCCTGTTCGAGCTGCTGTGGGCCACCGACGTGCCCGACGCGGTCGCCATCGACGAGGCGATCGAACTGGCCAAGGCGCTCTCCACCGACGACTCCCCGCGGTTCGTCAACGGCGTGCTCGGCCGGATCGCCGGCATCGCCGACCACCTGCGCGCCGCCAACAACGGCTGAGGCGGTACCAGAGCCAACCCGTCACAGGGGCGTCCCGGACCGGGGCGCCCCTGCGGCGCGTCCGACCTCAGGGGGACAGGCGGCGATGGACTTCTCCCGGCCACTCGGGCCAGGACTGCTCGCCCGGCAGCACTGCCGGCCCGGCGAGCGGCTGCTGTGGGCCACCCGCGGCCAGGTCTTCTACTACGACGTCGACGGCCTCGACCCGCTCGGCCAGCCGCGCAAGAACGCCCTGGTCCGAGGCGTCGGCGCGGTCGGCAGGGGCGTGGGCGGGTTCGTGCTCACCGGGATCGGCGAGGTGCTGCTCGGCGGCGGCAACGACAGCAGCAGCGACAAGCCACCGGAAGCCGACCACCTGATCTTCGGGCCCCGGCCCGGCTGCCTGGCCGAAGCCACCGTCGCGCGGCTCGGCGTGGCGCCCGGGAAGAGGGTGGGCAGGCTGTGGATGCTGACCAGCACCCGGCTCGCCGTGCTCGGCCCCCGCCCCGCACCCGAGCCGCCGCCGGAACCCGAGCCCGCGCCGCAGACCCGCTCGCTGCTCGGCAAGGCCACCGGCTTGGGCAAGGGACTGCTCGACGTCGGCCGGGACATCGCCAAGATCGTCGCCGACACTCGCCGCAGCTACGGGGCACACGTGGAAGGCGAACCGGTGCCCGTGCCCGACCTCGTCCCGCTCGCCGAGATCCCCCGCCAGCGCATCGCCGCGGTGCACGCGGTGGACCGCAAACGCGAACCCTGCCTGCGGGTGTCCCTTGTGGACGGTTCCGGCGTCGACTTCCGGCTGGCCGACCCCGAGCTCGCCGCCCGCGTCGTCGAGCTGACGAACGGGACGCGATGACCAAGCCACTGGACCCCGAGGACAAGATCGTCGAAGCGGAGCTCACCCAGTTCTGGATCCAGCGGGGGGAGCGGCTGCTGCTCGGCTGCCCACCGGTGCGCGGCTACGTCTGCGCCTGGCTCGCCGGGCAGACCCGCCTGCCGCACGAACCGATCTCCGCGATGCCCGAACTGGACCTCGGCCGCCACCGCTGGCCACTGCCCGCAAAGATCACCGCCACCAGCCCCGCGCCCGCCGAGGACTGGGCCGAGGACCCCACCGTCGGCTACTGGGCCGCCGCCACCGACCCGGCCGCCGACGCCATCCGGCTGGCCGACCACCTCGCGCACAGCCGCGGCGAAGCCCGCCTGGTCCTCACCGACCAGCGGGTCGCGATCGTCTACCCGACCAAGCTGTTCCAGCCCAAGAACCCGGCGACGGTGTTCACCACCGGCCTGGAACTGCCCGCGGGGCGGATCGCCGGGGTGCGCGCGCCGTTCGTCGGCAGGGGAGTGCCGATGCCGAGGGTCCTCGAGATCACCTTCGCCGAGGGCTCGGTACTCCAGCTACGTCTGCCACAGGCCGCGGCGCGGGTCCAGCGTGCACTGGCGCGCGGGGCGGCCTGAGGCGGTGACGGGGTGGGTGGTTCCACGACAACCACCCACCAGCCGTTCAGTCCTCCTTGGCCGGACGGGCCTCGGGGGGCAGCACGCCCCAGTCGATGAGCTGCTCGGTGAGCTCACCGGGGGACATGTCGTAGATGATCGCCAGCGAACGCAGGTCCTCGGTCCGGATGGAGAGGACCTTGCCGTTGTAGTCCCCGCGCTGGCTCTGGATGGTCGCGGCGTAGCGGGCCAGCGGACCGACCTTCTCCGCTGGTAGCTGCTGCAATCGCTCCAGGTTGATCACGATCTTGGTGGCCGGTTCGGCGCCCGAGGGGACGCGGCCCTCCGGCAGCAGCTCCGCCACCGGGACGCCGTAGAAGTCGGCCAGCTCTGCCAGTTTCTGCACCGTGACGGCACGGTCCCCGCGCTCGTAGGAGCCGACGACAACGGCCTTCCAGCGACCGCCCGACTTCTGCTCCACGCCATGCAGGGACAGGCCCTGCTGCTGGCGGATCGCGCGGAGCTTGGCACCCAGCGCCTTGGCGTAGTCGCCCATGTGGCGGTTCTCCGTTCGTTCGCCCCGTCAGCCGGTACCACTTACCGCGGGGAAAGCTCAGATCAATACGGAGAGTAATGGTTACTCGTCGAAGTCACCAGGTCAAGCTGATCTCGTTGCGGCATGCGGGCGAGCGGGGCGCAACCACCCGGATGGTTGACCCTTCGCACGTCATCGCCCCAGTTGAGCGGGCAGTAACCGGCTCTGTGTCAGCCCGTGAGCAAGTTGGTGACGGGGTGTCGTTCACCCTGCGGTCATTCGGGTGATGTCCGGTCTTCGCTAGTTGGCTCCTCGTAGACGGCAATCTTCCATAACACGTCTAGACCACTTCGAAGGAGGATGCATGCGGCTACCACTGCGTAGCTCAGCGGGGGCGATTGCTGCGGCGATCGGGCTACTGCTCACCGCGATTTCACCTGTCGCGGCCGCGGCGCCGGCGCCGAAGGTGCTGGTCATCGGCATTGACGGGCTGCTGGTGTCCAAGATCGCCGAGGCCAAGGCGCCGACCCTGCAGGGCCTGCAGCGCACCGGCACCGACGCGCGCAGCCTGCTCTACGCCGGCCCGATGGCCGCCACCTCCTCCGGCCCCGGCTGGTCCACCATCCTCACCGGCGCCTGGCCCGACCAGCACGGCGTGAAGGAGAACAGCTTCACCGGCAACCGCCTGGCCGAGCACCCGGACTGGCTCAGCCGGGTGGAGGCCGCCGACCCGAGCAGGGACACCTGGGCGGCGATGGACTGGAAGCCGATCGGCGACCGGATCATCGGGAACAAGCTGGACACCAAGATCGTCCTCGACGGCGACCGGGACGGCTACGTCCAGCACGACGCCACCATCGTCGAGCGCGCCGAGGCGCACCTGCGCGAGGACAAGGCGGACGCGAGCTTCGTCTACCTCGGGCAGCAGGACATCGTCGGGCACAACAAGGGCGCGGCCAGCCCCGAGTACCTCGCCGAGATCGCCAAGGTGGACGGCTACGTCAAGCGGCTGCTCGACGCCGTCGCCGCCCGCGCCGGCCGGTCGGCGGAGAGGTGGCTGGTCATGATCACCACCGATCATGGCCACACCCCCGGCGGCGGTCACGGCGGGCCCAGCCTGGACGAGCGGTCCACCTTCGTCCTGGCCACCGGGGACGGCGTGCCCGCGGCCAAGCCCACCACCACCCGCCTGGTCGACGCCGCGCACACCGCGCTCACCCACCTCGGCGTGGCACCCGACGCCAAGCTGGCCGGGCGCTCGCTGTTCGCGCCGGTGACCGACGCCTTCGAGGGCGCTCGGCTCACGCCCGCGCAGACGGAGCAGATCCCGGCCTCGGTGCTCGGCTGGACCCAGGAGCTGCCCGGCGGCTGGAGTGTGGACAACGCCGCCATGCCGGCCGGGGGCGTGCCGGAGTGGCGGGGCTGGACGCTGACCTCCGACGCGTTCTGGTCGCTGACCCAGGGCGGGCAGAACCGGGAGACCTTCGTCCGCGGCCGCGGCGTGATCGCCGTCGCCGACTCCGACGAGTGGGCCGACACCGACGACGCCACCGGCAAGAAGTTCGACTCCACCCTCTGGGCCCCCGCCGACACCGGCGCCGGCAGCAAGCTGAAGGTGGACCTGACCCACTACTACCGGCAGGAAGGCGGCCAGCTCGCGCAGCTTCTTCTGCAGGTCGACGGCGGCACGCCGGTCGAAGTGCGGAAATGGACCGCCGACACCACCGGTGGGCGCGAATCCGTGACCGTTCAACTACCCAGTGGCGCGAAAACCGCCCGAATCGGGCTCCGGCTCAGTGGCGTGAACAACTGGTACTGGGCGGTAGACGAGGTTTCTGTCACTCGGCAGCCCTGAAACCACAGATGGGGACCGGTGGTGCTTCGCCGGTCCCCGTCTTGTTTGTTACCGTGCGGACACATCCTTTAAGGACCCGTCCCGTGAGGCGGAGAAGGAGGTCTCCCTCGTGCCACGCCCGCAGCGGGGTGGCGCGGCGGACCCGGCCGGAGAGCGCGAGCTGCTCTCGGTCGGCGATGTCGCGCGCACCATCGCCAGGATGGCCCACCAGGTCATCGAGAAGACCGCGCTGGACGCGGCGGGCAGCGCGCCCGTGGCGCTGCTCGGCATCCACACCCGCGGCGCCCCACTGGCCCGCAGGCTGGCCGAGCGGATCGCCGACTTCAGCGGCGTCGAGGTCGAGCTGGGCTCCCTGGACGTCACCCTCTACCGCGACGACCTGCGCCGCCGCCCCAACCGGCCCCTGGAGCGCACCCGGCTGCCGGAGAGCGGCATCGACGACCACCTGGTGATCCTGGTCGACGACGTGCTCTTCTCCGGCCGCACCATCCGCGCCGCCCTGGACGCGCTGCGTGACCACGGCCGCCCCAGCGCCGTGCAGCTGGCCGTGCTGGTCGACCGCGGCCACCGCGAACTGCCCATCCGCGCCGACTACGTCGGCAAGAACGTGCCGACCTCCCGCACCGAGGAGGTGGCCGTGCTGCTGTCCGAAGTGGACGGCCACGACGCGGTCGTGCTGCGCCGGAGCGAAGAAGGAGACAACCAGCGGTGAAGCACCTGCTCTCCACCGCGACGCTGGACGCGAGCTCGGCGACCACGCTGCTCGACACCGCCGCGGAACTCAAGACCACCCTGCTCGGCCGACAGGTGCGCAAGCTGCCCACCTTGCGCGGGCGCACCGTGATCACCCTGTTCTACGAGAACTCCACCCGCACCAGGGTCTCCTTCGAGGTCGCCGGGAAGTGGATGAGCGCCGACGTGGTCAACGTCTCGGCCAGCGCCTCCTCGGTGAACAAGGGCGAGTCCCTGCGCGACACCGCGCTCACCCTCTCCGCCATCGGCGCGGACTGCGTGATCGTCCGCCATCCCGCCTCCGGCGCCGCGCACCGGCTGGCCGGCTGGCTGGCCGGCACCGGCACCGTGGTGATCAACGCCGGGGACGGCATGCACGAGCACCCCACCCAGGCCCTGCTGGACGCGGCCACCCTGCGCGAACGCCTCGGCGAGCTGGCGGGCAGGCGGATCGGCATCGTCGGCGACCTGCTGCACAGCCGGGTGGCCCGCTCCAACGTGCACCTGCTGCGCACCCTCGGCGCCGAGGTGGTGCTCATCGCCCCGCCCACGCTGGTGCCTGCCGGCATCGAGCAGTGGGGGGTGCCGGTCTGCTACGACCTGGACGCCGAACTGCCCGCGCTGGACGCGGTGATGCTGCTGCGCGTGCAGGCCGAGCGGATGCACGGCGGGTTCTTCCCCTCCGCCAAGGAGTACTCGATCGCCTACGGCCTCAACGAGGCCAGGCTGCGGATGCTGCCCGAGCACGCGGTCGTGCTGCATCCCGGCCCGATGCTGCGCGGCATGGAGATCGCCTCCGCGGTCGCCGACTCGCCACGCGCGGCCATCACCGACCAGGTCAGCAACGGAGTGCACATGAGGATGGCGGTTCTGTACCACCTGCTGGCCGGAGAGGAGGCGGTCGCGTGAGCACCCTGATCAAGGGCGCCAAGCTCTACGGCGACGGCGAGCCGGTGGACGTGCTCGTCCGCGACGGCGTGATCGCCGGCATCGGCGCCGGCCTCGCGGCCGGGGACGCCGAGGTCATCGAGGCCGGGGGAGCGGTGCTGCTGCCCGGGTTCGTCGACCTGCACGTGCACCTGCGCGAACCCGGCCGCGAGGACACCGAGACCATCGCCACCGGCTCGGCCGCCGCCGCGCTCGGCGGCTACACCGCGGTCTTCGCCATGGCCAACACCGACCCGGTCGCCGACAACGCGCTCATCGTCGAGCACGTGCATGCCGAGGGGCAGCGGGTCGGCCTGGTCGACGTGCACCCGGTCGGCGCGGTCACCGTCGGCCTGGCCGGGACCAAGCTCGCCGAGCTGGGCACCATGGCCAAGTCCAAGGCGAACGTGCGGATGTTCAGCGACGACGGGCACTGCGTGCACGACCCGCTGATCATGCGCAGGGCACTGGAGTACAGCAAGGCCCTGGACGCGGTGATCGCCCAGCATGCCGAGGAGCCCAGGCTCACCGTCGGCGCGCAGGCCCACGAAGGGGAGAACGCGGCCCGGCTCGGCCTCCAGGGCTGGCCCGCCGCGGCCGAAGAGTCCATTGTGGCCCGTGACTGCCTGCTCGCCCAGCACGCCGGGGCGCGCCTGCACATCTGCCACGTCTCCACCGCGGGGACCGTGGACGTGCTGCGCTGGGCCAAGGACCGCGGCACCCAGGTCTCGGCCGAGGTCACCCCGCACCACCTGCTGCTCACCGATGAGCGGCTGGAGACCTTCGACCCGGTCAACAAGGTCAACCCGCCACTGCGCGCGGCCAGTGACGCGCAAGCGCTGCGCGCCGCGCTGGCCGAGGGCGTGGTGGACTGCGTGGCCACCGACCACGCCCCGCACGCGGTGCAGGACAAGGACTGCGAGTGGGCCGCGGCCCGCCCCGGCATGCTCGGCCTGCAGACCGCGCTCTCCGTGGTGGCCCGGACCATGGTGGAGACCGGCCTGCTGGACTGGCGCGGCGTGGCCCGGGTGATGAGCGAGCGCCCGGCCGCCATCGCCGGACTGCCCGACCAGGGCCGTCCCCTGGCCGAGGGCGAACCCGCCAACCTGGTGCTCGTCGACCCGGACGCCCGCTGGAGCGTGCGCGGCAAGGAGTTCGCCTCCCTCGCCGACAACACCCCCTTCGAGGGCATGGAACTGCCCGCCAAGGTGGTGCTGACCATGCTGCGCGGCAAGGTCACCGCCGCCGACGGGAAGGTGCGCGCCTGATGCGCCTGCTGCTCACCCTAGCCGTGCTCGCGCTGATCCTGCTCTGCGCCTACGGCATGCTGCACGGCTGGCGCAAGCGCTCCCGCAGCCAGGCCGCCGAACTGCCCCCGTTCCCCGCCCCGCCCGCAGGACTGTCCACAGTGGATCCGGTGCTGTCACCGGAGACCGGCGTGTACGTGGGCACCACCGCGGCGGAGAACTGGGTGGACCGGATCACCGCCGGCGACCTCGGCCACCGCGCCGAGGCCACCGCGACCCTGTACCCGCAAGGACTTCTGCTCGACCGCACCGGCGCCAGTCCACTGTGGATCGACACCGGCGCCGTCCGCGCGGCCCGCACCGCGCGCGGGCTGGCCGGCAAGGTGGTCGGCCGCAACGGGCTGCTGGTGGTCACCTGGCAACACGGCGACCACCTGCTGGACACCGGTTTCCGTGGCGATGACAAGACCGGCTACGCCGACTGGGTCACCGCCCTCACTCCTCAAGGGAAGGCTGCTCGATGAGTTCGCGAAACGCCGCCGTGCTCGTGCTGGAAGACGGCAGAACCTTCCGCGGCGAGGCCTACGGCGCCACCGGCACCTCGCTCGGCGAGGTCGTCTTCTCCACCGGCATGACCGGCTACCAGGAGACCCTGACCGACCCCTCCTACCACCGGCAGATCGTGGTGCAGACCGCCCCGCAGATCGGCAACACCGGCTGGAACGACGAGGACGACGAGTCCAGCCGGATCTGGGTGGCCGGCTACGTCGTACGCGACCCCGCCCGCACCCCGTCGAACTGGCGGGCCACCCGCTCCCTGGACGAGGAGCTGGTGCAGCAGGAGATCGTCGGCATCGCCGGGGTGGACACCCGCACCCTGACCAGGCACATCCGCGAGCGCGGCGCCATGCGCGCCGGGATCTTCTCCGGCGCCGGCCTGGCCGGGGCCGAGGAGCTGCTCCAGCGGGTCCGCCAGGCCCCGGAGATGAAGGGGGCCAACCTCGCCGGGGAGGTCACCACCGAGCAGACCTACGTGGTGCCCGCGATCGGGGAGAAGAAGTACACCGTGGCCGCGCTGGACCTGGGCATCAAGGCCAACACGCCGCGGATGATGTCCGCCCGTGGCATCGAGGTGCACGTGCTGCCGGTCGGCTCCGGCATCCAGGACATCCTCGCGCTCAACCCCGACGGGGTGTTCCTGTCCAACGGGCCCGGCGACCCGGCCACCGCCGACCACGCCGTCGCGGTCACCCGCGAGGTGCTCGGCCGGAAGCTGCCGCTGTTCGGCATCTGCTTCGGCAACCAGATCCTCGGCCGCGCGCTGGGCCGCGGCACCTACAAGATGCGCTACGGGCACCGGGGCATCAACATCCCGGTCATCGACGTGGCCACCGGCAAGGTCGCGATCACCGCGCAGAACCACGGCTTCGCCGTGCAGGGCTCGCCCGGCGAGCGCTTCGACTCCGAGTTCGGCGCCGCGATGATCAGCCACTACTGCCCCAACGACGACACCGTGGAAGGCCTGCGCGCACTCGACGTGCCCGCCTTCAGCGTGCAGTACCACCCCGAGGCCGCGGCCGGTCCGCACGACGCCGCGCCCCTCTTCGACGAGTTCGTGAGCCTGATGGCGAACAAGGACGGGAAGAACTGATGCCGAAACGCACCGACATCAAGCACGTCCTGGTGATCGGGTCCGGCCCGATCGTGATCGGCCAGGCCTGCGAGTTCGACTACTCCGGCACCCAGGCGTGCCGGGTGCTGCGGGAGGAGGGCCTGCGCGTCTCGCTGGTCAACTCCAACCCGGCCACCATCATGACCGACCCGGAGTTCGCCGACGCCACCTACGTCGAGCCGATCACCCCGGAGTTCGTGGAGAAGGTCATCGCCAAGGAGCGCCCGGACGCCATCCTGGCCACCCTGGGCGGGCAGACCGCGCTCAACACCGCGATCGCCCTGCACGAGCGCGGCACCCTGGAGAAGTTCAGCGTCGAGCTGATCGGCGCCGACATCGAGGCCATCCAGCGTGGTGAGGACCGGCAGAAGTTCAAGGACATCGTCGCCTCCATCGGCGGTGAGACCCCGCGCAGCCGGGTCTGCCACACCATGGAGGAGGTCCGCGCCACCGTCGCCGAGGTCGGCCTGCCGGTGGTCATCCGCCCCTCCTTCACCATGGGCGGCCTGGGCTCCGGCATGGCCTACACCGACGAGGAGCTGGAGCGGCTGGCCGCCACCGGCCTCGCGGAGAGCCCGGTCACCGAGGTGCTCATCGAGGAGAGCGTGCTCGGCTGGAAGGAGTACGAGCTCGAGCTCATGCGCGACCACCGGGACAACGTGGTGGTCATCTGCTCCATCGAGAACATCGACCCGATGGGCGTGCACACCGGCGACTCGGTCACCGTGGCCCCCGCGATGACCCTGACCGACCGCGAGTACCAGCACATGCGCGATGTCGGCATCGACGTGCTGCGCGCGGTCGGGGTGGACACCGGCGGCTGCAACATCCAGTTCGCCATCCACCCGCAGACCGGCCGCATGGTCGTCATCGAGATGAACCCGCGGGTCTCCCGGTCGAGTGCGCTGGCCTCCAAGGCCACCGGCTTCCCGATCGCCAAGATCGCCGCCAAGCTGGCCATCGGCTACACCCTGGACGAGATCCGCAACGACATCACCCAGGAGACCCCGGCCTCCTTCGAGCCGACCCTGGACTACGTGGTGGTCAAGGTCCCGCGCTTCGCCTTCGAGAAGTTCCCCGGCGCGGACCCCACACTGACCACCACCATGAAGAGCGTCGGCGAGGCCATGTCCATCGGCCGCAACTTCACCGAGGCCCTCGGCAAGGCGCTGCGCTCCATGGAGACCAAGGCCGCCGGGTTCTGGACCAGGCCCGACCCCGAGGACGCCACCCTGGAGTCCGTGCTGGCCAAGCTGGAACGCGGCCACGACGGGCGGCTGTACACCGTGGACCTGGCGCTGCGCCTGGGCGCCACCGTCGAGCAGGTGCACGAGGCCTCCGGCATCGACCCCTGGTTCATCGACCAGATCCTGTCCCTGGTGGAGCTGCGCGCCGAGGTGCTGGCCGCGCCGGTGCTCGACGAGCAGCTGCTGCGCCGGGCCAAGCGGGCCGGTTTGTCCGACCGGCAGATCGCGGTGCTGCGCGACGAGCTGGCCGGTGAGGACGGGGTGCGCACCCTGCGGCACCGGCTCGGCGTGCGCCCGGTGTACAAGACGGTGGACACCTGCGCCGCGGAGTTCGCGGCCAAGACCCCGTACCACTACTCCGCCTACGAGCTCGACCCCGACGCCGAGTGCGAGGTCACCGCGCAGCCGGACAAGCCCAAGGTGCTCATCCTCGGCTCCGGGCCCAACCGGATCGGCCAGGGCATCGAGTTCGACTACTCCTGCGTGCACGCCGCGCTCGCCCTGCGCGAGGCCGGGTACGAGACGGTGATGGTCAACTGCAACCCGGAGACCGTCTCCACCGACTACGACACCTCCGACCGGCTCTACTTCGAGCCGCTCACCTTCGAGGACGTGCTGGAGGTGGTGCACTCCGAGCAGCGCTCCGGCACCGTGGCCGGCGTCATCGTGCAGCTGGGCGGGCAGACCCCGCTGGGCCTGGCGCAGCGGCTCACCGACGCCGGCGTGCCCGTGGTGGGCACCCCGGCCGGGGCGATCCACCTGGCCGAGGACCGCGGCTCCTTCGGCGACGTGCTGGTCGGCGCGGGCCTGCCCGCGCCCAAGTACGGCACCGCCACCTCCTTCGCCGGGGCCAAGAAGATCGCCGACGAGATCGGCTACCCGGTGCTGGTGCGCCCCTCCTACGTGCTCGGCGGGCGCGGTATGGAGATCGTCTACGACGAGCAGTCCCTGGCCGGCTACATCGCCCGCGCCACCGAGGTCAGCCCCGAGCACCCGGTGCTGGTGGACCGCTTCCTCGACGACGCCATCGAGATCGACGTGGACGCCCTCTGCGACGGCCAGGAGGTCTTCCTGGGCGGGGTGATGGAGCACATCGAGGAGGCCGGCATCCACTCCGGCGACTCCGCCTGCGCGCTGCCGCCGATCACCCTGGGCCGCACCGACATCGAGGCGGTCCGCCGCTCCACCGAGGCCATCGCCCGCGGCATCGGCGTGCGCGGCCTGCTCAACGTGCAGTACGCGCTCAAGGACGACGTGCTCTACGTGCTGGAGGCCAACCCGCGCGCCTCCCGCACCGTGCCCTTCGTCTCCAAGGCCACCGCGGTCCCGCTGGCCAAGGCGGCCGCGCGGGTGATGCTCGGGGCCAAGATCTCCGAGCTGCGCACCGAGGGCATGCTCCCGGCCACCGGCGACGGCGCCGAGCTGCCGGCCAACGCGCCGGTGGCGGTCAAGGAGGCGGTGCTGCCCTTCCACCGCTTCCGCACCCCCGAGGGCAAGGGCGTGGACTCGCTGCTCGGGCCGGAGATGAAGTCCACCGGCGAGGTGATGGGCATCGACGTCTCCTTCGGCAAGGCCTTCGCCAAGTCCCAGGCCGCCGCCTACGGCTCGCTGCCCACCAGCGGCAAGGTCTTCGTCTCGGTGGCCAACCGGGACAAGCGGGCCATGGTCTTCCCGATCAAGCGGCTGGCCGACCTCGGGTTCGAAATCCTTGCCACCGAGGGCACCGCCGAGGTCCTCCGGCGCAACGGGATCCCGTGCACCGTGGTAAGGAAGCACTTCGAGGGTCAGGGCGACATCGTCGAGCTGATCAACGACGGCGCGGTGGACATGGTCATCAACACCCCCTACGGCAACTCCGGGCCGCGCATCGACGGCTACGAGATCCGCACCGCCGCGGTGGCCAAGGACATCCCGTGCATCACCACCGTGCAGGGCGCCGCCGCCGCCGTGCACGGCATCGAAGCCCTGATCAGGGGCGATATCGAGGTCCGGCCGCTGCAGGCGCTGCAGGCCGCCCTCAAGGACGCCCGGTGACCGCCGCCTTCGGCGCTCGCCTGCACGCAGCGGTCTCCGCCAGGGGACCGCTGTGCGCGGGCATCGACCCGCACCCCGGCCTGCTCGCCGCCTGGGGCCTGGACGCCGACGCGGCCGGCCTGGAGCGCTTCGCGCTGACCGCGGTGGAGGCCCTGGCCGGGGAGGTGGCCGTGCTCAAGCCGCAGGCCGCCTTCTTCGAGGCCTACGGCTCCCGGGGCGTGGCGGTACTCGAACGGGTGATTGCGGAGGGCAGGGCGGCGGGCGCCCTGGTGCTCGTGGACGCCAAACGGGGTGATATCGGGTCCACCATGGCCGCCTATGCCGCCGCATATCTGACCGAAGGTTCACCTTTGGCCGGGGACGCGGTGACACTTTCGCCGTATTTGGGATTCGGTTCTCTGGACCCGGCCGTGCGCGCCGCGCAGGAAAACGGCAGGGGAATTTTCGTGCTGGCGCTCACATCGAACCCGGAGGCGCGCACCGTCCAGTCCGCGCGCACCGAGCACGGCAAAACGATCTCACAGTCCATTGTGGACGCGGCGGCGGAGGTCAACTCCGGCGCCGCCCCGCTGGGTGCGATCGGCGTGGTCATCGGGGCCACCGTCGGCCGTCACGGACTGGAGTTGTCGCAGCTCAACGGCCCTATCCTGGCTCCTGGCTACGGGGCGCAGGGGGCCGGTCCGGCCGAGCTGAAATCGGTCTTCGGGGACGCCCTGCCGCTGGTCCTGCCGAGTAGTTCGCGAGACATCCTGCGGCACGGTCCGGACGTCGCAGCACTTCGCGGGGCTGCTCGCAAAACTCTCGAAGACGTGGCCGCGCTGTCCTCCGTGTGACCTACAAGATCGAGGCGACCGACCGCGGCGGGTGGCGTCAACAGGGTCTGAGCTGGTAGTAGTTGCGGCCGGTGCCAGATACGGCCGACGAGAACGGCGTCCCGAACTGGGTTCGAAACCAGGCCGGAACCGGAAATTTCGAAGGACGACATCGAACCAAGTCCGTCGCGAGAACGACGACCCGGCGCACGGGATTCAGCCCTCAGGCTGATTTCCGGCGGAGGACGGGACTACTCCAGCGCTAGCTTGCGCCAGAGAATCCGGACCCGCGTTGTGCCGAGTCGGAAGCCCTCGGTACGGTCGCGGCACCTTTCCAGAGGACACCCCACATACGGAGGAATAACGTGGCCCTTCCCCAGCTGACCGAGGAGCAGCGGGCCGCAGCGTTGGAGAAGGCGGCTGCGGCTCGTCGTGCCCGCGCGGAGCTCAAAGAGCGCCTCAAGCGCGGCGGCACCACTCTCAAGGACGTGCTCGCGGCCGCGGAGACCGATGAGGTCCTGGGCAAGATGAAGGTCTCGGCCCTTCTTGAGGCCCTTCCCGGCGTTGGCAAGGTTCGCGCCGCTCAGATCATGGAGCGGTTGGAGATCGCGGCGAGCCGTCGTCTTCGCGGACTCGGTGAGCGGCAGCGCAAGGCGCTGCTGACCGAGTTCAGCGGCGAGTGACTGACTCAACCACGAGGGGCCGGCTGGTAGTACTGGCCGGCCCCTCGGGCGTCGGTAAGAGCAGCGTGGTCGGGCGGCTGCGCAAGATCATGCCCGACCTGTGGTTCAGCGTGTCCGCCACCACCAGGGCCCCGCGCCCCGGTGAGGTGGACGGGCGGGACTACCACTTCGTCAGCCCCGCCGAGTTCGATCGCATGATCGAGGCGGGGGAGCTGCTGGAGTGGGCGGAGATCCACCGGGGCACCCACCGTTCGGGCACCCCGAAAGGACCGATCGAGCAGCGTCTCGACCAGGGACTTCCCATCCTGGTCGAGGTCGACCTCCAGGGCGCGCGGGCCATCCGGCAGGCCGCCCCCGAGGCCGTCCAGGTCTTCCTGGCGCCGCCGAGCTGGGAGGTGCTGGTCGGCCGCCTGGTCGGTCGCGGCACCGAACCGGAGCAGGTCGTGCGCCGCCGCCTGGACACCGCCCGGGAGGAACTGGCGGCCAAGGCCGAGTTCGACGTGGTGATCGTCAACCACGACGTGCAACGCGCCGCCGAGGACTTGGTAACCTTGTTGACCGGCACTGATACTCATCCGGTGCGCAACACGACCGCAGGAGCATGCGAGTGAGCATCCCCACTGAGCTGGGTGTGCTGGCCGACCCGGCCAGCACCCCGCTGGGCATCACCAACCCGCCGATCGACGACCTGCTCGAGAAGGTCACCTCGAAGTACGCGCTGGTGATCTACGCCGCGAAGCGGGCCCGTCAGATCAACGACTACTACGCGCAGCTCGGCGAGGGCCTGCTGGAGTACGTCGGACCGCTGGTGGAGCCGGGCGCGCGGGAGAAGCCGCTGTCCATCGCCATGCGCGAGATCCACGCCGGTGTGCTCGAACACACCGAAGGCGAGTGAGTTCCACCCCAGCAGAGCACCGGCCGCGGGTCGTGCTCGGCGTGGGCGGCGGGATCGCCGCCTACAAGGCCTGCGAGGTCCTGCGCAGGCTGACCGAGTCCGGCCACGCGGTGCGCGTGGTGCCGACCGAGGCGGCTCTCCGCTTCGTCGGCGCCGCCACTTTTGAAGCGCTCTCCGGCCAGCCGGTGGCCACCGGCGTGTTCAGCGACGTGCCTGAGGTCCCGCACGTGCGCATCGGGCAGAGCGCCGACCTGGTCGTCATCGCCCCCGCCACCGCCGACCTGATGGCCAAGGCCGCCGCGGGCATGGCCGACGACCTGCTCACCGGCACGCTGCTCACCGCGCGCTGCCCGGTGCTGATGGTCCCGGCCATGCACACCGAGATGTGGGAGCACCCGGCCACCCAGGCCAACGTGGCCACCCTGCGCTCCCGGGGCGTGATCGTCGCCGAACCCGCCGCCGGGCGGCTGACCGGCAAGGACACCGGCAAAGGCCGCCTGCCCGAGCCGAGTGAGATCGTCGCGCTGGCCACCCTGCTGCTGGAGCGCCCCGACGCGCTGCCCCGCGACCTCACCGGCGTGCGGGTGGCCATCTCCGCCGGCGGCACCCGCGAGCCCCTCGACCCGGTGCGGTACCTGACCAACCGGTCCTCCGGCAAACAGGGCTACGCGCTGGCCAGGGTCGCCGCCCAGCGCGGCGCACAGGTGACCCTGGTCTCCACCGTCACCGGCGGCGCGCTCAGCGACCCCGCCGGCGTGACCATGGTCTCCGCGAGCACCGCCGAGCAGCTGCGCGCGGCCATGCTCGAGGCCGCCGAACAGGCAGACGTGGTGGTCATGGCCGCCGCCGTCGCCGACTTCCGACCGGCAGAGTTCGTGGATCACAAAATTAAGAAAACCGAAGGTTCCGAGCCACACCCGCTTGAACTCCGGCGAAACCCTGACATCCTGGTGGAGCTGGTCAAGGGACGACGCCCGGGGCAACTGGTCGTCGGGTTCGCCGCGGAGACTGGAGATCCAGGCGGCGATGTGCTGGACCACGCACGAGCGAAGCTCGCCCGCAAGGGTTGCGACCTGCTGGTCGTCAACGCGGTGGGCGACGGCAAGGCCTTCGAGGTCGAGCACAACCAGGGATGGCTGCTCACGGCAGACGGCGCAGAGGCGCCCATCCCACAGGGCTCGAAAGCCCGGTTCGCGTCCACAGTGTGGGACGCGATCGCGCGGCTTTCCGGCTCTGCCCGCCTGTGAGCCATGCTCTAGGCACCCCCACTAAGCTACTTAGCCATACCTAACTTGTCTCCAGGGGAGAACCGTGAGCCAGAACAGCCGTCTGTTCACCAGTGAGTCCGTGACCGAGGGGCACCCGGACAAGATCTGCGACGCCATCAGCGACTCGATCCTCGACGGGCTGCTGTCCAAGGACCCGCGCAGCCGGGTCGCGGTGGAGACGCTGATCACCACTGGCCAGGTGCACGTCGCGGGCGAGGTGACCACCGAGGCCTACGCCGACATCCCGACCATCGTGCGGGAGAAGATCCTGGAGATCGGCTACGACTCCTCGGCCAAGGGCTTCGACGGCCACTCCTGCGGCGTGAACGTCGCCATCGGCTCGCAGTCCCCCGACATCGCGCAGGGTGTGGACACCGCGCACGAGTCCAGGGTCGAGGGCGCCGAGGACGAGATCGACAAGCAGGGCGCGGGCGACCAGGGCCTGATGTTCGGCTACGCCAGCACCGACACCCCGGAGCTGATGCCGCTGCCGATCGCGCTGGCGCACCGCCTGTCCCGCCGCCTGACCAAGGTCCGCAAGGACGGCGTGCTGCCCTACCTGCGCCCCGACGGCAAGACCCAGGTCACCATCGAGTACGCCGGTGACCGCCCGGTCCGCCTGGACACCGTGGTCGTCTCCTCCCAGCACGCCGCCGACATCGACCTGGAGCAGATGCTCGCCGTCGACATCCGCGAGCAGGTCGTGCTGCCCGAGCTGGCCGGCCTGGACCTCGACACCAGCGACGTCCGCCTCCTGGTCAACCCCACCGGCCGCTTCGTCATCGGCGGCCCCATGGGCGACGCCGGCCTGACCGGCCGCAAGATCATCGTCGACACCTACGGCGGCATGGCCCGCCACGGCGGCGGCGCCTTCTCCGGCAAGGACCCGTCGAAGGTCGACCGCAGCGCCGCCTACGCCATGCGCTGGGTCGCCAAGAACGTCGTCGCGGCCGGCCTGGCCACCCGCGCCGAGGTCCAGGTCGCCTACGCCATCGGCAAGGCCGCCCCGGTGGGCCTGTTCGTGGAGACCTTCGGCACCGAGACCGTGGACCCGGAGAAGATCCAGCAGGCCATCACCGAGGTCTTCGACCTCCGCCCGGCCGCGATCATCCGCGACCTGGACCTGCTGCGCCCGATCTACGCGCCGACCGCCGCGTACGGCCACTTCGGCCGGACCGACATCGACCTGCCGTGGGAGAACACCGACCGCGCCGACGCCCTCAAGGGCCTGCTGGTCTGAGCTTGACCTGACAACGGCCGAGCCTGCCCACCCGGGTGCGCTCGGCCGTTGCCGTGTCCGGGTGCCAACACCCGGGTGGGCTGGCCTGTCACCGAGAACTTTCGGTGGCGTGATAGACCAGGTAGGTGGCCAAACCAGGCGCGTACCGACGTGGGGAACAGCAGCCCGCCGCCATCGAACCGGTGGCGCGGATCTGCGTGGACGTCCCGCTGGCGCACCTGGACCGGCCCTTCGACTACCTGGTGCCGGACAAGTACGCCGAGGACGCGGTGCCCGGGTGCCGGGTGCGGGTGCGCTTCGCCGGGCAGTTGGTGGACGGGTACCTGCTGGAGCGGGTCGCCGAGTCCGGGCACCAGGGCAAGCTCGCCTACCTGGACCGGGTGCTCTCCGCCGAACCCGTGCTCTCCCCGGAGATCCTCTCGCTGGCCCGCGCGGTGGCCGACCGGTACGCCGGCACCCTGATCGACGTGCTGCGGCTGGCCATCCCGCCCCGGCACGCCAAGGCCGAGGCCGCCCCGCCGCGCGAGCCCGCGCCGCTGCCCGAGCCGCCTGACCCGGCCGGGTGGGCACGCTATCCCCGGGGTGGGGCGTTCCTGGAGGCATTGCGGGGGAACCGGCCCGCGCACGCGGTGTGGCAGGCGCTGCCGGGGGAGGACTGGCCCGCGCGGCTGGCCGAGGCGGCGGCGCAGGTGGCCGCGGCTGGGCGGGGGGCGGTGCTGGTGGTGCCCGACCACCGGGACCTCGCTCGGGTGCACGCGGCCTGTGTGCGGGTGCTGGGGGAGGCCGGGGTGGTGGCGCTGGCCGCCGAGCTCGGGCCGGCCGAGCGGTACAAGCGGTGGCTGGCGGTGCGGCGCGGGGCGGTCAAGGTCGTGGTGGGCACCAGGGCGGCGGCGTTCGCGCCGGTGGCCGACCCCGGGTTGCTGGTGGTCTGGGACGACGGCGACGACCTGCACGCCGACCAGCGCTCGCCCTACCCGCACACCCGCGATGTGCTGATGCTGCGCGCCCATGCCACCGGGGCGGCGCTGCTGGTCGCCGGGTTCGCCAGGACCGCGGAGGCCGCGCTGCTGGTGCGCACCGGGTGGGCGCACGAGATCGTCGCCGCCCGCGAGCAGCTGCGCGCCGCCGCGCCCAGGGTCACCTCCATCGGCGAGGACGACCGCCAAGAGGCCCGGGACGCCGCCGCCAGGGCCGCGCGGCTGCCCTCGGTGGCCTTCGAGGCCGCCCGCGGCGCGCTGGCCGCCGGTGCGCCGGTGCTGGTGCAGGTGCCCCGGCGCGGCTACGTGCCCGCGCTGGCCTGCGGCGGCTGCCGGGCCCCTGCTCGCTGTCGTCGCTGTTCAGGGCCGTTGGCGCTGCCCGCGGGGGGCGGGGATGTGCCGCGGCCGGCCGCCTGCCGGTGGTGCGGGGCGACCGAGGCCGGGTTCTCCTGCCCGGCCTGCGGCTCGCGGCGGCTGCGGTTCGTGGTGGTCGGCGCGAAACGCACCGCCGAAGAGCTCGGCCGGGCCTTCCCCGGGGTCCCGGTGCGCACCTCCGGGGCGGAGGAGGTGCTCGCCGAGGTTCCGGCCAAGCCCGCGCTGGTGGTGGCCACCCCCGGCGCGGAACCCTACGTCGAAGGCGGCTACGGGGCCGCGCTGCTGCTGGACGGCTGGGCCATGCTGGCCAGGGCCGACCTGCGCGCCACCGAGGAGGCGCTGCGCCGCTGGCTCACCGCCGCCGCGCTGGTCCGCGGCTCCGCCGACGGCGGCCGGGTGGTGGTCATCGCCGACTCCAGCCTGCCCGTGGTGCAGGCACTGGTCCGCTGGGACCCGGTCTGGCACGCCGAGACCGAGCTGGACGCGCGCACCGAGCTCAGCTTCCCGCCCGCGGTGCGCATCGCCACCGTGGACGGCACCCCGGCCGCGGTCAACGACTTCCTCGACGGCCTGGCCCTGCCGCCCAGCGCGCAGATCCTCGGCCCGGTGCCGCTGGAGACCCGCGGCCAGGAGGAGGAACGCGAACGCGCGCTCATCCGCGCCCCGCGCACCGACGGCAGGGCGCTCTCGGCCGCCCTGCACGACGCGGTCGCCGCCCGCACCGCGCGAAAAGAGCCGGACCTGGTCCGGGTCCGGCTCGATCCACTCGAACTGCTCTGAGTCGCTACTCCGGGTACAGCTGCCCCGAGCCCAGCACCTTGCCCGTCGCGTCCTTGGCCACGTAGGTGACCCTGGGGATGTCCAGCTGCGCCGAGGTCAGCGGCGCGCCGGTCACCTGGGCGGTGAAGGTGCCGTTCTTGAGCGTGACCCGCAGCGGGGTGCCGTTGGGCAGGGCCAGGCTCAGCTCCGCCACCCGCTCCGAGACCTCCCCGGTGAAACCGGCGTGCACGGCATCCGTCCCGTCCTGGGCGAGCGGCTTGTCCGACTCGACGGTGAGCTGACCGGAGTAGCCGACGAACTCGTTGAGCGGTGGCCGCACATCGTCGAAGGCTCGGTTGAGGCCCAGCCGGTAGTCCCCGGAGCGCTGGTTCCAGGCACAGGTCGCCATCTGGTTCTTGTACCGGGCCACCACCGCCCACTGCTTCTTGCCCGTTGGGCTCTGGTACTCGGTGTAGGCGCCGGGAACCAGCAGCTCCGCGCCGACCAGCGGGGTGAAGTGCCTGGTCCGCTCGTTCGTGATGCACTCGGCCAGCTTCCTCCCGGCCACCGAGGTGCGCTCGGCGGGCGGCAGCGGCCGGTCCAGCACGGTGACCAGCGGTCCCTGCGGGTCCGGGTACTGCACGTCGTCGAACCTGTACTGCTCCCCGGCCTTCTGCGTGCCCACGTGCACCTTCGCGCCCCTGGGCAGCTGCCGCGGCTCGCCGACCCGCACCCCGTAGAACACGTCGTAGGGCTCCAGGGCGGCCACCTCGCCGCCACGCGCGGACTGGTCAACGCCGACGATGGTCTTACCGACCCCGTCGCGCACGTTCACCGCCGAACCGCCGTTGGGAGTGAGCATCATCAGCCGGATCGGCGTGGGGTCATCCGGGGCCAGCGGTGTCTGCGGCTCGGACAGCCACACCGTGGTCTCGCTGAGCTCGCAGGCCGCGACGCGCTGGCCGAGCCGCAGCCCGACCTGCTGCACCTGGCCCCAGTTCATCTGCCGCCCGCCCATCCACTCCTCGCGGCGGCTGGGGTAGCGGTCGGCCTGCGGGCTGGCTATCGCCGCCCGCCAGCAGCGGTCCACCAGGCTCCGGTCCGCCATGCCCTGGTTCCAGCTCTGGTACCCCTCGGTCGGGTTCGGCGAGGTGGTGGTCTCCTTCGGGTCGTTGGCGGAGTGGTCGTCCTGCACCGACTGCACCACCACGGCCGCACCCACCGCGACCACCAGGATCGCCGCCGCCGCGGCCACGAACCGGCGGCCCCTGCCCTCCGGCTCGAACTGCGGGTCGTCCATCCGCATCCGCACCGTGGCGCGCATCCGGTCCTTGATGTCCTCCGGCAGCTCCCGCCGCGGAGGCAGCTCGAACTTGTCGTCCATCACAGCTCCTCCTCCAGCAGGCCACGCAGCCGGCTGCGGGCACGGGATATCCGGGAACGCACACTCACCTCGGCCACCCCGAGGGCCTCGGCGGCCTCGGCGATGGACAGCTCGCCGAGCAGGCACAGCTGCACGGCCTCACGTTCGGCCCTGGGCAGCTCACCCACCGCCGCCAGGACCTTGCGTAGTCGCCGGTCGCCGTCGACTTGGTCGACCACGTCCTCGGCGTGGTCGCGCACCACGTGCAGGTGCGGCATCCGGGACAGCGCCCGCCGGAACCGACCGGCCCGGCGGAACTCGGTGCGGGCCAGGTTGCCGGCCACCGTGTACAGCCAGGGCAGCGCGGACTCGCGGACCAGGGTGAGCTCAGCCCGCTTGCGCCAGGCGGTCAGAAAGGTGCTGGAGGTCAGGTCCTCGGCCGCGGACCAGGACCCGGTCAGCCGGTAGGCGTGGTTCCACACCGCCTCGGCGTGCCGCTCGAACAGCTCACCGAAGGCGTTGCGGTCATCCGCCGCCGCCCGCTGCCACAGGACCCGATCGTCATCGCGTCCGTCAGCTCGCGGAACCGGCTCAGGCTGGCCGGCAGGTTGGGCCAAGACCATCGCACCCCAGTTCTGTCTCACGAACGCCGTCACATGGGTAAGTGACCGCTCGGCGTCCAACGTTGCGGATTATTTTCAACCTCTAGACTCGACCAGTCCGAACCGCCCTGAAGGGAGCCGTGTGACAGTCCAGCCGATCAGGCTATTCGGGGACCCGGTGCTGCGGACCCCCGCCACCGAGGTCGTCGACTTCGATGCCGAGCTGCGCCACCTGGTCAAGGACCTCTGGGACACCATGGAGGGCCAGGGCGGGGCCGGGCTCGCCGCGCCGCAGATCGGGGTCGGGCTACGCGTGTTCACCTACCACTGCGACGGCTTCGCCGGACACCTGATCAACCCGACCTTCGACGTGGTCGGCGAGGACGAGCAGGACGGCCCCGAGGGCTGCCTGTCCATCCCCGGCCTGCGCTGGGACTGCCGCCGCCACCTGCACGTGGTCGCCAAGGGCTGGAACATGCACGGCGAGCCCGTCGAGGTCGAGGGCTCCAACCTGCTGGCCCGCTGCATCCAGCACGAGACCGACCACCTGGACGGGGTGCTGTTCGTGGACCGGCTGGACGCCGAGACCCGCAAGCTCGCGCTCAAGCAGATCCGCGAGTCCGGCTGGTTCGGCCAGGAAACCGCCGCCCCGGTGATCAAGCAGAGCCCGCACCCGCTCTTCGGCGGGGGTCGCTGACATGCGCCTGGTCTTCGCCGGCACGCCCGAGGTGGCGCTGCCCTCCCTGCGCGCCCTGATCGACTCGCCGCGGCACGAGGTGGTGGCCGTGGTCACCCGCCCCGACGCGCCCGCCGGTCGTGGCCGCAGCCTGCACCGCTCCCCGGTCGGTGCCCTGGCCGACGAGCACGGCATCGAGGTGCTCACCCCGGAGAAAGCCGGGGATGAGCAGTTCCTGGCGCGGCTGCGCGAGCTCGACCCCGACTGCTGCCCGGTGGTCGCCTACGGGGCGCTGCTGCCCCAGCGCACCCTGGACATCCCCAGACACGGCTGGGTGAACCTGCACTTCTCGCTGCTGCCCGCCTGGCGCGGCGCGGCTCCGGTGCAGGCCGCGATCAAGGCGGGCGACGAGATCACCGGGGCCAGCGCCTTCCGGATCGTCAAACCCCTCGACGCCGGACCCGTCTTCGGCGTGGTCACCGAGACCGTCCGGGACCGCGACACCGCCGGTGAGCTGCTGGACCGGCTGTCCCGCTCCGGCGCGCGGCTGCTCACCGCGACCATGGACGGCATCGAAGACGGCACCCTGGAGGCCCGGCCGCAGCCGGAGGAGGGCGTCACCTACGCGGGCAAGGTCACCGTGGAGGACGCCAAGGCCGACTTCACCCAGCCGGCCACCGCGGTGGACCGGCTGGTCCGCTCGGTCACCCCCGAACCGGGGGCCTGGGCGGAGTTCCGCGGCGAACGCCTCAAACTCGGACCGCTCACCCCGGTCGAAGCCGAGGCGCTGCCGCCCGGCGAGCTGCGGGTGGAAAAACGCAGGGTGCTCGTCGGCACCGCGACCGGACCACTCGCCCTCGGCGAGGTCCAGGCCCAGGGCAAGAAACGGATGGCCGCCACCGACTGGGCTCGGGGCGTGCGGCCGGAACAGGGAGAACGGCTCGGATGATGCACCAGCCCAACCGTCGGCAGGCCCGCTCGGACCGCAGCGGACCCCCGCGCCGGCGCTCGGGGCCGCGCCGTCCGCCGGAGACCGACCCGGCCCGCAAAGCCGCCCTGGACACCCTGACCGCGGTCCGCGAACGCGACGCCTACGCCAACCTCGTGCTGCCCGGCCTGCTCCGCGACCGGCGCCTGCACGGCCGCGACGCCGGACTGGCCACCGAGCTCACCTACGGCGCCTGCCGCGCCCAGGGCCTCCTCGACGCGGTCCTGCAGGCGTGCAGCGACCGGCCGCTGGCCGAAGTGGACGGTGTCGCGCTGGACGCGCTGCGGCTGGGCGCCTACCAGCTGCTGCGCACCCGCGTCCCCGCGCACGCCGCGGTCGCCTCCACCGTGGACCTGGTCCGCCTGGAACTGGGCACCGGCGCCGGCGGTTTCGCCAACGCGGTGCTGCGCCGGGTCGCCCAGCAGGACGAGGAGGCCTGGGTCGCCGAGCTCGCCCCCGACGAGGACAGCGACCCGGTCGGGCACCTGGCCTTCGCCAACGCCCACCCCAAGTGGATCGCCCAGGCCTTCGCCGAGGCCCTCGGCCCGGAGAAGGCCGAACTGGCCGCCGCGCTGGCCGCCGACGACGCCCGGCCGGCCGTGCACCTGGCCGCGCGTCCCGGCGAGGTCACCGCCGAGGAGCTGGCCGCCATCACCGGCGGCGAGGAAGCCCCCTACTCGCCCTACGGCGTGCACCTGGACCCCGGGGCGGGCGACCCCGGCGACCTGGACCCGCTGCGCGAGGGCCTGGCCGCGGTGCAGGACGAGGGCAGCCAGCTGTGCGCCCTGGCACTGAGCCGAGCGCCGCTGGCGGGCCCGGACGAGACCTGGCTGGACCTGTGCGCCGGACCCGGCGGCAAGGCCGGCATGCTGGCCGCGCTGGTCAGCATGCAGGGCGGCACCCTGGACGCGGTGGAGAAGGCCCCGCACCGCGCCGACCTGGTCCGCAAGGCCACCTCCGGCCTGCCCATCACCGTGCACATCGCCGACGGCCGCGACCCCGGCCTGCCCGAGGGCGGCTACGACCGGGTCCTGGTCGACGCCCCGTGCACCGGGCTGGGCGCGCTGCGCCGCCGCCCGGAGGCCCGCTGGCGCCGCCGCCCCGACGACCTGGCCGAGCTGACCAAGCTCCAGCGCGAGCTGCTGCTCTCCGCGCTGAACCTGGTCCGCCCCGGCGGGGTGGTCGCCTACGTGGTCTGCTCGCCGCACCTGCGGGAGACGGTCAGCGTGGTCGCCGAGGTCGCCCGCCGCACCGGCGCGGAACAGCTGGACACCCGCGAGTACTTCCCGAACGTGCCCGACCTCGGCCCCGGCCCGTCGGTGCAGCTGTGGCCGCACCGGCACGGCACCGACGCCATGTTCTGCGCCCTGTTCCGCCGCCCGGCGGAGTGAGTCAGACCGTGGCCAGGTAGCGCTCCGCCGCGGCTTCGGTGAAGAACCACTCCTGGAGGTCAGGTGGGTTGACGAAGCCGTTGGCGAAGCGTTCGGCGATCGCCGGGCGCATCGCGGCCAGGCCGAGCAGCTTCTGCACGTGCGCCGGCGGCGGGGCCAGCAGAGCGTGGGAGAACTTCGTCGACCACTGGGCGTGCGACCAGAACTCGGCGAAGCAGCGGTGCATCCAGGCTTCGTCGAACGGGCCGTCGTGGCCGCGGATCGCCCGGTGCGTCACGGCCGCGTGGTGGGCGGCGTTGTTCGCGCCCTGACCGGCGATCGGGTCGTTGAGCACCACCACGTCGGCCAGGCCCAGCACCGGTTTCCCACAGGGCAGGGTGGTCACCGGGGCGCGCTCGGTGGGCTGGAGACCGCTCGGGTGGGCCAGCCAGGCGTGCTCGTCGACCAGCTCCGCGCCGCGGAAACCCTCGGCCTCCCACGGGAAGAACTCGGTCAGCAACTCCTCGGTGAGCGCCAGGTGCGCCCGCGGGGTAGCGCTTTCCGCCCAGCGGTCCATCGGGCCGCCGGGGACCGACTCCAGCAGCATGAACCAGGCCGGGCCGTCCGCGGTGACCGCGGGGATGGCGATCACCTCGCCGACCGTGGGCAGGATGCTGAAACGCACCCGGTCCGGGCTGCTCACCCGCAGGCCGTGCACCGCGCACAGGCCCAGGGTGCGCGCGACGGGGGACTGTGCGCGCACCGGGAAGATCTTGCTCAGCCCGCCCTTGCCGCTGGCCACCACGGTCAGATCGTGGTGCGCCGCAATGCGATCCAGCGACTCCGGGGTGACCTGCTCGATCACCAGCCTGCCGCCCAGCTGCTCGAAGACCGCCAGCCAGGCCGGGTACTTCACCCGCTGGTCCACGGCCTGGGCGGCGGCCCGCAGCGGGGTGTCCCACCCCACCGCGGTGCCGCCCGCGCCGTCGCCGATCCGCAGCCGCAGACCGTCGATCAACGGATCCTCGTTGTCCCACAACGACAATCCCGCCGCCCGCTCCAGCTCCCTGGCCGCGCCGAAGACCGCGGCGCTGGAGGGGAGCCGGCCCGAGGCGATCTGCTCCGCGGTGACGGGGGAGTAGAGGGTGATGTCGTGGTCGCCGTCCCGCAGGAGCGCGACACCGAGCTGGAGTCCGGACTGACCTGAGCCAACGATGGCGATTCGACCCATGTGGCCAGTCTGGTGGGACCCCGGCTCGGCGCGCAGCCGGAGATCAGGTGCCTACCGTCAGACGGGGGACAACTTCGCCCGGTTGGCCGTATCCGCGAGCTCACCGGAACGTTCGGTGACGAACAGTCTCGGGGCCAGCACCAGGATCGCCGCGGCGGAGAGGGTGTAGGCGTTGCCCAGCACGTGCTGGGCCAGGTTCCAGCCCAGGTGGTCGTAGTAGGAGAACCACCAGTGCGGGGACAGGAAGGTGACGAGTCCGAACACCCCGGCCAGCGAGAGCGCCAGCTTGTCCTTGGCCCGCGCGCCGTGCACCACCAGGCACAGCAGCACCGGCATCGCCCACACCCAGTGGTGCGACCAGGACACCGGCGAGACCAGCAGCCCGCCCAGCGCGTTGAGCGAGAGCGCCCACGGCGCGCCGACGGTGTCGAAGGCCTGGCGCATGCCGCGCAGCAGCAGGAACAGCACACCGAGGGACAACAGCAGCCACAGCACGGTCAGTGGCACGCCCTCCAGGCCGGTCCTGGCCAGCAGGCCCTTGATCGACTGGTTGCCCGGGTAGGTGGCGCCGCCGATGCGGCCGGTGTCGAACAGGGTCTCGGTCCAGTACTGGGCCGAGTCGCGGGCGGCCAGCAGGAAACCGAGCGCGGTCGCGCCCAGGAAGCTCAGCACCGTGGTCAGCGCGGCCCGCCGGTCCTTGTTCAGCAGGAAGAACAGCAGGAACACCGCGGGGGTGAGCTTGATCGCGGCCGCGATGCCGATCAGCAGGCCGCGCGGCCAGCGCGGGGCGCGGGCCAGGCAGTCCACCGCGACCAGGGCCAGCAGGATCATGTTGATCTGCCCGAACCCGGCGGTGCCGCGGATCGGGTCCAGCGCCAGCGCCAGCGGCAGCGCGGTCAGCAGCGGCCACGGCACCCGGCCGGCCGCGCGAACGCCGAGCCGGTTGAGCACCATGGCGGCCACCAGCGCGGTCAGCGCCGCGGTCAGCGAGGTCAGCGCCAGCGCGGCGGTGCTCCAGGAGATCCAGGTCAGCGGCACGAACAGCACCGCGGCCAGCGGCGGGTAGGTGAACGGCAGGCCCACCCCGGCCTGGGTCAGCGGCATCGTCCCGTACAGCTCGCCGCCGTCCAGCCACACCTGCGCGCCGATCCGGTAGACGTCCAGGTCGATCGGCGTGGTGAACACGAACAGCCCTTGGTCGCCCCACCGCGTGAACAGGGCGATCAGCGCGACCAGGTTCGCCACGATGATCCCCGCGCGCCCGAGTGGGCTGCGCCACAGTCTCTCCAGCGCAGTGCGCACCGGCCACCTCCACCATCCACTCCGGACGCAACACACGCCCGGCTGTGGCGTCAGGTCTATGTGGCGGTGCTTATCGGGCCGCTAAGGACGATCTTTATGGATCGCTGACAGAACGGGGATCGGGACATGCGGGTGCTGCTCGGGGAGGCCGCGCACCGGAGGTCCGAGGACGAGGTCGAGGCGTTGCGGCGGCTCTCGATCGCGGTGGACCACTGCCGCGACACCGCGGGGGTGCTGGCGCGGCTGGGGGTGCACGACTACGACGTGCTGGTGCTGGACCAGCAGCTGCCCGGCTGGGACCGGTTGTGCGCCAAGACATCCGTGCTCGCGCCGGAGGCCAGGCTGCTGCTGGTCACCGGCCCCGCGCTGGCCGATCGCCTGCACGGCCTGGAGCTGGGCGCCGACGACTGCCTGGCCCGCCCCTACGCCTTCGCCGAGCTGCTGGCCCGCATCCGCGCCCTGGGCAGGCGGGCCAGCCCCGCGCTGCCACCGGTGCTGGAACACCGCGGCGTGGTGCTGGACCTGGCCCGGCACCGGGCGCTGCGCGACGGCACGCCGTTGTTGTTGTCGCCCAAGGAGTTCGCCGTGCTCGAGGTGCTGCTGCGCGCGCAGGGCTCGGTGGTCAGCCCGGAACAGCTGCTGGAGAAGGCCTGGGACGAGCACGCCAACCCGTTCACCAACGCGGTCCGGATGGCGGTGATGACGTTGCGCCGCAAGCTCGGCGAGCCCTGCGTCATCCGCACCGTGCCCAGGGCGGGCTACCAGCTGACCTGAGGCCTGGCAATCAGTCCACTGTGGAAGTGGCACGATGGTCCCTTGTGGAACACCAGGGGCTGCGCCGGGAGCTGACCGGCAGACAGGTCGGCATGATCGCCATCGGCGGGGCCATCGGCACCGGCCTGTTCCTCGGCTCCGGACTGGCCATCTCACTGGCCGGGCCCGCGGTGGTGCTGGCCTACCTGCTGGCCGCCGTCGCCGCGCTTGCGCTGGCCTACGCGCTGGCCGAGATGACCGTGGTGCACCCCGAACCCGGCGGCTTCGGCACGGTCGCGCACCGCTACCTCGGGCCGATGGCCGGGTTCGTGCAGCGCTGGATCTATGTGGCCGCGCAGGTGGTCAACATCGGCAGCGAGGTGGTCGCCGCCGGGCTGTACGCGCGGTTCTGGTTCCCGCAGCTGCCGCTGTGGCTGCCGGTGCTGCTGTTCTCCCTCGGCGTGCTCGCGGTCAACTTCGCCTCGGTGCGCTTCTTCGGCGAGTTCGAGTACTGGTTCGCCATGATCAAGGTCGCCACCATCGTGGTGTTCGTGCTGCTCGGCGCGGCCTACCTGGCCTTCGGCCTGCCCGGCCACCCCTCGCCGGGACTCTCGGCCTGGCACGACGGCGGGTTCGCGCCCAACGGGCTCGGCGCGGTCTGGCTGGCGGTGACCGTGGTCACCTTCTCCTACCTGGGCACCGAGGCGGTCGCGGTCACCGCCGCGGAGTCCAAGGACCCCGCCAGGGACGTGCCGCGCGCGGCCAAGGGCATGGTGGCCAGGCTGGTGCTGTTCTACGTGCTCGGCATGGCCGTGGTGGTCAGCATCGTGCCGTGGCGGGAGACCGCCTCCGCGCAGGGGGTCCTGGAGAGCCCGTTCGTGAGGTTGTTCACCTTCGCCGGCATCCCCGCCGCGGCCGGGATCATGAACTTCGTCATCCTCACCGCCGCGCTCTCGGCGATGAACACCAACCTCTACCTCAGCTCCCGGATGCTCTACTCGCTGGCCCGCGACGGGCACGCCCCCCGCGCGCTGGCCAAGGTCTCCGGGCGCGGCTCGCCCACCCGCGCGCTCGGCGTGGTCGCGCTCGGCCTGGTGATCGCGGTGCTGGTCTCCGTGCTGTCCCCGGCCGAGGCGTTCCCGCTGCTGGTGGGCCTGGCGCTGTTCGGCGCGCTGGTCGCCTGGATCCTCATCTTCGCCACCCAGCTGGCCTTCCGGAGACAGCGTGCCGCCGCCGGGCTGCCGCCCTCCCCGGTCCGGCTGCCCGGCGCGCCTTACACCACGGTGGCCGCGATGCTCTTCGTCGCCGCCGTGCTGGTCACCACCGCCTTCACCGAGCAGTTCGCCACCGCCTGGCTGGCCGGGGTCCCGTTCCTGCTCATGCTCGTGGGCGCATACCTGCTGTCCAGGCGGCGTCAGCGGGCGGCATAGACTCACCGGCGTGTGCCGCCAGCCGATGATCGCGCCGTCGATCCTCTCCGCCGACTTCGCCCGTCTCGCCGAGGAGACCGCCGCCGTGCGCGGCGCCGACTGGCTGCACGTGGACGTGATGGACGCCCACTTCGTGCCCAACCTGACCCTCGGCCTGCCCGTGGTCAAATCGCTGCTCAAGGCCACCGACATCCCGATCGACTGCCACCTGATGATCGAGGACCCGGACCGCTGGGCGATCGGCTACGCCGAGGCGGGCGCCTACAACGTCACCGTGCACGTCGAGGCGGCCAAGGACCCGGTCAAGCTGGCCAAGGACCTCAAGGCCGCAGGCGCCAAGGCCGGGCTGTCGATCAAGCCCGGCACCCCGCTGGAGCCCTATCTCGAGGTGCTCAAGCACTACGACACGCTGCTGGTCATGTCGGTCGAGCCCGGCTTCGGCGGCCAGTCCTTCATGCCGGAGGTGCTGGACAAGGTCCGCACCGCCCGCCGCCTGGTCGACACCGGCCACCTGAAGCTGGTGGTGGAGATCGACGGCGGCATCAACGACGACACCATCGAAGCCGCCGCCGAGGCCGGGGTGGACTGCTTCGTGGCGGGCTCGGCCGTCTACGGCGCGGACGACCCGGCCGCCGCCGTCAGCGCGCTGCGCGCCAAGGCCGCCGCGGTCCGGGGATGAGCCCCCAGGACCGGCTGCCGCTGGTGGAGGCGATGCGCACGGCCATCGCCGCCAGCACCGCCGTGCTGGGCACCACCAGCCCCAACCCGCCGGTCGGCGCGGTCATCCTGGACGCCGACGGCGCCGTGGCCGGGGTGGGCGCGACCCAGCCGCCCGGCGGCCCGCACGCCGAGGTGATGGCCCTGCGCGAGGCGGGGGAGAAGGCCAGGGGCGGCTGCGCCGTGGTGACCCTGGAACCCTGCAACCACACCGGCCGCACCCCGCCCTGCGTGGACGCCCTGCTCACCGCGGGCGTCGCCGAGGTGCACTACGCGGTGGCCGACCCCAACCCCAGGGCGGCCGGTGGCGCCGACCGGCTGCGCGCCGGGGACGTCGAGGTCAGCGAGGGCCTGCTGGCCGAGCAGGTGCGGCGCGGGCCGCTGCGTGCCTGGCTGCACCACGCCCGCACCGGCCGCCCGCACGTGACCTGGAAGTACGCCGCGACTCTGGACGGGCGGGTGGCCGCCGCCGACGGCACCAGCCGCTGGATCAGCTCCCCGGAGTCCAGGGCCGAGGTGCACCGGCTGCGCGGCCAGGCTGACGCGATCATGGTCGGCCGCGGCACCGTGCTCGCCGACGACCCCGAGCTCACCGCCCGCACCCCCGACGGCGGCCTGGCGCCGCGGCAGCCGCTGCGCGTGGTGGTCGGCGCGGGCGACCTGCCCGCCGCGGCCAGGGTGCGCAACGACGCGGCGCGGACCCTGCACCTGCGCACGCACGAGCCCAAGATGGTGCTGGCCGAGCTGGCCGCCCTCGGCGCGGTGGACGTGCTGCTGGAAGGCGGGCCGCGGCTGGCCGGGGCCTTCGCCGCCGCCGGGCTGATCGACCGGGTGCTGCTCTACCTGGCCCCCGGCCTGCTCGGCGCCGGTCCGGCCGCGCTGGCCGAGGCCGGGGTGGGAACGATCGCCGACACCGTGCGGTTGCAGTTCGAAGAGGTCGGCAGGAGCGGACCGGACGTGCGGATCAGCGCGGTACCCGCGCCGTAGGAGGAGGACGACGTGTTCACCGGGATCGTGGAGGAACGAGGCTATCTCGTCGCGGTCGAGCAGCTCACCGACGCGGCGCGGATCACCGTGGCCGGGCCGCTGGTCACCTCCGACGCCAAGCACGGCGACTCGATCGCGGTCAACGGCGTCTGCCTGACCGTGGTCGAGGCCGGGGACGGCGTGTTCACCGCCGACGTGATGCGCGAGACCCTCCAGCGCAGCAACCTCGGCAAGGCCGCCGCCGGCGACCCGGTCAACCTGGAGCGCGCCGCCGCCGTGGGCCAGCGCCTGGGCGGGCACATCATGCAGGGCCACGTGGACGGCACCGGCGCCATCGCCGCGCGCGAGCCCTCCGCGCACTGGGAGCTCGTCCGGGTGGCCATCCCGCCGGCGCTGTCCCGCTACCTGGTGGAGAAGGGCTCGGTGGCCATCGACGGCGTCTCGCTGACCGTGGTCGAGGTCGGCGAGGACTTCTTCACCGTGAGCCTCATCCCAACAACGCTCGACTTGACCACACTTGGTATCCGGCAGCCCGGGGACCAGGTCAACCTGGAAGTGGACGTGCTCGCGAAGTACGTCGAGAAGCTCGCCAGCGGGGCCATCACGGCCGCTACCAAGGAGACCCGGTGACCGAATTCGACACCATCGAGGCAGCCATCGCCGACATCGCGGCGGGCAGGCCCGTCATCGTGGTCGACGACGAGGACCGGGAGAACGAGGGCGACCTCATCTTCGCCGCGGAGAAGGCCACCCCGGAGCTGATCGCCTTCACCGTGCGCTACACCTCCGGCTACATCTGCGTGCCGCTGCCGGAGTCCGACTGCGACCGGCTCGACCTGCCGCCGATGTACCACACCAACCAGGACGCCCGCGGCACCGCTTACACCGTGACGGTGGACGCCCGCAGCGGCGTGTCCACCGGTATCTCCGCCGCCGACCGGGCGTACACCATCCGGCTGCTCGCCGACGCCGCCTCCACCGCGGCTGACTTCAACCGGCCCGGCCACGTGGTCCCGCTGCGCGCCAAGGAAGGCGGCGTGCTGCGCCGTCCCGGCCACACCGAGGCCGCCGTGGACCTGGCCCGCCTGGCCGGACTCCGGCCCGCCGGGGTGCTGTGCGAGGTGGTCAGCCAGAAGGACGACGGCGACATGGCCCGCCGCGACGAGCTGGAGGTCTTCGCCGCCGAGCACGACCTCAAGCTGATCAGCATCGCCGGGCTCATCGCCTACCGCCGCCGTTTCGAGAAGCAGGTGCAGCGGGTCGCCGAGGCCCGCATCCCCACCGCGCACGGCGTCTTCCGCGCGGTCGGCTACGACAGCCTGCTGGACGGCATCGAGCACGTGGCCCTGGTCACCGGCGAGCTCGGCGACGGCGAGGACGTGCTGGTGCGGGTGCACTCCGAATGCCTCACCGGCGACGTGTTCGGCTCGCTGCGCTGTGACTGCGGGCCCCAGCTCGACGCCGCGCTGGCCGCGGTCGCCGCCGAGGGCCGCGGCGTGGTGCTCTACATGCGCGGCCACGAGGGCCGCGGCATCGGCCTGATGCACAAGCTGCAGGCCTACCAGCTGCAGGACAATGGCGCCGACACCGTGGACGCCAACCTCGCCCTGGGCATGCCGGCCGACGCCCGCGACTACGGCACCGGCGCGCAGATCCTCTCCGACCTGGGCATCCGCTCCATGCGGCTGCTCACCAACAACCCGGCCAAGCGCGTGGGCCTGGAGGGCTACGGCCTGCGCGTGGTCGACCGGGTGCCGATGCCGATCCGGCCCAACCCGGAGAACCTGCGCTACCTGCGCACCAAGCGGGACCGGATGGGCCACGAGCTGTACGACCTCGAGAACCTCGGGGCGGAGACGGGAGACCGGGCATGAGCGGGGCAGGACGGCCGGAGATCGAGGTTCCGGAGGCCGGTGGGCTGAGCGTGGCGATCGCGGCCACCCGCTGGCATCCCGAGATCACCGACCTGCTGGTGGAGCGCGCGCTGGCCGCCGCGGCCAAGGCCGGCGTGCCCGAGCCGACCGTGGTCCGGGTCGCGGGCGCGATCGAGCTGCCGGTGGTCTGCCAGGAGCTGGCCCGCCGCTACGACGCGGTGGTCGCCCTCGGCGTGGTCATCCGCGGCGGCACCCCGCACTTCGAGTACGTCTGCGACGCGGTCACCGACGGCCTCACCCGGATCGCCCTGGACGAGTCCACCCCGGTCGGCAACGGCGTGCTCACCTGCGACACCCTGGAACAGGCCCTGGACCGCTCCGGGCGGCCGGGCAGCGCTGAGGACAAGGGCTTCGAGGCCTGTGTGGCGGCCATCGACACCGCGGTGACGCTGCGGCAGCTGCGAGGTGGAAAATGACGGTCGTGGCAGAGCAGACCGAGACCGCGACCCCCGCCGCCGTCGTCATCCGCCCGCACCTGGTCCGGATCATCGGGTTCACCTTGGCCCCGATCCTGTTCCTGGCCTTCGCCAGCGCCGGGATCTTCATGCGGGCCACCTACACCGGCGCGCACTTCCGGATCTCCGACCAGGTGGCCATGGTCATCGTCGGCGTGCTGCTGGCCGCGGGCGCGCTGGTGCTGACCAGGCCCCGGCTGGTCATCGACGCCGACGGGGTGGACGTGCGCGGGTTCGTCGCCCGCAAACGCCTGTCCTGGCAGGAGATCCTCGGCATCAGCTTCCCGGACAAGGCCTACTTCGCCAAGCTGGACCTGCCGCACGACGAGCACTACCCGGCCGTGGCCATCCAGTCCTGGGACGGGCCGCGCGCGGTCAAGGCGATCCGGGTGCTGCGGGAGAGGTACGTTGGGGCGCATGGAGATTCGCCTCGGTGAGCTGACCTTCGACGTGGCCGTGTCCGGACCGGCCGACGGCGAGGTGGTGCTGCTGCTGCACGGTTTCCCGCAGTCCCACCACTGCTGGGACGAGGTCGTCGAGCTGCTCAACGCCCGCGGCTACCGCACCGTCGCCCCGGACCAGCGCGGCTACTCACCCGGCGCCCGGCCGGAGGCGGTCGACGGCTACGACATCCCGCTGCTGGCCGCCGACGCGATCGGCATCCTGGACGCCCTCGACGTGCCCGCCGCGCACGTGGCCGGCCACGACTGGGGCGCCATCGTGGCCTGGAACGTGGCCGTCCGGCACCCGGCGCGGACCCGCACGCTGACCGCGCTGTCCGTGCCGCACCCGGCCGCCTTCGCCTGGGCCCGCGCGCACGATGCCGACCAGCAGGCCCGCTCCGCCTACATCGAGTTGTTCCGCACCGAGGGCAAGGCCGAGGACGTGCTGCTCGCCGAGGATGCCCAGCGCTTGCGCGAGACCATGGTCCCGCCGCTGACGCCGGAGCAGGCGGCCCCGCACCTGGCCCTGCTCGGGCAGCGGGCGGCGCTGACCGGGGCGCTCAACTGGTACCGGGCGATCGGCCCCGAGCTCGGCGAGCTCGGCCGCGTCACCGTGCCCACCACCTACCTCTGGAGCACCGAGGACCGCGCCCTCGGCCGGGCAGGCGCGGAGCGTTGCGCGCAGCACGTGACCGGGCCCTACCGGTTCGTCGAGGTCGAGGGCATCACGCACTGGATTCCGGAACAGGTGCCCAAACTCGTCACCGAGGAGATCGTCCGGCTGGCCACCGGCTGAACCCGGTTCGCGGAGCTCTCGTAGTACAGGGCACCAACTGGACCGTCCACCCACCACAGGAGGTTCCCGTGCCCGCTCCCGAGCTGCCCAGACCCACCCGGCGCACCGTGCTGTGCGGACTGGCCGCGGCCCTGCTCGTGCCCGCCGGGCTGGTCTCGGCCTGCGGCACCGAGACACCGGCCGGATCCGGACCCGGCGGCACACCCGGCGGCACCGGCGGGGCGGCCCCGGGCGGGGCGCTGGCCAAGCTGGCCGACATCCCGGTCGGCAAAGGCGCCGTGGTCACCGGGCCGCAGGGACCGTTGCTGCTGGTCCGGGCCTCGGAGACTGAGGTCAGGGCGTTCAACGCGGCCTGCCCGCACGCCGGCACCCCGGTCGCGCCACCGGCCAACGGCACCATCACCTGCCCCAACCACGGCAGCCAGTTCGACGCCGGCTCCGGCGCGGTGAAGAAGGGACCGGCCACCACCGGGCTGACCCCGGTCAAGGTCACCGTGGCCGACGGGCAGGTGCTGGCGGCCTGATTCACCGTCGAGCAATATGATGGAAACTCGGATTAGCCGCCGTCATACCGTGATTTGCCCGTTATGGGAACCCCCTGATGGCGGCTCTTTCGGGTGATTCTTGCGATTAAAGAATCTCTAAGCATCTCGCATGACACCTGATGTTCGATCGGGGATGATTTCCCATCACTTGATGGACCAAGCATAATTGCACCAATCGAGTGAGTAAGTGCGATATACCAGTGCGTGCTGAGCCCTCGCGGGGGTCCGGAACGTGGAGGTAGATGAACATCCAAGTGTCCGTGCTCGGCCAGTTGGAGGTGCTGCGCGGCGGGGTGGCCATCACGCCGAGCCCACCAAAACTGCGTCAGGTGCTAGCTCTTCTCGCGGTCAGCGCGAACAGTGTCGTGCGCGTGGACGAGCTCATGGCCGAGCTGTGGGACGGAACTCCGCCGCCAACCGCCACCACGACCCTGCAGACCTACGTCTCCCACCTGCGCAAGCTGTTCGGGGCCACCGGCCGCAACGCCCCCGAGTCGGCCTCCGTCGTGCTGCACACCCATCGCGTCGGCTACTCCCTGACCCTGCCCTCGGGCACCCTGGACGTGCAGCGCTTCACCGAGCTGGCCCAGCGCGGCCGGGGCGAGCTGGAGAACGGCCAGCTGGACCAGGCCGCCGACTCGCTGCGCGGCGCGCTGGCGGTCTGGCGCGGCCCCGCCCTGTCCGATGTGGACCCGGGGCCGGTGCTGCGCGGGCACGTGGCCCGCCTGGCCGAGAGCCGGGCCAGCGTGACCGACCAGCGGATGGAGGTCGAGCTGATGCTCGGCCGCCACCACCAGCTCATCGGCGAGCTGACCACCCTGGCCGAGGCGCACCCCACGCACGAGGGCCTGCACACCAAGCTGATGCTGGCCCTGCACCGCTCCGGCCGCCGCTCGGAGGCCCTGCGCGTCTTCCAGCGCCTGCGCGCCACCCTGGTGGACCGCCTCGGCCTGGAACCCGGCCCCGAGCTGCAGCGCCTGCACCGCACCCTGCTCAACGGCGGCGATGAGACCGAACCGGCGCCGCCGCTGACCACCCAGGTCCGCCCGGCCCCCAGCTGGGCCGAGCCGCCGGCGCAGCTGCCGCCGGACTTGCCGTCCTTCGTCGGCAGGGCCGCCGAGCTCGCCGCGGCGGAGTCGCTGCTGACCGCGGGGTCGCAGAGCGCGCCGCCGGTGGTCTCGGTGGTCGGCCCGCCGGGGGTGGGCAAGTCCGCGTTCTGCACGCACGTGGCCAACCGGGTGCGGGCCCGCTTCCCGCACGGCCAGCTCTACGCCGACCTCGCCGAGACCGAGCCCGAGGAGGCCCTGGCGGGTTTCCTGCGCGCCATCCGTGGCCCGAACACCCCGCTGCCCACCGAGCTGCGCGAGCGCAGCCAGCTCTTCCGCAGCTGGACGGTGCAGCGCAAGGTGGTCGTGGTGCTGGACAACGCGTGCAGCGCCGCCCAGATCGCCCCGCTGGTGCCCAGCGGCCCCGGCTGCGCGGTGCTGGTCGCCTGCCGCCGCCGGGTCCCCTTCCACGGCGCCGCGCTCACCGTCGACCTCACCCCGCTGGATGCCACGGACTCCTTGGAGCTGCTGCGCTCGGTCATCGGCGCGCCCAGGGTCGAGCAGGACGCCGGTTCCGCGCAGACCCTGGTCGAGCTCTGCGGCGGCCTGCCACTGGCCCTGCTGGCCGCGGCCACCCGGCTGACCCTGCGCCCGCACTGGTCCATCGGCCGCCTCACCGACCGCCTGGTCTCGGAGGACCAGCGGCTGCGCGAGCTGGCCAGCGGCAAGCTGGACGTGCGGGCCAGCGTGGAGGCCAACTACCGCCTCCTCGCGGGCCGCTACCGCACCGCCTTCGTCCGCCTGGGCTCGCTGCCCGGCGGGCCGATCTCGGTGGAGCAGGCGGCCCTGGCGCTCAACATCGACGAGGACGCCGCGGAGGCGGTGCTGGAGCGCCTGGTGGAGTTCCAGCTCGCCGAGGTCGCCTCCACCGAGCCGGAGAACCACGGCGCCTACTTCCGCTACCGCTTCCACCCGCTGATGCAGCTGGCCGCCCGGGCCCTGGCCGCGGCCGGCGTGCTGGAGGAGCGGCCGCTGGGGTTCCCGCTGGCGAGCACCCCCAGCGACCGCTAGCCGGCTAGTGGTCGGCGCAGCAGGGCGTCGGGTTGGGCACCTCGAACGGTGCCAAGCCGTCGCCCGCCGGGGTGACGGTCAGCGTGAGCACGCCCTCGCGCCACTCCGGGCGGACGTGGTCCCTGGTGTGCAGCACCGCCTCCGGCGCGGGCTCGGGGCCGCCGAGCACCACGATCCGCTCGACCGCGGTGTCCAGGACCCGCGCCACCGGCACCGCCCCGGTCAGCCCGCCCGAGCCGGGGAAGATCACCGCCCGGCCGGCGGTCCGGGACCGGTGCTCGGCCGCGGCCAGCTCCGCCCCCGGCGAGTCGTCGGCTGGCAGCGCGCCCGGGTAGCCGGCCGGGGCCGCGAAGGACAGCGCCACGTGCGGGGTCTGCGTGCGCACGAAGTGCGTGCACACCAGGACCTCCTCCGGCAGCGCGAACTCCGCGACCAGCTCGCGGGCCAGGTGGTCGGCCGCGGCCAGGTCCTTGCTGCCGCGGTCGACCCCGGTCACCAGGGCAGGGCCCAGATCGGGTTGGTGTAGAACCACAGATCCCTCCACGGGTCAGCGTCGCCGATGACGTCCATGGCCGGGCCGTGCGGGTCCACCGAGGCCCCACGTAGCCCGACCGCTTGCCGGTTGCCGTCCGTGCCGCGCAGCCGCAGGTAGCACGGACTGTCCAACCTGCCCAGCTGGTGCACGATCCGGAGTGTGCCTTCCGGCCGCACCTCGAAGGCCTGGGTGACCTTGGTGTCCGGGGCGGTGGTGGCGTCCCGGTCGGTGACCGGCCCGGTCACCTTGCCCTGGATGAGGTCCACCCGCGCCAGTTTCGGCACGAACGACGCCCAGTTCGGCAGCCGGGCCGCCTCGATGGTGACCACCAGCTCCAGCCTGGTGCCGCGGCGGGCGTGCAGGACGCCGCCCAGGGGCACCGACTGCTGGCCCCAGCGGTCGGCGGTGCGCAGCTGCACGTCCAGGCCGGCGACCAGCGCGCCGTGGTCGACCCACACCCGGCCCGCGCGGATCGCCTCCAGGACCGCGCCGTAGGAGTGGTCCCTGGCGCCGACGTGGGTGCGGCTGTAGTAGCCGGGGAAGAAGTCGCCGGCGCCGAGGTCGGGCTTGCCGCCGTGCACCGGGTCGCTGTGCTTGCCGTTGGCGGTGAAGTCGGTGTTCGGGCCGCGCACGGCGGTGTCGGCATAGACGTTGTGCGAGTCGGAGTTCGCGGTGACCCACCACGGCTTGCCCTCGGCGAGCAGGCTGTCCCAGAGGCCGCCGACGGTGGCGGTCATCCAGTCGAAACCGCCGAAGGTCCGGTAGGACTCCAGCGGATAGCCCGGCCAGGAGTCCGGGCCGGGGCTGGCGTCGTAGAGGCCGCGCGCGCCGCCGGGGCCGTTCGGCTTGGGGATGCCCGCGGCCTGGTGGCCGGGCGCGCCCTCCATGCCGACCGCGATCCTGGGCTGGGCGTCCCGCCAGCCGCGGATCTCGTGCGGGGAGTCCAGGCCCTTGCGCGCGGGGTGGTTGGCCAGGAACAGCACGTCCTCGATCCGCCTGCGCCCCACCGCGTCGGCCAGGAAGTTGAGGCCGGAGATGGCCAGCGCCTCGTTCGCCGCGGTGGCCGCGCCCGCGTTGCGGGTGCGGCCGTCGAAGCCGGTCTCGAACTCCTTGAGCACCGAGACCTCGTTGCGGCCGGGGTGCACGATCACGGTGCCGTGCTCGGCGGCCGGGATGTTCCACTCCAGGCCCTGGAACACCAGGGTGCCGGTGTCCCGGCGGGCGGCCACGATGTCCGGGTTGACCTTGTCCACGCCGAGCTTGGCGTGCACCGGCCCGCCGTGGTCGGTGATCACCACCCAGTCCAGCCCGTGCGCGCCCGCGTGCCGGACCTGGTCGATCACCCGGTACTTGCCGTCGTCGCTGTACTGGGTGTGGATGTGGTGGTCCCCGGCCAGCCACCGGTAGCCGCCGCGCGGCGGCCGGGCCGAGGGCGCGGCAGCCTCCTCGGCTGCTCGGGTACGCGGAACGGCCCTCCCCGACGGGAAGGGCCGTTCCTGGTGGCGTGCTTACTCGGCCGG
>NZ_JBSFUA010000004.1:257831-358759 GCF_053591555.1 Crossiella sp. NPDC003009 | reverse complement strand
TGAGCGTCTGCTCGCTGGGATGTGGTTAGTTTTCTCCAGGTTGACGGGCATGGGGAACCTCAAGACTTCGGACAGGTTTTCGAAAAGCCAGCCCGCCGCGAGTCCGTCGCTGGT
Organism: Crossiella sp. NPDC003009; assembly: GCF_053591555.1. Classification (NCBI taxonomy): domain Bacteria; kingdom Bacillati; phylum Actinomycetota; class Actinomycetes; order Pseudonocardiales; family Pseudonocardiaceae; genus Crossiella; species Crossiella sp. NPDC003009. The sequence goes on along the minus strand of NZ_JBSFUA010000004.1, from coordinate 358,645 downwards.
TCTTGGTCGCTAGCTCCCTGTGGCGAACACCGGGTAGTGGTCGGAGTAGTCGGTGTACGTGTGCTCCTTGCCCCACGACTTCACTGTCCACTTAGGAGAGTGGATCGCGCGGGTCTCGTTGACCCAGTTCGCCGGACCCCGGTGGCCCTTCACCAGGAGGATGTAGTCGAGTTGCTGCCGAGGCCCGGTCGCGTCCCGGTCCTTGGCGATGGAGTTGGTCTGCGGGTCGTAGGAGTACGGGTGGCCGGTGTGCGCCGGGGCGTTGGCGTTGAGGGTCGCCAGGGCCGCTGCGTGCTCCGGGGTGCCCAGGACCACGTTCAGGTCACCCGCGACGATCACCGGTTCGCTTGCCGGGAAGTTGCGCTCCCGGATGTACGCGGCCAGCTCGGTCAGCTGGCCCGCGCGGATTTCCGGGGCCTTGCCGTTGCAGCCGCCGTCGTCGGCCTGCAAATGAGTGCCGAGCACATGTACCGGACCGCCGGGTGAGTTGATCCTCGCGTAGGCGAAGCCCTTGGCGGAGAAGGCGTCGGTGCCGCATTTCGGCTTGTAGACGTGCTGGACCCGTTCCGTGATCGGCCAGCGGCTGAGGATGGCCACGCCGCCGTCCTCGGGGTACAGGTCGGTGTAGTCGCCTCGGGTGGTGTCCCAGCCTGTCTTGCTGCGGCCTACCACGGGGGTGCGGTGGGGGTAGGTGTCGGACAGGTTGGTGAACAGGCGCTCGGAGGAGGAGTTGTCGAAGGCTTCCTGGAGGACGACCACGTCTTGTCCGGCCAGGACGCCCTGGCTGTCGATGAGGTCGGCGCGCTGGTCCTGGCCCCAACTGGGGTAGATCAACTTGGAGAAGAGGAAGACGTTGTGGCTGGCGATCCTGGGGAACGGCTGCTCGGCCTGCGCGGTGGGGGTCAGCGCTCCGGTGACGCCCAGGACCAGCAGGAACGTGAGTAGCGTTCGGGTTCGCATGGGCACCAAGAATGAGCGAGCTGGGTCACCCTGTCGATACCTCTATCGGTCAAGTGGGCGAACGGAGTAAGAAACCTGCGCGAAGGTGCGTCACGAAGCGCGACCCGAGACGTCCCGGTTCCGCGAGCGTCCTTGGACGTGAGACGGCAAGGCTGGAGGTCGGGGGCCGTGGTTGTCCGACGGGAGTGGCAGGTGTGGTGCCGGGATGTGGCTGGGCGGAGACGTGAGCTGACCGTCTTCGTCAAGCAGGGCTCGGTCGTGATCGTCGCGCCACCTGGCGAAGCTGCTGTGCTGGAGCCACTGGAGGTGGGACGGTTACGGGCCGCCCTACGCGAGGCGGCCATCTACGCGGCGGTGACTACGGAGCAGTGATGACAGAGACCTGGGGGACCCTGACCGTGCGGCGCGGCACGGTCAGGGACGCGGACACGATGCTGGCGCTCTTCGACGACGCCGTGCGCTGGCTGACCGAACGCGGCCGCACCGGTCAATGGGGCACCGCCCCCTTCTCCGCCATCCCGCAGCGCGTCCAGCAGGTCCGCGGCTGGGCCGAGGCCGGCGCGCTGCGGGTGGCCGAGCGGGACGGGCTGACCCTGGCGGTGAGCTCGGTCGGCCCCGCCCCCGCCTACGTCTCCCCCGCCACCGAACCCGAGCTGTACGTGATGGGCCTGGTCGGCCGCCGGACCCCGGACGCCAGGGGCGCGGGGGCCGCGCTGCTGGCACACGCGCGGGCCGAGGCCGTCCAACTCGGACTGAAGAAGGTTCGGGTGGACTGCTGGGCAGGCGGCGGTGGGGCACTGGTCCAGTACTACGTGCGGGCCGGGTTTACGCCGGTGGAATCGGTTCAGGTGGAGGCTTGGCGTGGCCAGGTGCTGGAACTCCGCGTGGACCAATGAGCAACTGGGACTAGCTACTCGCGAGTAGGTAGTGTCAGAATCACCGCCAAGGGAGGTGGCGGTGAGCACCTACTTCGTGACCGGGGCTACCGGGTTCCTTGGCAGTGCGCTGGTCGAGCGGCTACTCGCCCGCGAGACCTGCGACCGGGTATATGTGCTGGTCAGACCGGCGTCACAGGACAAGCTCGACCGGATCGCGGCCCGCTGGCCGCGGCGGGAGCTGGTCATGCCGGTGCTCGGCGACCTGGCCGAGGACGGACTCGGCCTCGGCGACATGGACCGCAGGCGGCTGGCCGGCGGGATCGACCACCTGCTGCACCTGGGCGCGGTCTACGACCTCACCGCCACCGAGGAGCACAACAGCGCGGTCAACGTGGACGGCACCCAGCGCGTGGTCGACCTGGCCGCCGAGCTCGGGGTGTCCTGGCTGCACCACGTGTCCTCGGTGGCCGTGGCCGGCGAGCACCGCGGCGTGTTCACCGAACAGGACTTCGACCTGGGCCAGCGGTTCGCCTCGCCGTACCACGCGACCAAGTTCGCCGCCGAGCAGATCGTGCGCTCCCAGCACGCGGTGCCGTGGCGGATCTACCGGCCCGCGGTGGTGGTCGGCGACTCCCGGACCGGGGAGATCGACAAGGTGGACGGGCCGTACTTCTTCTTCCCCACCTTCGCCCGTCTCGCCAAGCTGCCCAGCCGGTTGCCGCTGGTCGGCGCGGACCTCGGCGCGACCAACGTGGTGCCGGTGGACTACGTGGTGGACGCCATCGACCACCTCGCGCACGCCGCGCACCCGCCCGGCCGGACCTTCCACCTGACCTCGCCGCGCCCGCAGCCGATCACCGAGGTCTACAACGCCTTCGCCGCGGTCGCGGGCGCGCCAACGATGGCGTTCTCGCTGCCCGGTCCGCTGTCCGCGCCACTGCGCGCGCTCAGCGACCGTGGCCTGCGCGCGCTCAGCCGCGCCGCCGAACGCGTCCCCGGCGCGAAACTGGTGTTCGAGCGGCTCGGCGTGCCGGCGGAAGCGCTGCCGCACCTGACCCTGACCGCCACCTTCGACAGCACCGCCACCCAGGGCGCGCTGGCCGGCAGCGGCCTGCGGGTGCCCGAGCTCCGCGAGTACGCGGACACGCTCTGGCGGTACTGGTCGGAGCACCTCGACCCGGACCGGGCCCGCCGTCCCCGGTCCGGGGGCGCGCTCGGCGGGCGCACCGTGATGATCACCGGCGCCTCCTCCGGCATCGGCCGGGCCACCGCGCTCGCGGTCGCCCGGCACGGCGGCATCCCGCTGCTGGTGGCCCGGCGCGCGGAGGAGCTGGCGCAGGTGCGCGAGGAGATCACCTCGGCCGGGGGCACCGCGTTCACCTACCCCTGCGACCTCACCGACGCCGAGGCGGTGCGGGCCATGCTCAAGGACGTGCTCGCCCAGCACGAGGCGGTGGACATGCTGGTCAACAACGCCGGGCGGTCGATCCGCCGCTCGCTGCTGCGCTCCACCGACCGGCAGCACGACTTCGAGCGGACCATGGCGATCAACTACCACGCCCCGGTCCGGCTCATCCTCGGCCTGCTGCCGCACATGACCGCCCGCCGGTTCGGCCACATCGTCAACATCTCCACCCAGGGCACCCAGGTCGGCACCCCGCGCTTCGCCGCCTACCTGGCCTCCAAGGCCGCGCTGGACGCCTTCACCAGGGTGGCCGGCGCGGAGGCGCACGGCAACGGGATCACCTTCACCACCGTGCACATGCCGCTGGTGCGCACCCCCATGATCGAACCGACCAAGGTCTACCGGCGGCTGCCGGCGGCCTCCCCGGAACAGGCCGCCAACCTCGTGCTGAAAGCGCTGATCAAGCGGCCCACCAGGATCTCCCTGCCGGTGGGCACGCTCGGCGCCACCTCCTACGCCATTGCCCCCAAGGCGGTGGACCGGGTGATGAACGTGATCTATCGCCTGGGCGCCGTCTGAACAGCACGCTGCCGAAGGAGTTGAGCGTGACCACCGTGGTCGCCACCGCCCGCCGACTACTCGGTCAATGCGGCACCAGCCTGCTCGGCCTGCTGGTGCTGGCCCGCACCGGAATCGTCATGCCGGTCCGCCCCGACCGGCTCTACCAGATGGCGCGCGCGCTGCGCCGCTGGTCGCTGACCCTGCCCGGCGGCTACGCGGTCGGCGCCTGCCGCCACCCGGACGCCCCCGCGATCATCGACGAGCTGGGCACCCTGACCTGGGCCGAGGTGGACACCCGCAGCACCAGGCTGGCGCACGGCCTGGCCGGGCTCGGCCTGGCCACCGGCGACAAGCTGGCCGTGCTCTGCCGCAACCACCGCGGCCTGGTCGAGTCCATGGTCGCCGCGGGCAAGCTCGGCGTGCACCTGGTGCTGCTCAACACCGGCGCGTCCGCGGCCCAGGTCGGCGCGGTGCTCAAGGAAGAGGGCATCAACCTGGTGGTGGCCGACGCGGAGTTCCGCCCGCTGCTGGCCAAGGCCCCGCGCGGGGTGCGCAGGGTGACCGCGTGGCCGGATGAGAAGACCCGCAGCGAGACGATCGAGTCGCTGATCGAGTCCTCCCCCGCCACCGAGCTGCCGGTGCCCTCGGCGCACGGCCGGGTCATCGTGCTCACCTCCGGCACCACCGGCACGCCCAAGGGCGCGCGCAGGCCCGAGGTGCACGGCCTGTTCTCCGCGGCCACCCTGCTGTCCCGGATCCCGCTGCGCTACGGGCAGCGGCTGCTGGTGGCCGCGCCCATGTTCCACACCTGGGGCCTGGCCGCCCTGCAGCTCGGCCTGCTGCTGGGCTGTCCCCTTGTGCTGCACCGCCGGTTCGACCCGGAGTCCACAGTGGAGGCTCTGGAGAAGGAGCAGTGCGCGGTGCTGTTCGCGGTTCCGGTGATGCTGCAACGCATCCTGGAGCTGCCGCGGGAGGTGCTGCGCAAGTACCACCCGGCACAGCTGAAGATCGTCGCCTCCAGCGGCTCCGCGCTGCCCGGCGAGCTCGCGGTGGAGTTCCAGCGCCAGTTCGGGCCGGTGCTCTACAACCTCTACGGCTCCACCGAGGTCTCCTGGGTCAGCGTGGCCACCCCGGCCGAGCTGACCGCCGCCCCGGCCACCGCGGGCAAACCGCCGCTGGGCACCCGGCTGGCGATCCTGGACGAGTCGGGAAACCCGGTGCCGCGCGGGGGCACCGGACGGATCTTCGTGGCCAACGGGCTGCTCTTCGACGGCTACACCAACGGCAAGTCCAAAGAGGTCCGCGACGGCATGATGTGCACCGGCGACGTCGGCTACCTGGACCCGGCAGGCCGGTTGTTCGTCGCGGGCCGGGACGACGACATGATCGTCTCCGGCGGCGAGAACGTGTACCCGCGCGAGGTGGAGGACCTGCTGGCCCGGCAGCCGCAGGTGCGCGAGGCGGCCGTGCTCGGCGTGCCGGACCGCGAGTTCGGCCAGCGGCTGGCCGCCTACGTGGTGCTCGACGAGGAGGCCGACCTGGACGCCGAGGCGGTGCGCGAGCTGGTCAAGGCCAACCTGGCCCGGCACTGCGTGCCACGGGACGTGGTGTTCCTGGAAGCCTTGCCGCGCAACGCCACCGGCAAGGTGCTCAAGCGCGAGCTGCCCCGCCCGAGCTGACCCACCCCCGCCCGCGGTGACCCCCGGCACACCGGGCAGACTGGAGTTGATCAAGGACTCCGGTCGGTCCGGCTTTGCCGGGTCGACGCCCCCCGAGGCCCGGGGACCGGCCGGTTGGCGCGGCAGGGTGATCCCCCGAACACACACCACCCTGTCGCGCCCCACCAAAGTCGAGCCCGGCGTCACCAAAGTCGGGCACCGCGCCGAACGCATGGCATCGCCCCCTCAACTGGGGCACAGTTGCCCCTGTGAACGTGGCATCAACTCCGAACACCCGTGATCGCCTCCAGCTCCGGCTGCGCGAACCGGCCAACCAGGTCAGCCCGCAGGCCAAGACCTGGTGGGCGCTGCAGAGCGTGATCGTGTGGGTGTTCGCCCTCATCGCGCTCGTGGTGACCGTCCTGATCTGGGGCGTGACCATCTGGTGGTCGCTGGCCGCGGCGCTGGTCGTGGTCTGGGCGGCCCTTGACCTGATCTTCGTGCCCCGGCTGCGGTACCGCTGGAACCGCTGGGAGACCACCGACCAGGCCGTCTACACCCAGACCGGCTGGTTCTCCAGGGAATGGCGGATCGCGCCGCTGTCCAGGGTGCAGACCGTGGACACCGAGCGCGGGCCGCTGCAACGGGCGCTCGGCCTGTCCACGGTGACCGTGACCACCGCCTCGGCCGCGGGCGCGCTCAAGATCGAGGGGCTGGACAAGGACGTGGCCGCCGCGCTGGTCGACCAGTTGGTGGCGATCACCGAGGCCACCCCCGGTGACGCGACATGAGCCACGAGGCACGTCCGTCCGAAGTGGACGGATTCCCGGTCGCGCCGGAGGCCCCGGACGCGGTGCAGGTGGAGCAGGACTGGCAGCGGTTGCACAAGCGCACCGTGGTGGTCGCGCCGCTCTCGCAGATCGCGAGCCTGCTCGGGATCGCCTTCCTGCTGCTGGTGGTGCGCGGGTTCTCCGGGCTGCGGCCCTGGGAGATGGGCATCGGCATCGCGGCCGCGGTGGCGCTGATCGTCTTCGGCGTGCTGCGCTGGTACACCACCCGCTACCGGGTCACCGCGACGCACGTCGAGCTGCACGCCGGCCTGGTCTTCCGCAAGGAGCGCTCGGTGGCGCGGGACCGGCTGCGCACCGTGGACGCCACCGCGGACATCTTCCACCGGATCTTCGGCCTGTCCGTGGTCAAGATCGGCACCGGCCGCCAGGACCAGGGCACCGAGGACGAGCTGTCCCTGGACGCCATCGACAACGCCGAGGCCGAACGGCTGCGCGCGCTGCTGCTGCGCAGGCTGCCCGCACGGGTGGCCAGCACCGAGGCACTGCCGCCGGTGCGCGCGGACGGCACCGTGGCCGACGCGGTGGTGACCGATCCGGAGACCGGCCAGCCGGAGCGGGTGCTCTCCCAGCTGGACCCGAAGTGGCTGCGCTACGCGCCGTTCACCCTGTTCGGCCTGATCGCGGTCGGCGCGCTGGGCGCGGCGGGCGCCTGGCTGGCCCGCACCCTGGACATCGACGTGCGGCACCTGCCCGCGCTGGAAGCCCTGCTGAACTGGGTCCGGCACACCCCGATCGCGCTGGTCGTCGCGGCCGCGCTGGGCGTGCTGCTGGTGCTGGCGGTGCTCGGCTCGCTGGTCGTCTACGTGCTCTCCTACTGGAACTACAAGCTCACCCGCCGCGAGGACGGCACCCTGCACGTGGCCTACGGCCTGCTCACCCTGCGCTCGGTGACCATCGAGGAGAACCGGGTCAAGGGCGTGGAGCTGCACGAGCAGCTGCTGCTCCGGCAGGTCGGGGCGGCCACGGTGAAGGCGGTGGCCACCGGCCTTGGCACCGGCGAGGACAGCGGCATGCTGCTGCCGCCCGCGCCGGTCACCGAGGCGCACCGGGTGACCGCCGAGGTGCTCGAGGTCGAGCCCGCGCCGACCCAGACCCCGCTGCGCAAGCACCCTCGGGCCGCGCTGCGCCGGTTGCTGCTGTGGGACTTCATCGTGCTGCCGCTGATCATCGGCACCCTGGCCGTGCTGGCCTGGCAGGACGTGCTGCCGACGTGGCCGTGGGTGGCCGCGCTGGCGCTGATCCCGATCGTGCTGCTGATCAGCTGGGACGAGTACCGCAACCTCGGCCACGCGCTGACGGAGAAGTACCTCATCAGCCGGTCCGGTTCGGTGGTGCGCACCACGGTGGTGCTGCAACGCACCGGGATCATCGGCTGGAAGATCCGGCAGAGCCTGCTGCAACGGCGGGCAGGGCTGCTCACCGTGGGCGCGACCAGCGCCACCGGGGCCGGGCTGTACGAGGTGCAGTACGTGGACCAGACCGACGGGCTGGCGCTGGCCGAGGACGCGGTGCCGGAGCTGCTGACCCCGTTCCTGGAACGCGGCTAGCGCCGGCGCCGGGCGGTGCCGAACACGCCTCTGGTGATCTCCCGGCCCAGCGCGCTGGCCGCGGAGCGCAGGAAGGACTTCACCGCGGAGTTGCCGAGCACCTGCTCGACCAGGCCGGGCTCGGCCTTCGCCGGTGGCTCCTCCCCGGGCTGCTCGGCTTCGGCGCCGGAGACTTTCGCGGTGAGCTTCTCGTAGGCGGACTCGCGGTCGATGGACTCGGCGTAGCGGGCGTGCAGCTCGCTGTCCCTGGCCGCCTGGCCGATCGCCTCCGGCCCGATGGTGTCCATCAGCGAACGCGGCGGGCGCAGCCGGGTCCAGGCCACCGGGGTCGGCGCGCCGCGCTCGGAGAGCACGGTGACGATCGCCTCGCCGATGCCCAGCGAGGTCAGCGCCTCGCCCAGGTCGTAGTGCGGGGTGCGCGGGTAGGTCTTCACGGTCTGCGCGAGGGCCTTGGCGTCCTCCGGGGTGAAGGCGCGCAGGGCGTGCTGGATCCGCGCGCCGAGCTGGGAGAGCACCGGGTTCGGCAGGTCGGTGGGCAGCTGGGTGCAGAAGAACACCCCGACGCCCTTGGACCGGATCAGCTTCACCGTCTGGGTGATCCGCTCCACGAAGGCCTTGGACGCGCCGTCGAAGAGCAGGTGCGCCTCGTCGAAGAAGAACACCAGCTTGGGTTTGTCCAGGTCACCCTCTTCCGGTAGGTGCTCGAACAGCTCGGCGAGCAGCCACATGAGGAAGGTGGAGAACAGGGCTGGCTTGGTCTGCAGGTCGCCGACTTCCAGGAGGTTGACCACGGCCCGGCCGTCCTGCTGGCGCATCAGGTCGGCGACGTCGAGCTCGGGTTCGCCGAAGAAGGTGTCGCCGCCCTGGGACTCCAGGTTCACCAGTGCGCGCAGGATCACCCCGGCGGTGGAGCTGGAGACGCCGCCGATGCCGGAGAGGTCGGCTTTGCCCTCCTCGCTGGTCAGGTGCTGGATGACCGAGCGCAGGTCCTTGATGTCGAGCAGCGCCAGGCCTTGCGAGTCGGCCCAGTGGAAGATCAGGCCGAGGGTGGACTCCTGGGTCTCGTTGAGGCCGAGGACCTTGCTGAGCAGGAGCGGGCCGAAGCCGGTGATGGTGGCTCTGACCGGGACGCCGAGGCCGGATGAGCCGAGGGAGAGGAACTGGACGGGGCAGGCGGTGGGTTGCCAGTCGTCGGCCAGTTCGGTGGCGCGTTCTTGCAGTTTGTCGCTGTGCTCGCCGGGCCGGGCGAGACCGGACAGGTCGCCCTTGATGTCGGCCATCAGGACCGGCACGCCGGCGGCGGAGAGCTGCTCGGCGATCAACTGGAGGGTCTTGGTCTTGCCGGTGCCGGTCGCCCCCGCGACCAGGCCGTGCCGGTTCAAGGTGGCCAAGGGCAAGCGGACGCGGGCATCCGGGGTCGCGGCGCCGCCGATGACCACCGCGCCCAGCTCCAGCGCGGCGCCCGCCGAGGCGTACCCGGCGGCGATCTCGTGTGCCTGCTCGGCCATGCCGACCTCCATCAGCCCGTGCGGATACCCGCCGATCGAGCGTAAGACGGAAAAACGCCGCCGACCTGCTGTGCGCCACGGGAGTGTGACGCGCCGACGCGGGATAGGCTCACCCGGGTGACAGAACGTCTAGTGTGGATCGACTGCGAGATGACCGGGCTGGACCTCAGCAAGGACGCCCTCATCGAGATTGCCGCTTTGGTCACCGACGCGGACCTCAACATCCTCGGTGACGGGGTGGACATCGTGATCCACGCCGCGGACGAGGTGCTCGACAGCATGCCGGACATCGTGCGCGACATGCACGCGCGCTCCGGCCTCACCGACGAGGTCCGCCGCTCCACGGTGACCCTGGCCGACGCCGAACGGCAGGTGCTGGACTACATCAAGGAGTACGTGCCCGAAGTGCGCTCCGCGCCGCTGGCCGGCAACTCCATCGCCACCGACCGCGGCTTCATCGCCAGGGACATGCATCTGCTCGACGCCCACCTGCACTACCGCATGGTCGACGTCTCCAGCATCAAGGAGCTCGCCCGCCGCTGGTACCCCAAGGTCTACTACGGCCAGCCGGCCAAGGGCCTGGCCCACCGCGCCCTCGCCGACATCCGCGAGTCGATCACCGAACTCGCCTACTACCGCCGCACCGTCTTCGTCCCCCAGCCCGGCCCCACCACCGAACAGACCCTCGCCGCCGCCCGCGCCCTCGGCACCCACCGCCCCAAGAAGGCAGCCGATTAGAATCTTGTGGCACCGGCACGCTAGTATGTCTCCGTACCGCTCACCGGCACCGGTGAGCAGCACATGGTGGGTGTAGCTCAGCTGGTAGAGCACTCGGTTGTGGTCCGAGATGTCGCGGGTTCAAGTCCCGTCACTCACCCGCTCTGGAGGCCCCTCTCTCGCGCTTCGCTTGAGAGGGGCTTTCGCGTTTTCGTATCCACACCGGGGGCCGAGCCCCCGGACCCCCACGGTGCGGGCGGTGCTGAACCAGCGGGGTTGGGTTGAGATGTCGGTCACTCCTCCAACGCGAAGGGCCCCGCGGTTGCGGGGCCCTTCGTGTTGGTTGTCGTCCTTGGTTACTTCTTGCCGCCCTTGAGCCACTCTTCCCAGGGGACCTGCCAGTCGCCGAAGCCGTCCCAGGGCTGGAGGTTGGGGCCACCGGTGTTGGTGACTACCACGATGTCGCCCTTTTTGGCGTTGTCGTAGAACCACTTGGCGTTGTCGAGGGAGGCGTTGAGGCAGCCGTGGCTCACGTTGCGGTGGCCTTGGTCTCGGACTGACCAGGGGGCGCCGTGGATGAAGATGCCGCCGTTGCTGATGCGGGTGGCCCACTTGACCGGGGTTTTGTAGCCGCCCTGGTCCAGGGAGAGGCCGTAGGTGGTGGAGTCCATCAGCTTGCTGGCGTGGCGTTCGGTGACGACGTGGGTGCCGTTGTTGGAGGGGAAGGCGGGGCGGCCCATGGAGATGGGCATCTCCTTCACGACCTGGCCGTTCACCTTGATGATCATCTGGTGCGACTTGCCATCGGCCTCGGCGATGAACTCGTCGCCGACGGCGACGTCAGCCTTGCGGTCCTCCATGCCGAAGGTGTTGCCGCCCAGGCTCTTGCCGTAGATGGCCGCGTTCACCTTGATCTTGGTGCCGGGCTTCCAGTAGTGCTGCGGGCGCCACCGGACCTCCTTGTCGGAGAACCAGTAGAAGGCGCCCTCGGCCTTGGGCTCGGTGGTGATCTGGATCGCCCGCTCGGCCGCCTTCTTGTCCGGCGGCGGGCTGGAGAAGCCGAACTGCAGCGGCATGCCGACGCCGACGGTCTCGCCGTGCTTCGGGTTGAACACGTTGATGGCGATCTGCTTGCCGGGCTTCACCGTGCTGAACGCCGACTTGGCGGTGGCGTCCTTGCCGTCGGTGCCCTTGCCCGCGGCGGTCAGCGTGTACTTCTTGTCGTAGCCCAGCGCCTCAGTGGAGGTCCACTTGGTCTTGTCGGGCGCGAGCTCGCCCGCGACCTGCTTGCCCTCGGCGTTGACCAGCGAGACCTCGCCGAGCGTGCCGTTGGTGGCCACCACCGTCACCGGCTCACCCGGTGCGACGTTGCCGGCCGCGTCCGCGGGCGTGAGCGCGAAGTTGATCGGCAGCTTGGGCGCAGCCGCCGCAGAGGTGTCGGCCGCCTGCTTCGGCTGCGTCTCCGCGGGCGCGTTGCCCGTGCAACCAGCAACCAGCACGGCTGCCAAGCCCAGCGTCGCCACCAGCAGCGCGCGAGGCGTGCGGCGCACCGCGGGGCTACCGAACACCACCATGGTCAATCCGTCCATTCGAAGTTCAGAGGGGGAGCACAGTGTGCTACACGAAAGCACCCGTACGTGGCGGAACCGCAAGACCTACGGACGTTGAGTCCAGATCGGACGGACCGCACTCTTCTACCCCAAAGGACGCCACGACGGCGCGCTGGGTTGCCCCCGGTCCTTGATCACCCAAAGATCGCCTGAACGGAGTAGTCGCAGGACGATGACCAGCCGATTTCTAGTCTGCGAAACCCCTGTGCTAATGTTCTCCACGTCGGACGGGGAGCCCTCCGGACGACGCGGAAAATCTAGCGCCGCTAGCTCAACTGGCAGAGCAGCTGACTCTTAATCAGCGGGTTCGGGGTTCGAGTCCCTGGCGGCGCACAATACAGAATCGATCCCACCTGCTGATGCGGGTGGGATCGTTTGTTTTAGATTGTCCATAGTGGACTCTTGGTTGCTCCCCTGGTTGCTCGACTGCGGGCGGCCTGCGGAATCCAAGATCATCACGACTGAGGGACGCAGCCATCGAACCGCGTCGCCGTCCGCGTCGGTTTGGCACCGAAGGTTTTGACGAAGATCGTGCGCTCCCAGTAGCGCACTGCCGAACTCGCGAATCCGGACACGTGACTGGAACCCCGGCAAGCGGGCGCCGCCACCGGTAGACCGGGCACCAGTCGTTCCGGGTAAACCGTTGGCCCTCAACGACACCCTTTAAGCCGCCAGCCGTCGCCCAGTCAGTTCCGCAGCGGGGCTCCAAGGGCAACCAGGATCTCTCCCAGTGGAAGCACTCAATTGATCAAGCGCTTCCGCTGGTCAAACCAGGTCCCGTCAAGAGGCTGACACGAGCCCGGAATCGCGATTCCGCAGGTCATCCCAGGTCCGGTTCGTGCCCTACAGGGTGGGCGGATCGGTAGCACGCGTGGCGGGTTGCATGGCGACCCTACGCCGGTGTGTACGTGACGCCGTGGCGCTCGGAACTCGATGACCGCCAGTTGGTCGTTCCCCGTCGAGTCGCGTCAGGCTGGCTACTCCTTGCCTGGGCATGACTGAGCCCCCAGTGCGGGCGGTTGGGTCAGCCGAGGTCGGGGATGTTAACGGCGTCCGCCATCGCGCGGTAGCCCGCGTCGTTGGGGTGCAGGTGGTCGCCGCTGTCGAAGGCGGGGTCGAGCTGGTCCGTGTCGGTGGGCCAAGCGAGTGCGCGGTCAAAGTCGATCACTGCGTCGTACTCGTCGCTGGTTCGGAGCCAGGTGTTGACCTCGTCCCGCTTCGCTTCGCTGAGCGGGGTGTAGTAGCGCGATCCCTTCATCGGCGGCATCGTGCCGCCGATGACCCGCAGCCCCTTGGCGCGGGCTTGGCGGATCAGCTCGCGATGTCCGGCGATGATCTCGGCGGCCGACACCTCGGTGTAGGGGGTGGCGAGGGGTTGGCGTGCCTCGCTCATGCCGATGTCGTTGATGCCTGCCAGCACGATGACCGTGCCGACGCCGGGCTGGTCGAGGACGTCGCGGTGGAATCGGGTGGTGGCCTTGTCGCCGAGCCAGGCGGAGTCGACGGTCATCCGGTTGCCGCCGATGCCCTGGTTGAGCACGGCGCGCGGGTGTCCGGTGGCGGCCAGTCGTTCGGCGAGCTCGTCGGGGTAGCGGTTGTCCGCACCGGGGGTGGATCCGTAGCCGTCGGTGAGCGAGTCTCCGAACAGCACCACCCCGTCCCGGCGGCACGCCGCGCCGATGATGTCGACTCCGTTGAGGTGGTACCAGGACGCGGTGGATTCGGTGAACGCGGTGGCGCGCAGGTCGGCGGTGTGGTCGCCGGTGGCGCGGTAGCTCGTCGTCATCGCCTGGGCGTGGTAGGTCGCGGGTCCGGTCGGCGCGGCGAAGTACAGCGTGACCGTCACCGAGTCCAGCGCCCTGACGGGCAAGGGCACCGGATCGCTCGCGAGTTCGGCTCCGGCCGGAACGGTGAACGTCGAGGCCCCGCCGACGGTCAGGCGACGAACCGATCCGGGCTGTACGGCGGCGCCGCCCGCGTTGCGCGCGACAGTGGCGCCGGTGACGGTCAGTGGGGTGGCCCCGTAGGTGTTGGCCAGGCGGATCCGCACGGCCACGCCGTCGAGACTGACTCGCGCTGACTGGCGCACGGTCTGGCCGGCGAAGCCCTGCTCGGACCAGTTGGGCGTGAAGTTGGCGCTCGGGCGCTGGGGCGAGGCCGACCAGGCTGCGGCCCAGCGGACCACGGTGCTGGGGAGGGCTGTTTCCGCGGGTGCCGCCGAGGCGGCCCCGGTGCCGGCGAGCGCCGTGGCGAGAGCCAGGACCGTGAGTGACGTCAAAGTTCTTACCGGCCGCACGAATGATCTCCTTGCGAGTCTGAAGTGGATTACCGGCGCGGTTGTCACGCCGTTGCGGGAAGCTCGGGCTTGTGGTCGGCGTGCCAGGCGCGGGTTGCGCGGATGGCGATGGTGATGACGAGCACGAACGCGATGAGCGCGGTGAGGGTGCGCACGATGTTGAAGGTCTCCCATCGCTGGAGGTGCGTCGCGTAGTCGGCTGGTGGTGTGGTGACGGCCCAGACCTTGATCCGGCCGTTGATCGGCACGTTGCCGAAGCGGGTGATCAGGAATGACGCCACGGCCAGTGCACCGGCTGCGCCGGCCAGACGCCGTTGCGTGCCGCGGGCCAGGACGGCGAGTGCGAGTGAGCTCAGCGCGGCCAGCGCCATCGTGGTCTGCATGACAGGGCCGTTCATCTGCATGAGTGCCGAGTGGAAGGTCAGGCGCACGTCGAGCGGCACCACGTTGAACGTGGTCGCCACGTTGACCGCGCCGTAGCCGAAAGCGCCGGCGAGCAGGCCGGTGGACAACAGCGCGAGCCCCGTGACCAGTCGGATCGGCATGAAAATCTCCTCGGGTTCGGTTGTGTGGCAATGACTTCGGGGATCGGATGGGTTCAGGACGTGGTGGGATCGGCCGCTGCGGCGGCGATGTCGGCGAGCATTCGGGTGCGTTGTTCCGGGGAGATGACGCGTCCGCGTGTGATCACGGTGTGGATGCGGGTGGTGTTGCGGATGTCGACCAGCGGATCGGCGTCCAGCACCACTAGGTCGGCGAGCTTGCCCTGTTCGACGGTGCCGAGCGTGTCGTCCAGGCCCAGCATGCGTGCCGGTTCGATGGTCGCGGCCCGCAGCGCGTCGAGTGGTGAGAGCCCGGCGCGCACCAGCGAGGCGAGCTCGTCATGCAGGCTGAACCCGGGGATGACGAACGGCATGTCGCCCCCGTCGGTACCGGCGACGACCGGCACGCCGGCTCGGGCCAGCTCGCCCACGAACGCCAGCCGGTGATCGAACAGGGTGTGCCGCTGGGCGGTTTCCTCCGGTGTCCAGCCAGCCTTGACGATGTTCTCCAGCGCCCAGCGCCAGCCTTCGACCACCGCCACCGGCACGTACTTCAGTCGCTCGTCGGCCGGCGCGACCTCCGCCGGCCGGTCCAGCACCCGGTACACCGCGAGGGTGGGGACGATCCGGGTTCGGTTGCGGGCCAGCGTGGCGAACACCGCCGCCGCCTTCCTCGGGCTGTAACTGCCGGCAGCATCCCATTCCAGCCGGTGGATCTCGCGCATCCAGGTGACGTAGTCACTCCGGCCGATCGTCAGCCCGGCGATCCGGGCGCGCAGTTCCTTCTCCCGGGCGGAGGTGTCGTACCAGGTCGAGTACAGGTGCTCGATGCTGTACTGGCCCGCCGCGCTGGCCGTACTGAGCGGGACCGCGTCCGGGCAGTGCCCGGCGAACGGGATCCGCTGTCTACGCGCCTCCTCGGCGATCGCGCGGTGCAGGTCGCCGGGCAGCCGCGAGTACACCTTCACGAAGTCCGCGCCATCCCGTTTGGCTCGCCGGACCGCCCCGCGGGCCTGGTCTTCGGTGGCGACCTCGACGAAGGCCGCCGGGTCACCGATGGTCGGTGCGCCGTCGACGATCCGGCTGGCGATGACCGACCGCGGACCCAGCAACTCGCCGCGGTCAACCCGGTCACGCCACTCGTGCAGCAACGCCGAGCCGGACATCTCCCGAACCGCGGTGACGCCGTTGACCAGGTACAGCGGCGGAGAGATCCGCTCGGCGGGAATGCTGTGCACGTGCGCGTCCCACAATCCGGGGATCACGAACTTCCCGGGTAGGTCCAAGACCTTCGCACCGACCGGCAACTGAACCGAGTCGCGGCGTCCGACCACGACAATGCGCTCCTCGTGGATGAGCACGGTCATATCGCGCCTGGACGGGCGCCCGGTGACGTCGACGACCGTGACACCAGTCAGCGCGAGAACGCGTTCCCCCGACGCCGCCGCGGCCCAACCCGCGGGCACCGCCGCAGCCGCCGCCCCGGCGGCCGCCATGACCGCACCCGCCCGGAGCACATCACGACGACCAACCCCTCTCGTTAAATCTGACATGCTGTCAAACATAAAGGCTCTTGCTAATCTTGACAACGTGTCCGAGATAACGACTCCCCGGCGTCGGCGGCGCCGCTCCGACGCCGACCGCAGCGCCGGCGCGATCCTGTTGGCCGCGAAGGAGATCCTGGCCGCCCAACCCAACGCGAGCGTCGAGGACATCGCCGGCGCGGCCGGGGTGAGCCGACAGACCGTCTACGCCCACTTCAAGACCCGCGAGGCACTCATCGGCGCGGTGATCGATGTGATCACCGGCGAGGCGGTTGCCGAAATGGATGCCGCACGCCTGGACGAGGGCCCGGCGGCCGACGCGTTGTTCCGCCTGCTCGACGCGAGCTGGCGAACGCTTCAGCGCTACCCGCTACTGCTGAGCATCGCCACCACGGCCGACGTCGAAGCGGACCACGCCCGCCACCAACCGGTGGTCGACCACCTCGACCGGCTGCTCACCCGAGGCCGGCGATCGGGCGAGTTCACCACCGACGTCCCCACCCCGTGGCTCGCGACCGCCGTCGTCACACTCGGCCACGCCGCGGGGGACGCGGTGAACGCGGGAAGGATGACGCTGCCGGACGCCACCGAAGCGCTCGCCAGGAGCGTCCTGCGTGTCTGCGGCGTCAACCCGGCCACGATCACCGACCTCGTTTCAGGTTCCGAGT
The DNA here is from genome assembly GCF_053591555.1 of Crossiella sp. NPDC003009. Taxonomy (NCBI): domain Bacteria; kingdom Bacillati; phylum Actinomycetota; class Actinomycetes; order Pseudonocardiales; family Pseudonocardiaceae; genus Crossiella; species Crossiella sp. NPDC003009. The sequence goes on along the minus strand of NZ_JBSFUA010000004.1, from coordinate 341,900 downwards.
CCAGGACCTGATCAGCCACGTGGCGACACGGACAGTCGGGCGGGGCAAGACACTCCCCCGGAGTCGTCAATAGCACGGAGACAGTACGAAACAGCCCTCAACCACCAACCTGCCGATACGAAACCGCCGTTCAGCCCAGGTCCATCCTTTTGTGATCCCCCCAGGGCACCAAACATGCGCAAGCCTCCGCTCCACGCTGCGGGTCGCTCCGTGGTCGCTCCGTGGTCGCTCCGCTGCGGAAAATGTGCCAACAACATGCGCCATCCACCGACACGCCCAACTTGACGCGACCTGCGGAAACGACATGCGATGAACCCGCGCGACATCAGGCGATACGGCTCCACGCTGACTCTTAATCAGCGGGTTCGGGGTTCGAGTCCCTGGCGGCGCACATATACAGAATCAATCCCATCTGCATCAGCAGGTGGGATTGTTCTTTTTGGATCGTCCACAGTGGATCCCACATTGACGATGGCTCTCAGCACCCGCATCGTGGCATGGGAGCGCGTCCGCTTCGCGTCAGTCCCGGAATGATCGGATCGGTTCGCTGCGGTCGGGCGCGGGCGGGGTGCCTGCGGGCAGGGTTGGCGGTGAAGGAGGGCTCATGATCTCGGCGCTCAACCGGCTCGTCGATCTTGTCGAGGAGCGCCTGGGCGAGGAGTCCGACGTCGACGGGCTGGCCAGGGCGTTCGGCACGACCGGGTATCACCTGCGGCGGATGTTCTCGTCGCTGGCGGGCATGCCGTTGTCGGAGTACGTGCGCCGGCGCCGCATGACCGTGGCCGCGGCCGACGTTGTCCGGGGCGAGGACGACCTGCTGAGCATCGCCGTCCGGCACGGGTACGGCTCGACCGAGGCGTTCGGACGCGCGTTCCGGGCGGTCCACGGCGCCGGTCCCGGTGACGTCCGCCGGGACGGAGGTCCCCTTCGCACACAACCACAGCTCAGGTTCCGCCTGACCGTCGAAGGGACGATCCCCATGGACACCCGCATCGTCGACCGCTCCGCGTTCCGGCTCGTCGGACACGCCATCCGCGTCCCGCTCATCCACCACGGGATCAACCCGCACATCCAGCAGCACATCGCCGCCCTGCCGCAGGAGGAGCACCTCCGGCTCAAAGCCCTCGGCGACACCGAGCCGGCGGGCTTGCTTCAGGTCTGCGACGACCTCGGCCCCGATGCCACCGAGGGCAGCGACCTGACCTACCTGCACGGGGTCGCCGTCTCCCCGGACACACCGGTCCCCGATGACCTCGACGGCATTGAGGTGCCTGCGGGCAGGTGGGCGGTCTTCCGCACCGCCGGTCCGTACCCGCAGGCGTTGCAGACGACCTGGGCCGCGACCGCGACCGAGTGGTTCCCGTCCAACCCGTGGCGCCTGCGACCGGGCCCGTCGATCGTCACGGTCCTCGACCGCGCGGCGGACTTCAGCACCGCGACCTGCGAGCTGTGGCTGCCCGTCGAACCGGCGTGACGGACTCCCTGGCGGCGGCCTCGCGGCTTCGGCATGGTTGTGGTTTGTGGTTGTTGGCCGCCGGGCACTCCAACATGTCCTGGTGGGCGGTGGAGGTGCGGTGGTGTCGGTGCCGTGTGGCGAGGAGCTGGTGGCGGGGCGGTACCGGCTGGGCGAGTGCCTGGGCACCGGGGGCACGGCGGAGGTTCGGCGGGCCTACGACACGGTGCTGGACCGCCTTGTCGCGATCAAGCTGTTCCGGCCGGGGTGGGACGTTGCGGCTGGTCGCCGCTTTGACAACGAGGTCCGGACCCTGGCGGGGCTGTCCCATCGCGGGCTGGTCTGCGTGCACGACGCGGGGACCAGCGACGGGGTGATGTTCCTGGTGTTGCAGCTTGTCGAGGGGGACACGCTGCGCGATCGCATCGCGGACGGGCCGCTGCCGGCGGACGTGGTGCGTGGGCTGGGGGCGCAGGTTGCCGAGGCGCTGGCGTACGTGCATGACCGGGATGTGGTTCATCGCGACATCAAGCCGTCGAACATCCTTTTTGACGGTGCGGGCAATGCTCACCTCGCCGACTTCGGCTTGGCCTATCTGTTGGGCAGCACCCGGTTGACCCGGGCCGACGAGATCGTGGGCACGGTTGCCTATCTGGCCCCGGAACAGGTTCGCGGTACCGAGGTCGCGCCGCCTGCTGACATCTACGCCCTGGGTTTGGTGTTGCTGGAATGTCTGACCGGGCGGCAGGAGTACCAGGGTGGCGAGGCGGAGGCGGCCGTTGCCCGGCTGCACCGCGCGCCCGCCATTCCCGAGGACCTGCCTGCGGACTTGGCCCAGCTGCTGTTGACGATGACGTCGCTGACGCCGAAGCGGCGGCCCAGCGCGCTCGCCTGTGCGCGGGTCCTGCGCGGTGAGCAGGTCGCCGGTCCCACCCTTCCGGTCGACGTGGCGGAGGTCGGGGCGAAGCGGACGCCGGTGTTCTCCCGGCCCGCGCTGCTCACCGGCGCGGCCGCGCTGCTCGGCGTGATCGGCGTCGTCTGGGGTGCCACCGGTGGGTCCGGATCGGACAGCTCAGCCCCTCCCCCGGCGACGGGCACCAGCACCGCCTCGCTCACCACCGCGCCGGCGCCGCCGCCCGCCACGTCGACGGTTCCCACCCCCTCCGCGCCGCCGCCGGTGGTCACCGTCGGGCAGAGCGGAACCACGACCGTCCTCGACAGACCTGGGAAGAAAGCCAAGAGCGGCAAGGACAAGGCTCCGGGGCAGGGGAAGAAGAAGGGCTGATCCGGTGGCTCAGCCTCCTTGGGGCATGAGGGTGGCGAGTTGGTCGGTGAGGTGGGTCAGGGGGCGGTTGTCGGCGGCTGCGGCGGTGAGGAGTTCGCGCAGGTGGGCGATGGCGGCCAGGACCGGTGCGTCCGGGTCTGGTTCGGGGATGTCGAGCTGGGTGAGCAGGTGGGTGGCGAGCTCGGTCGCGGAGGGGTGGTCGAAGGCGACCGTGGTGGGCAGGCGCAGGGTGGTGGCGGTGTTGAGGCGATTGCGGAGCTCGACTGAGGTGAGCGAGTCCAGGCCCAGGTCGTCGAAGGACTGGTCGGGGGTGATGTCCTCGGTGGAGTCGTGGCCCAGGACGGCGGCCAGGTGGGTGCGGACCAGGTCGATGAGCAGGTGTTCGCGGGCGGGAGCGGGGAGCGGGAGCAGGCGTTCGGTGAGGGTGGTTTCGGTGTGGGGCTTGGACTCGGGGGTGTGGCGGCGGGGTGTGGCGGTGACCAGGCCGCGGTAGAGGGCGGGGAGGGGGTCGGGGCTGGTTTGCAGGGTGGACTCGTTGAGGGGGGCGGTGATCACCAGTGGTTCGCCGAGGGTTTGGGCGGAGTCGTAGAGGGCCAGGCCGGTTTCCGGAGTGATGGGGATGAGGCCGCCGCGGGTCATGCGGTCGAGGTCGGTTTGGCTCAGGTGCGCGGTCATGCCACTGGCTTGCGCCCACAGGCCCCAGGCGAGGCTGGTGGCGGGCAGGCCTTCTTGGTGGCGGTGCTGGGCCAGGGCGTCCAGGAAGGTGTTGGCGGCGGCGTAGTTGGCCTGGCCCGGGGTGCCGGTGACACCGGCGATGGAGGAGAACAGCACGAAGGAGGTGAGGTCCAGGTGCTGGGTCAGCTCGTGCAGGTGCCAGGCGGCGTTCACCTTGGGGCGCAACACGTTGGTCAGCTGGGCCGGGGTCAGCGCGGTGAGCACGCCGTCGTCCAGCAGGCCCGCGGCGTGCACCACGTCGGTGAGTGGGCGGCTGGGCGGGATGGTGGCGAGCAGGGCGGTCAGGTCGGCTCGGTTGGCGGTGTCGCACGCGGTGATGGTGACCTCCGCGCCCAGGTCGCGGAGCTCGGTGGCGAGGTCTGCGGCACCGGGGGCGTTCAGGCCGCTGCGGCTGGTCAGGAGCAGGTGGATGCCGGGGTGGCGGGTGGCCAGGTGGCGGGCTACCAGTGCGCCCAGGGTGCCGGTGCCGCCGGTGATCAGGACCGTGTGGTGGGTGGTGGGCGGGATGGTCAGGACCACCTTGCCGACGCCCTTGGCCTGGGCCAGGAAGCGGAATGCCTCCTTGGCGCGGCGGATGTCCCAGGTGGTCAGCGGGGAGGGTTGCAGCACGCCCTTGTCGAACAGGACGAGCACCTCGGCGAGGATGTCGCGCAGGCGTTCCGGGTCGGCGCCGGGGAAGTCCGGTTCGGGGCGGGCCAGGGTGGTCAGGTCGAAGACGCGGTAGGTCACGCCGGGGTGCGCGGCCTCGACTTCGGCGGGCTCGCGGATGTCGGTCTTGCCCATTTCCAGGAAGCGTCCGCCGGGGTTGAGCAGCGCCAGCGAGGCGTCGATGAACTCCTCGGCCAGTGAGTTGAGCACCACGTCCACGCCGGTGCGGAACCGGTCGCGGAACTCCAGGGTGCGGGAGTTGGCGATGCGGTCAGCAGGCAAACCCATGGCGCGCAAGGTGTTCCACTTGGCGGGGCTGGCGGTGGCGTAGACCTCGGCACCCAGGTGGCGGGCCAGTTGCAGGGCGGCCATGCCGACCCCGCCTGCCGCGGCGTGGATCAGCACCGACTCGCCCGGCTGCAGCCTGCCCAGGTCGACCAGGCCGTAGTAGGCGGTCAGGTAGACCATGGGGACGGCGGCGGCTTGGGCGAAGGTCCAGCCCTCGGGCATGAGGGCCAGCAGTCGGCGGTCGGCGACGGCCTCGGGGCCGAACGCGCCGTTGAAGTAGCCCATGACCCGGTCGCCCGGCGCCAGGTCGGTGACCCCTGGGCCGGTCTCGATGACCACGCCCGCGCCCTCCGCGCCCATGGTCACGTTCCGCTCCGGCACCATGCCCAGGGCGATCAGCACGTCGCGGAAGTTCAGGCCCGCGGCGCGCACCGCGATCCGGACCTGGCCTGCGCCAAGGGGTTCCGGGCCGTGCTCCATCAGTGCGAGGTCGTCGGGGGCGGTGTGCGCCACCGGGACCAGCCGCCAGTGGCCCGTGGCGGGTGGGATGAGGGTGTCAGTGGCCGCTCTGGCGAGTCTGGGTGACTGGAGTGTGCCGTCGCGCAGGGCGGGTGAGCACCACCAGGCGGGAGTCGGTGAAGCGTTCCTCGGTCAGCCAGTGCTGAAGGGTCGACAGGAGGTCGTGCAGCAGCGTTGTGGTGCGCTCGGCCAGGTCGGGTTCGCCGCTGTCGGTGATCGGCAGCAGCACCGTGGCGGGGACGGTGCCCGCCCCGGCCAGCGCGGTGAGGTCTGGGTGCGTGGTGAGTGCGCGGCCAAGGGTGGCCGGGGTCAGCGACTCGTCCTGGCCGAGGACGGCCCAGGGTTCGCCGGTGGCCGCGGGGGCGGTGGGCATGGTGGTCCAGGCCAGGCGGTAGAGGCCGTCCGGGCGGGTGGTGCGCAGGCCGTCCGCGGTGATGGGGCGCAGCAGCAGGGAGTCGACCGTGGCGACCACGGTGCCTGCGGTGTCGAGCAGGGTGAGCGCGGCGGAGACCGAATCGGTGGCGTCGGTGTCCAGGCGCAGGCGCACCCGGGAAGGGCGCGTGCCGACCGCGTGCACGGTGACGCCGGACCAGGCGAAGGGCAGCACGGCCGGGCCCGCGCCCTCGGTCACACCGAGCAGCAGTGGGTGCAGGGCCGCGTCCAGCAGCGCGGGGTCGAGCACGAACTCGCCGGACTGGCCGCGCCGTTCGGGCAGCTCGATCTCGGCAAACAGGTCCGCGCCCTGCCGGGTCAGCCTGCGCAGGCCGCGGAAGGCCGGGCCGTAGGTGTAGCCCTGCTCGGCGAGCCGGGGGTAGAACTCGGCCAGGTCGACTTCCGTGCCGCCCTCGGAGGGCCAGTCCGGTGGGGTCGCGGGCGGGGTGGCGGTGGCGAGCGTGCCGGTGGCGTGCCGGGTCCAGGGCTGGCCGGTGTCGCGGGCGGAGTCCGGGCGGGAGTGCACGCTCAGCGGGCGGCGACCGGAATCGTCCGGCTGGCCGACCACCACCTGGAGGTCCACACCGCCCTGGTCCGGCAGGATCAGCGGCTCCAGCAGGGTCAGCTCGTCCACCCGGTGGCAGCCGGTCCGCTCTCCCGCGCGCAGCGCCATCTCCAGCAGCGCCGCGCCTGGCAGGAGCACCGCGTCCAGCACTCGATGGTCGGCGAGCCAAGGCTGGGCGTGCTGGGAGAGCCAGCCGGTGAGCAGGGTGTCCCCGCCGGTCGCGCTGTCCACGGTGGCGCCCAGCAGCGGGTGGCCGGGTGCGCTCAGCCCGGCCCGCGCGACCTCGCCGGAGCCGGACTTGGCGGTGAGCCAGTAGCTCTGCCGCTGGAAGGCGTAGGTGGGCAGGTCGGCCCGGGTGGCACCGGTTCCGGCGAAGGCCGCGGCCCAGTCCACCGCCACGCCCTGGGTGAACGCGGTCGCGAACGCGGTCAGCAGCTGGGCGGGGCCGCCGAGGTCGCGGCGCAGCGTGCCGGTGACCATGGCCTCGGCGCCGGCGTCCTCGATGGTCTCCTGGATGCCGACGGTGAGCACCGGGTGCGGGCTCATCTCCAGGAACACGTCGTACTGCTCGGCCAGCAGCGCCCTGGTGGCCTCCTCCAGCCGCACGGTCTGGCGCAGGTTCCGGTACCAGTACCCCCGGCTCGCCGCACACCACGGCGCGCAGCGACCAGTCCAGATGCGGGGCCAGCGCCTGTTCGCAGTCGGCCATCGCGCCGGCGAACACCGGCGAACTGGCCAGTAGCTCCTTGGCCATCCCGGCCCACTGCGAACCCTGGCCGGGGAAGACGAACACGACCTTGCGCCGCTTGGCCGCGGTGTGCCCGGTGACCAGGTTGGCGGCCAGGGTTCCGGTGGCCAGCGCGGCCAGGCCGTCGGTCAGCTGGGCGCGTTCGCCCAGCAGCACCGCGCGGTGCTCGAACACCGCGCGACCCGAGGCCAGCGACCAGCCCGCGTCCACAGTGGACAGTTCATCGGTCGCAGTGCGCAGTCGCTCCGCCTGTGCCCGCAACGCTTCCGGGCTGCGGGCGGAGAGCACCCAGGGCACCACCGCCGGTTCCGGTTCGCCACTGGGCGGGGTGTCCTGCTCGGGTGCCTCCTCCGGCACGAGGTGCGCGTTGGTGCCGCTGATGCCGAAGGAGGACACCCCGGCCCGTCGTGCGGCGCCGTGGCGCGGCCAGGGCTGCGCCTCGGTCAGCAGCCGGATGCCGCCGGACCAGTCCACCAGCGGCGTTGACTCCGTCACGTTAGGCCACCCGGCTCGAGGCCACGCTGCCCAGGCTCCCGGTGTAGAGCAGGCCTTCCAGGTTCTCCGGCATCCGGTCGTAGGCCTGGCCGTAGTCGTGGTACATCAGCCCGGCGAACACGCCGGTGTCGCTGCCGCGCAACGACTCCGGGTCGATGGCAGCGTGTTCCAGGGCCTCCCAGGCGGTCTCCAGCAGCAGCCGTTGCTGCGGGTCCATGGCCAGCACTCGCGCGGGGACAGCCCGAAGAAGGCGGCGTCGAACTCGTCGGCCTGGTGCAGGAACCCGCCCTGGCGCACCGCGCTCTTGCCCGCCTGGGCCGGATCGGCAAGGGCGTCGAACAGCCACTGGGGGCGCGGTAGAAGCCGGTGGGACTCACCTCCGGCTGGTCGGGTCAGCCGTGATCGTCGTTAGCCCTGTTCATCGCCTGTGCCGCAAGCGTCACCGGCCGGCCACCGTGCCCCGGCCGGCCGCCATCGAGACGATCAGCTGCCCGGTCGCGGCCAGGCACAGCAGCAGGACGGGCGCCTGCCAGCCGGCGGTGGCGGTGTGCAGCAGCCCGAAGACCGCGGGGCCTGCGGCGGCCAGCAGGTAGCCGATGGACTGGGCCATCGCGGACAGTCCGCCCGCGGTCGCCGCGTCCTGGGCGCGCAGGCTGAAGAAGGCCAGGGCGAGCACCAGGCTGGCGCCGCCGCCGAGGCCGAGCAGGACGCTGCACAGCACCGCCTGGTCCGGGGCCAGCAGGAGCACGAGGTAGCCGGCGAGCAGGAGCGCGGAGCTCACCGCGGCCGGTGCGCGCTGGTCCCGCGCCCAGCGCAGGGCGGCCGGGGTGGCCAGGCTGGTCAGCACCGCGACCGCCTGGAGCAGGAACAGCAGCCAGCCCGCGGTGGCCGCGGTCACGCCGTTGTCCTGGAACACCTGGGGCAGCCAGGTGACCACGATGTAGAAGCCCAGGGACTGCAAGCCCATGAAGGCGGTGACCGCCCAGGCCAGCGGCGAGCCCCAGGGCAGCCGGTGCCCGCGGGCCGAGTTCGCGGGTGGCGGCGCGGTCCGCAGCTGCGGGAGCCACAGCAGGATGGCCACCAGTGCGAGCAGGATCCAGCCGCCGAGGGCGGTGTGCCAGCCGCCGGGGGCCAGTTCGCTGATCGGGACGGCCACGCCGGAGGCCACCGCCGCGACGCCGCCCATCACGGTGGCGTAGGCGCTGGTCAACAGGCCCACCCTGGTCGGGAAGTCGCGTTTGACCAGGATGGGCAGGACCACGTTGCCGACGGCGATGCCCGCGCCGACCAGCACCGTGCCAGCGAACAGGGCGGGCGCCGCCGGTATCCAGCGGGTCGCGATGCCCAGGGTCAGCACGACCAGCGCTAGGCCGAGCAGCCGTTCCGGGCCCCAGCGCGCGGACAGGCGCGGGACCACCGGGGACAGCGCGGCGAAAGCCAGTAGCGGCAGGGTGTTCACCAGACCCGCCGCCGTGGGGGTCAGGTCCAGGTCCGCCTGCACGCGGTCCAGCAGCGGGCCGACGCCGGTGATGCTGGCGCGCAGGTTCGCGGCCACCACCAGCAGTCCCCACACCAGCAGCGCCTGGCCGGAACGCGGCTTCGGCCGCGTGGTCGTCATGGCCACCATGATCGGTGCGCTCCGGGGAGAGAGCCAGGCCGCGCGCAGACTGGCCCCGGCACGGCCACGCTGACCGCCGGGCCGCGCCCTACGCTCGCGGTATGGGCAAGCCGTTGGGCGACTTCATCCGGGCCAAGCGGGACAGCGTCCAGCCGGAGTCACTGGGCCTACCGGCGCGGGGCAGGCGGCGCTCGCCGGGGTTGCGGCGGCTGGACCTGGCGGCGCGGGCCGGGATCAGCGTCGAGTACCTGACCCGGATCGAGCAGGGCCGGGACACCAACCCCTCGGCCGCGGTGGTCAACGCGCTCGCCGACGCGCTCAGCCTGGACCCCTCGGAACGCAACCACCTGCGCTACCTGGCGAAGATCACCCGCGGCGGGTGCGCCACCCAGATCCAGCCCGTGCCACCGCCCCGGCAGGTGCGGCCGCCCGTGCTGGCGACACTGCGGCTGCTGGAACCGGGCATCGCGATCGTCACCAACCGGCTGGGCGATGTGCTCGCCTGGACGGGCGGTTTCGAGTCGGTCACCGGTGCGGCCGGGGTGCTGGACGCCGCCGCCCCGAACCTCACCCGCTACGTCTTCACCGACCCGCGCGCCCGGACCTTCTTCGCCGACTGGGACGACATCGCCGACCAGCAGGCGTTCGACCTGTGGCTGGCCCCGTCGGTGGAGAACCTGGAATGGCTCACCGCCGAGCTCGCTCCGGTGGCCGGGCCGGAGTTCGCGCGCCGGCTGAAACGGCATGCGGTGCCGCCGCGGGGAGTTCTCCGGCTCAGCCACCCGGCAGGGCCGGAGCTCCGGCTGGTCCGGGAGACGCTCGAGCTCGCCGCGGACGCCCAGCAGCTGGTGGTGTTCCTCCCCGCGGACGAGCACACGGCCCAGGCCGTCGATCAGCTCCGCGGTCAGCGTCTCCGGCTCCGGTCCATCTCCTGACCCACCGCGAGCACGACCAGCGCGGCGAAGGCGAGCCAGACGTAGACGTTGCCGGGGATGTGCTGCCAGAAGGTCCAGTGCAGCTCGCGGTTGTCGGAGTGGGGCAGCAGGGTGAACGGGCTGGTGCAGTACAGCAGGAGGACACCGGCGAGCAGGCTCCGGTGCGACCAGGTGCGGGCGCGGGCGGCGAGCAGCAGGAAGGCCGGGACGCACCAGACCCAGTGGTGGGACCAGGAGACCGGGGAGGCGAGCAGGCCGCCGGCCGCGATGGCCAGCAGGGCGAGCAGGTTGTGCCTGGTGCCGTGGGCGATGAGCACCGCGAGCAGCATGGCAAGTGTGGAAAGTCCTAGCCACAGCAGGGAAATCGCCTCTGGGTTCGGGTTCAGGCGGTGCAGCAGGCCGCGGAAGGACTGGTTCGGGCCGTAGGCGAGGCCGCCGATGCGGCTCGGGTCGGTCAGGGCGTGGAACCAGTACTCGACGGAATCCGTTGGGGCGAAAGCGAATCCGAGGACGGCGAGGATGGCGAAGGCGACTGCGGAGTTGGCCGCGGACCGCCAGTCGCGGCGCACCAGGAAGTACAGCACGAACACCGCGGGGGTCAGTTTGATCGCCGCGGCCACGCCGACCAGCAGGCCGCGCAGGCGGCGGTCGCGGACGGCCAGGCAGTCGATCACGACCAGGGCCATCAGCAGCAGGTTGATCTGGCCCAGGTTGAAGGTGGAGAGCACGGGTTCCAGGCCGATCGCGGTGATCGCGGCGGTCAGGCCGAGGGCGTGCGCGACATCCCGGTGCCGGCACAGCCTTCTGGTCACCACCAGGCAGACCGCGGTCAGCGCGAGGAAGCCGGCCATGGTGAGCAGGGCGGTGGTCAGCCAGGCAGGCAAGGTGGCGAAGGTGCTGAACAGGACCGCGGCCGCGGGCGGGTAGGTGAAGGGCAGCCGGGGGCCGGGGAGCGGGCCGGGGAAGTCGATGTAGAGCGGGATGCCGTGCAGCCAGGCGAGTCCGCCGTTGCGGTAGACCTCCAGGTCCATCAGGCTCCGGCTCAGCTGCGCGAGCGACAGGCAGGCCAGCGCGACCCACCACAGCACCCAGGCCACCCGGCGGGCGCGGGCCCACCTGCGGCGGGCCTGATCGTCCGAAAAGGACTCCCACAGCCTGCGGCGGCCGATGGCGAACGCCTCGGCGGACATCAGGGGGACGTCCGCGAGGGCCTGTCTGGCCGCCACGATCTCGTTCTGCATGGACACTAGTTGCCGATGGCGGTCCCAGCGTTTCATCGGCCGGGGTGTGACTGTCCTCATGAAACACTCAGACCCCCATCGGCAACTAGTGTCCATGAGCCCAACTCGCCACGCCCCGATGCGGCACGAGGAGTTCCTCGCGCTGAAGCGCTTTCCCGCACTGGACGGGGTGCGCGCGATCGCCGCGCTGCTCGTCGTGTTCTTCCACAACCAGGGCCCCGACCTGTTGCAGGGCTGGCTCGGGGTGCAGGTGTTCTTCGTGCTCTCCGGCTTCCTGATCACCACCCTGCTGCTGCGCGAGCACGCCCGCAACGGGCGGATCAACCTGCCGAACTTCTACCGGCGGCGCGCCTTCCGCATCCTGCCGATGTACTTCGTGGTGCTGTTGCTCACCGCCGCGGGCCTGCTGGTCGCCGGGCAGTTCAGCGCGAACCCGCTGGGCCGCGACTTCGGGCTGTACCTCGTCTTCTTCAACGAGTTCGGGCTCGGCGGGCCGTACGGGCACTCCTGGTCGCTGGGCATCGAGCAGAAGTTCTACCTGCTGTGGCCGCTGCTGGCGTTCACGCTGTTCCCGCGCAGCCGCCCGCTGGTCACCGCGGCGCTGATGGGGCTCGCGCTGGCGATCATCCCGTTCACCGTCTCGAGTGATCCCAAGGGCTGGTCGGTGCACTACTTCACCGTGCTCATCGGCTGCGCGCTCGCCATGGTGATGCACCACCCACGCGGATACGCCCTGGTCAAGCCGCTGACCAGGCCCTGGGTAGCAGGCGCGGTGTGCCTGGCGTTCCTCGGCGCGCACCTGTCGGTGGCGACCGTGTCGACCCTGCTGGACAACGCGGTGCTCGGCATCCCCGGCTTCGTCGCGGTGGTGCCGCTCTACGCGATCGCGGCGGCCCTGCTGCTGCCCGCGCTGCTGGCGCCAGGACTGCCACAGCGGCTGCTCTCCACTCGCCTGATGGTGTACCTCGGCGAGCGCTCGTACTCGATCTACCTGGTGCAGAGCATCGCGCACGGCATCGTGGTGGTGGTCGCGCCCGGCGCCGCCGGATTGCTGCTCGCGGTGCCGGTGTCGCTGGTCGCGATCGGTCTGGCCGATCTCTGCTACCGGTTCGTGGAGCGCCCGCTGATCGAGCTGGGCCGCCGCCGCGAGGCCCTGTCGGCCGGCTCACACCGTCCACTCGGGAATGCGGCGGAGCCGGTCGGCAAATAGGTTCCGTGAGCACCACAACGGCGCCGCAGGCGCGAACGGGAGGGCCGGGGGTGACGAAACCTCTGGACAGGGAAGCGTGGGTCGAGCTCTACGACCATTCCGGGTGGACGCCCAAGTCGCGGACGACCTGGTGTCGGAGGCGTTCCTGATCGGCTGGAAACGCCGGGACACCTTCGACCCGGAGCGGGCGAGCCTGAAGGCGTGGGTGTTCGGCATCGCGATGAACCTGCTGCGCCAGCACGCGCGCTCGGAGGGCCGCCGCCTGCGGGCCTGGTCCGGGGAGCACGGGCGGCGCACGGTGGCCGACCACGTGGACGAGCGCACCGCCTCGGTGGTCGACGTCCGGTCGGTGGCGGTGCGCCGGTCCGCTTCGGCGCGGCCTCCGCGGCCGCCGCCGAGGTGCTCAACAAGGCCGCGACCACCACCGGTGACGTGGTGCTCCAGCCCGGCCAGTTCCGGTACGTGCTGGCGGACGCCAAGTGGATGACCTCCGGCGACGGCAACCACGGCCAGGACTTCGCCTACCTGCTGCGGCAGAAGCTGGAGACCTGGATCCCGGCCGACCGGCGGGGCGAGTGGCTGCACCGCCGCGCCGCCGTGGGTGCGAAGGAGTGGCTGGCCGGTTCCCCTGCCGATGAGCCCGTCGGGATCCCGGCGCAGGTGCTCGGCGAGTGGCGGAGCAAGGGCGGCCCGCACCTCGGCAAGGACGATCCGGCGAACTTCGCCAACCCCACCCCCGCCTACCTGGCCAAGCTGCCCCGCGACCCCAACGCGGTGCACCTCAACGGGCGCAAGGGTTCCGCGCTCGGTCTCACCGCGAACGGGCAGACCAGCCAGATCGTCATCGACGCCGAACGCGGGGACTACCTGGGCTCGCGGACCGTCCTGGCGGCGGACTGGCTGGGCGTCAAGGCGGGCACCGAGACCGGCAACAGCTCGGTGACCTCGAAGGTGGTCGGCGCGCTGGGCGCTCAGGGCTGACCGGCGGTGGCGCTCCTGCGGGTCCGCGAGGCCCGCAGGTAACCCATCACCAGCGACTCCAGGTCGGGCCGCGCCGCCAGCCAGCCTTCCGGCGCGGTCCCGCCGCGGACCAGCGCGGTGGTCTGCCGCTCGGTGTGCGAGGAGTCGACCACGGTGCCGGTCCCGGCTGGCGTGGCGTCCGCCGGACCGATGAGGATCTGGTGCCCGGCAAGGGTTTCCTCGATGTCACCGGCCACCTGGACCCGGCCCTCGTCGAGCAGCAGCAGGTGGTCGCAGACATCGCCGAGGTCGGTGAGCAGGTGCGAGGACAGCAGCACCGTGGTACCCCGGTCCGCGACCTCGGTCATCACGATCCGCAGCGTCTCGTCCCGGGCCAGCGGGTCCAGGTCGGAGAGCGGCTCGTCCAGCAGCAGCATCCTGGGCAGCCTGCCCAGCGCCAGCGCGATCGCCACCTGGGTGCGCGCGCCGGTGGACAGCTCGCCCACCTTGGCGTCCCGGTCCACCCCGGCGAGCAGCCCGAGCACCTCGTCCGCGCGCTCGGCCGACCAGCGGTCGTTCATCGCCGCGCCGGCCCGCATCATCTCGCGCACGGTGAACCCGTCGTAGAGCGGGCGGCGCTGGGTGAGCAGCGAGATGTCCGGGTGCATCCGGCCGCGCACCGGCGCGCCGTAGACGCTGATCTCGCCGCTGGTCGGCCGGGAAAGGCCCGCGACCAGCGACAGCAGCGTGCTCTTGCCCGCGCCGTTCGGCCCGACCAGCGCGGTCACGCTGCCCTCGGGCAGGGTGAACGAGCAGTCGCTGAGCGCGGCTGTGCGGCCGAAGTGCTTGGCCAGGCCGGTCACCCGGACCGGGCAGGCGGTCACCTCCCGCATGACGCCGCCGGGTAGTGGGCGTCCCGCACGTCGGTGTAGATCGCGTCCACCTCCTCCACCACCAGGCCCTCGGTGACCGCCCGGCCCATCCACCGCTCCAGGTCCTTGCGCAGCGGGGCGCCGGCCCGCGCCGCGTCGCTGACCAGCGAGGCGGTCACGAACGTGCCCATTCCCCTTCGGCCCTCCACCAGGCCCTCGTGCTCGAGCTCGCGGTAGGCCTTGAGCACGGTGTTGGGGTTCACCGTGGTGGCCGCCACCACCTCCCTGGCCGTCGGCAGCTGGTCGCCGGGTCCCAGCAGGCCCATCCGCATCGCCTGCTTGACCTGGTGCGCGATCTGGAGGTAGGTGGCCACCCCGGAGTGCCGATCGATGCGAAACTCGATCACGCCGCTCAGCATAGGCGCGTCACCGCCGCTCACACCTGCCTGCGCACCGCCCACACCGCGCCCAGCACGAACAGCACCGCCAGCCCCAGGAAGATCGAGCCCTCCAGCAGGTGCAGCGAGCCTGCCGCGTCGGCCGGAATGACGTCGGCGTAGGCCTTGGCCAGCCCGCGCTCGCGGTAGCAGGTGACCAGGTCGGCCGGCGCGGACTCGTCGCCGCGCGCGCCGCAGCCGGAGATCCGGGCGAAGCTGCCGGGCACCACGTTGCCCGCCGCGTCCAGGTGGCCGCTGTCCACCACCAGCGCGCCACTCTTCGGCGGGATCGCGGTCTGGGTCGGATCGGCCGCGACCAGGCGGTCCGGGGTGAGCAGCAGCGGCTGGAGGCCGGAGAGCACGAACCGGAGCACCACGAACGCCAGGAGTGAGAGGGTCATCGCCATCAGCGTCCGCCGGGACAGCGCGCCGATGAACATGCCAAGGGTGTAGGCGAACACGGTGTATGTGAACGGCGCGATCCCACTGCTGCCGAAGTTGTTGTACGCGAACGGTCCTGAGGTCAGCGGCCCGAGCATGCCCGCGTCCGCCAGCCAGCCGCCAACCAGGAGTTGCAGCACGACCAGCACGACCAGCGCCGGCACCGCGGTGACCAGGACCTTGCTCGCCACCCAGCGGGTCCGGCTCACCGACTGGGTGAAGGCGAGCACGTGCGTGCCCTGCTCGAACTCGCGCGCGAACAGCGGCGCGCCGATGAAGACGCCGATCAGCGCGGGCAGCGCGAGCACCAGGATCTGCGCGATCTTCAACCGGTCGAACCAGATGTCCCGGAACTCGCCGACGGCCGTGCCACCACAGGCCGTGCCGGGAGTCAGGCCGTCCGCCACGCAGGCGCCGAGGCCCTTGGCCGCGATGTCGGCGGTCATTCCCGCGCGCAGCAACAGGATCGCCGCCACCCCGGCGAGCAGCGCGACGGCCAGGCTGATCAGCGCGGGACGCTGCTGCCGCCAGACGATCCAGGTCATGCCGCCACCTCCGCCCGCGCGCCGCGCATGTAGCCGAGCGCGAGCTGGCCAAGCCCTGGCCGGTACGCCTGCCAGCCGGGCAGCCTGCCCACGGCGCGCGCGGGCACCAGCACCTGCCGCACCCCGTTGGACTCCAACACGTCGATGATCGAGCCAGGCGGCACCGGGCACGGCTGACCGGCCGGGCCGACCAGCAGCGCGTGCTCGCCCACCAGCTGGGCGACGTCACCGGCCAGCCGCACCTGGCCCTCGGTGAGCAGCACCAGGTGGTCGCACACGCCTTCTAGCTCGGCGAGCACGTGCGAGGACAGCAGCACGGTGATGCCCTGCCCCCGGCACTCCGCCACCAGCGTCTCCAGCACGGCCTGCCGGGCCAGCGGATCGAGGTCGGCCAGCGGCTCGTCCAGCATCAGCAGCCGCGGCCGCCTGCCCAGCGCCAACGCCAGCGCGACCCTGGTGCGCTGCCCACCGGAGAGCGTGCCGACCTTGGCGGAGAGCGGGACGGTGGCCCGCGCCACCAGCTGCTCGGCGTAGGCCTGGTCCCAGGCGGGATTGGCGTGCCTGCCGAGCCGGAGCGTCTCAGCGACGGTGAACTGCGGGTACAGCGGCTTCTGCTGGGTCAGGAAGGAGACCGAGGAGTGCATGCCGCGGCCGTGGGGCTGCTCGCCGAAGACGGCGATCCGGCCCGCGCTGGGCCGGACCAGACCGGTGACCATGCCCATCAGCGTGCTCTTGCCCGCGCCGTTGGGCCCGACCAGCGCCACGATCCGGCCCGGCGGGACGGTCAGCGAGCAGTCCCGCAGCGCCCAGCCCCTCGGGTACCTCTTGCCCAGCCCGTCCGCCAGCACCGGCGCGCTCTTCTCCACTGCCATGAGCGGCAAGCTACCACCCTTTCACTACTTAACTAGTGAAAGGGTGGTAGCGGCCGCCTCGTCAGCCCACGCCGCCCGGCGGCGGCACCGGCCAGTTCACCAGGGCCCAGCGCTGCCAGCCCTGGTTCGAGCAGTCCAGCTGGAGCACGTCGGTGGGCGCGACCCGGGTGCCCGCGACGCTGAGGCACTTGTCGCTGTGCTGGGCCCGCCATTCCAGGGTCACCGCGACCGGGTCATGCTGGACGGTGCGCCAGCGCTGGTGCGGCACGCCGGTGCAAGGCTGTTGCACCAGGTCCTCGCCGGCGCCCGTGCCCGCGTTGAACACGGTCACGCACATGCCGGAGCCGGCCGACTGGTATCCGTACCAGCCCCCGCCGTGCTCGATCACCCGCCAGGACTGGGACTTCGAGTTGTCGCACACCTCGTAGCCGAGGTACGCGCCGGACTCCTTGCTGCCCCACAGCGGGGCGAGGCAGCCCTCGGTGCCGGGCTGGGCGCTGGTGGTGGAGATCAGGAACAACCTCTCCTCCGCGGCCTGCGCCGGGGCCAGGCCTGCCATGGCGAGCAGGCCGGTGACGGCCAGCGCCAGAACTGTTCTGCTGGATCTCATCGTGAACACGTCCTTCTCAGCCTTGGAGCGCGGTGAGCTTCTGCTTGGCGTTGGCGAGCTTGGCCTGGTACTGCGGATCGGCCTGGGCCAGCCGGGTGTAGATCTCCACCGCCTCCTTGGCCATCGCGATCGCCTCCGGCTTCTTCCCGTTGCCGACGGCGTAGTCCGCGCCGGGGGTCAGCAGCCACTCCCCCAGCCGGTCGGCGTGTGCCGGACCCTGCGGCGCGAGCTGCCGGGCCACCCCGATGCCCTCCACCACCCTGGTCAGCGCGGCCGGGCGGTCGCCCTTGTTCCAGGTGCGGATGCCTTGCCACACCAGGGAATCCGCCTCGTTGACCTTGTGCTGGACCTGCTGCGGCTCCTGCTGGGCCAGCTTGCGGTAGGTGGCCACGGCCTCGCCCAGCAACGAGATCGCCTCATCGTGCTTGCCGGTCTCCGCCAGGAAGCCGCTGACCGGCGACTTGGCCCACTGGGCGAACGCGGCGGCGTAGCCGGGTCCCTTGGCGGCCAGCGGACGGGCCAGGTTGACGCCCTCCACCGCCTTGTCGCGACCCTGCTCCCGGTCGCCCTTGTGCCACATGCGCAAGCCCTGTGCCACCGTGGCATCGGCCTCGTGCAGCTTGTGCTCGAACTTCTGTGGCTCCTGCTGCGCCAGCTTCCGGTAAGCCGCGATCGCCTCACCCAGCAAGGAAATCGCCGCGTCGTGCTTGCCGGTCTCGGCCAGGTAGCCGCTGACCGGGAAACGGATCCACTGCCCGAACCCGGCGGCGTAGCCGGGCCCCTTGTCCACCAGGGTGCGGGCCAGGTTCACGCCCTCCACGGCCTTGTCGCGGCCCTGCTCCCGGTCGCCCTTGTGCCACATCCGCATGCCCTGCGCCACAGTCGAATCCGCCTCGTGCAGCTTGTGCTCGAACTTCTGCGGCTCCTGCTGGCCCAGCTTGCGGTAGGTCGCGATCGCCTCACCCAGCAAGGAGATCGCCTCGTCGTGCCGCCCGGTGTCGGCGAGGTAGCCGCTCACCGGAGTCCGGATCCACTGGCCGAAGGCGGTGGCGTAGCCGGACCCTTTGGCCACCAAGGTGCGCGCCAGGTTGACCCCGGCGAGTGCCTTGTCCCGGCCCTTCTCGCGATCGCCCTTGTGCCAGATCCGCGTGCCTTGTGCCACCGTGACATCGGCCTCACGGAGCTGGTGCTCGGGGTTCTGCGGCTCCCGCTCACCGAGCTTCTGGTAGGCCGCGATCGCCTCGTCCAGCAAGGAGATCGCCTCGTCGTGGCGGCCGGTGTCGGCCAGGTAGCCGCTCACCGGGGCCTGGATCCAGCGGGCCAGGGTGGCCGCGTAGCCGGGGCTCTCGGGCACGATCTCGCGGGCGATCGCCAGCGCCTCCTTGGCCTTGACCACGGCCTGCTCCCGCTCGGACCGGCTCCAGTGCGCGGCGGCCGCGGCCAGCAGTGCCTCGCTCTGCTGGTGCCGGGCCTCGGTGGGGATCCGGGAGATCGGCTCGGGCGCGGCCCAGGTGATGCCGTCGGCGCTGGTGGAGACGTTGACCCGGTGGTTGTCGGTGGCATCCCGCCAGATCGCGGCGAGCTTGCCGCCGACCACGCCCAGCGAGGGCACCCCGACCGCGTGCGCGGCGGCGTGCAGTGCCCTCGGCGCGGCCCAGCCGCCGCCGTCGGCGGTGTCGCTGACCGAGAGCCCGTCATTGGCCGCGTTGCGCCACACCGCGAAGGCCTTCCCGTTGTGCACGGCCAGGCTCGGCGCGCCGTCGGCCGCGGAACCGGCCAGCGCCCGCTGGTCGCTCCACTGCACGCCGTTGGCGCTGGTGGCGAACCACATCGCCGGGTCGGCGGCATAGCCCCGCCACAGCTGGACCAGCTTGTCCCCGAGCGCGGTCAACCCCGGCGCGGTGCTGGTGCCGCCGTTGTTGACGGTGGGCTGGGGGCGCTTCCAGTTCTTGCCGTCGTGGCTGTAGGTGACGTACTTCGTTCCGTCCGTGCCGCTGCCCCTGAACATCACCTGCACCTTGTTGTTCTGCACGGCCACGCTGATGCCCTGGCTGCCGACGGTGACCGGCACCAGCCGGGCCGGCGCGCTCCAGGTCTTGCCGTCGGCGCTGGTGGACATCGCGATGGTGCGGTCGTTGTTGCCGTCGGCCCAGGAGAACGGCCCGCTGCGCCAGAAGGCCAGCAGCTTGTCCTGGAAGGCCAGGATGGCGGGCGCGTCACTGGCGGTGTGCGGGCCGGAGACGGTGGCCGGCGGTGACCACTGCCTGCCGTCCGCGCTGGCGGCGATCAGCACCTCGTTCTGCTTGCCCTGCCAGGCCAGGTAATGCTTGCCCTGCAAGGTCGCGCGGCCGGAGCCGCCGAGCTCACCCACCGACTTGCCCATGTCGCCGGGCGGGGTCGGGCCGGGGTCCGCCGGGCCCTCGATCGGGTAGTCCGGGTGGGTTGCCTTGGTCTCGATCCGCAGCGCCCGCATCAGCGCGGTCACCGTCTGCGGGTCCTGTGCGGCCGGGTTCTGGGTGAGGTCGGCGGCGTAGTACTCGATCCGCTCGCCCAGCGCGGCCCGGCGCGAACCGGCCACCGTGGCCAGGCAGCGGGCCACTGGGTCCTGGCTGGTGACCCCGGCGGGCACCCCGGTGCAGTCGCGCAGCTCCGCCTTGCTGAAGACGGACTGCTCGTGCAGCGCGTCCTTGTTCGCGCTCAAGTTCAGCGCGGCCTTGGTGTACAGCACGGCCAGCGGGCTCGCCTCACCCAGGAGCTTGCTGCGGTTGAGCGAGGACGGGATCGCCCTGGTGCCGTACAACAGTTCGCGCAGCCGGGCGTCGCTCTGCAGCGCGGTCGGGAAGCCGACCTCGGTGAAGGCCCGCAGCACCCGGACGTTGGTGTCGATGTTCTTCGCCGAGTCCAGCTTCTCCTGGTTGAGCCGGTTCGCGACCAGGCCGTAGTAGGCGGTGCGGCGCTCGTGCAGCTGGCGGTCGACCACGGAGTCGACGTAGTGCGGGTTGGGCCGGTACATCGTGCCGGCGGACTGGTACGCCTCGACCTGTCCGACCTTCTTGGCCAGGTCGACCGGGTTCAGGCCACAGCCGGTCCACGGCTCGTCATCGGCGGGGATGGCGCCGGGGTAGTTGCACACCTCCACCTCGCCGCCGCCGCTGATGTTGGCCACCTCGTTGTCGCCCCGGCCGGGAATGTCGGCCATCACCGCGAAGCCGACCCGGACCTCGGCCTTCTTGTGCGTCTGCACGGTCGTGGTCTTGCGGCAGCCCGGCGGCGGGTCGGGGTGGTACTGGCACGGGATGGTGATCGGCGGCCTGGGCTTCTTCTCCGTCCAGTCCCGCACGCTGGAGATGTGCGTCCAGCAGGTCCACATGCGCATGTTCGGGTTGAGCTGCTTGAGCATCCGCACCGGAGCCGGCAGGTGCTCGCTCTTGATGAACTCGGGCATCTGCCGCACGACCTTGTCCTCAGCAGGCTGGTAGCAGTGCGGCACCGGGCCGACGTCTGCCTTCATCTCGCCGACGACCGTCTGGTTCCGGTCACCCCACAGGTTGTAGGGCCGGACGGTGGGGTTCACCGAGCTGTCGTTCTCCAGCTGGGTCAGGCTGTTGGCGAACTCGGCGATCCGGTTGCCGTTCTCCTCCTGCAAGCCGGTGAACAGCGTGTTGGTCGCCGTCCACGGCCCGGTGACCGGCCTGCCGCGCGGCTGGTTGAACCGGCGGGCCGCGGCCACGACGTCCTCGCCCGCCTTCAACAGGTCCTCGACCCGCGCCACGGTCAACTTGCCGTTGAGCTCGACCAGCTTCTCCTTCGCGGCCAGCGGCTGGTTCTGCTG
The DNA here is from genome assembly GCF_053591555.1 of Crossiella sp. NPDC003009. NCBI lineage: Bacteria > Bacillati > Actinomycetota > Actinomycetes > Pseudonocardiales > Pseudonocardiaceae > Crossiella > Crossiella sp. NPDC003009. The sequence continues at coordinate 321,159 of NZ_JBSFUA010000004.1, read as the reverse complement.
CATCAGCAGGGCGTAGGCGCGGGCCGCCGCGGCGAACAGGTCGGCGTTGGGCGTGCCCGCAGCGGGGTAGTTCTGGCCGTACTGCGCGCCGAACCTCGTGCTGGCGTACCTGGTCAGGTAGTTCACCGCGGAGGCCGAGCTGTTGGTCTCCAGCACCGAGTCCGAGGGCACGTCGTCACCGGCCCGCATGAACACCTTGGACCGGGCAAGACCATTGCCCGCCGCGGAGAACGCCTGCGCGGCCTCCAGGTAGTTGTCGCCCAGCCGGTTGTCGTAGGACGGGATCGGGTGCCCTTCGCGGGCGGCGTAGTCCAGGTACTTGCCGACGAAGTCCTTGAACTCCTTGGCCGCGCCGTCCTGGAGCGCGGCCATGGTCTGCTGGTGGTTGCTCTGCACGTTGGTGGCCAGGCCGAGCAGGGCCGAGTGCAGGGTGCTGATCTCCTGGGTCAGCTCGAAGTTCGACCGCTCGATGGCCACCAGCACCTGGTTGAACTTGTCCAGCATCTCGCTGTAGATCTTGTTCAGCGCCGCGTCGATCTGGTCGAACCTGGCGTTGACGTTCTTCTGGAACTGGACCAGGAACTCCTTGAGCTGCGTGAAGCTCTCCCGCATCTCCTTGTGCATGGCCTGGATGGCCTGCAACTCGGGGCTGGGGCCGCCGCCTCCGCTGCCGAGCAGCCCGACCAGGGTGACGACCAGGCCGACCACCGCGCCGATCACGGTGCCGATGGCCGGGATCACCGAGCCGATGGCGGCCCCGGCCGCGATGGTGCCCAGCGCGGTGACCGCGGCGATCATCGGCACCACGTTCTTGCCGATCGCGTACAGGGCCTCGGCGAACTTCACCACGTCCTTGGCGTAGCGCGAGTTCAGGATCTTGGCCACGGTCGCCACGGCCATCAGGCCGCCCTTGACCCCGTCCAGCACGGAGTCGAACTGCTTCATCCGCTCCTCGAACTGCTTCTGCTCCTCATCGGAGGGCCGGACCAGCTCGCCGGTGACCGGGTCCACGTGCTTCTTGACCCACTCCATCGCCTGGCCGAGCGGGGTGTTCGGCGAGTTCGGGTCGCCGAGCACCTTGATCAGCGGCTTGATCTGCTTGTTCAGCGCCTCCAGCCCCTGCTTCGTGCCCAGCTTGAAGGCGGCCTGGATGGCGTCGACGTCGATGACCTTCTTGATCTGCGGCAGCTGCTTCATGGTGTCGATCGGCGCGGCCGGGTCCACCGGGGCGGCCTCGGGCACGGTGGCCGTGCCGAGCCTGGCCTTCCAGGTCCCGTTGAGCGTGCCGTCCCGCTTGACCGCCTCGCGCAGTGCGGTCCAGATCTGCGGGGCGATGTCGGAGGAGGTCACGCTGAACTGGTGCAGCACCCCGCGCAGCTCCTCCGGCGCGTTGGTCGCCTTGAGGTCGCGCGCGGTCAGCACGGTGAGCAGCACCTTGAGCTGCGGCCCTGCCTTGTCCACCTCGGGCACGGTGTACAGCGCCTCCACGCCGCGGCCGAAGACGTCCGGCACCAGGTCCCGTTCGGTGGCCGGCGCGACCGCGGCGGCGACCACCTTCTCCACCTTCGCCGCGTGCCGGTCCAGCACATCGGCCGTCGCGGTCGGGTTCTTGGCCCGCCAGTCGACCATTTCCGCGGTGAGGATGAGGTTGCGGTCGTACACCCGGCCGGAGTCCTTCAGCTGGACCGCGGCGTTGAACAACGCGTTCGACAACTGCTCCGGCGGAAGGCCCGGTTCGGCCGCGACCGCATTCGGCGCGCCGAGACCACTCGCCAGCACCGCGACAGCCACCACCGGGGCGACCACACGTCTGGCGAACCCTGTCACATTCATCGAAGTTCCTCGCGGTCGGGGGGAGACCCGGTTGAGCAGGTCGTTGCGCGGTACCGGAGTTCACCCGGACCGGCCCCCGGACGCCAGGGTGTGGGCGTATTCCGATCTGGACCCCGCGCCGGGATACGGCCGCTGGCCAGCGGAAACAACCGATCGCGCGACTGGCTGACTGCCCTCGGGGGCATACCCCGGGCCAGAGCGGGCGGCCTCCGACGGCCACCGGAATCGGTGAAAGCGACCGGAATGAGCAGCGGCGCGGACTCGGCGCGACGGGTCGTCGGCGAAGTGCTCGGGCATCGAGGTCCCGCTCGGCCGCACAGGGAACCCTGGCGGCCACGCGGGTGGCCGGGTCAGCTGGTGCAGAACACCGCGGCCTGCACGGCGGCCGCGGCCTCGTTGGTGGCCGGGTCGGCGATGTCGCCGCTGCGCAGGTTGGCGGTGCGCAGCGAGGCGGAGAGCACCATCCGGGTGCTGCCGTCCGGGCTGGCGAAGGCGAAGGTGAGGTAGCCGTGGATGCCGCCGGTGTGGCCGAGCATCGTGCCGCAGCCGGGTCCGCCGTCGCGCTGGATCAGGCCGAGGCCGTAAGCGGCGTTGTCGGCCATTGGCCGGGTCTTGCGCATCTCGGCCAGCAGCGGCGGGCTGAGCAGCTCGCCGCCCAGCAGCGCGGCCAGGAAGGTGTCCAGGTCCTGGGTGGTGGTGATCATCTCGCCCGCCGCGCCGGCCCAGGACGGGTTGAGCAGGGTGACGTCGACGGTGTGCACGCCGTCCGCGCCGCGGTAGGCGTAGTAGCCCTTGGCGTGCGGGCCGGGGATGTCCTCCTGGGCGCCGGGCAGGCTGGTGTCCCACAGGCCCAGCGGCAGGATGACGCGCCTGCGCAGCTGACTGGCGTAGGAGGTGCCGGTGACCTTCTCGATCAGCAGCCCGGCCAGCAGGTAGTTGGTGTTGGAGTAGGACCAGTCCGTGCCGGGCTCGAAGTTGGCCGGCTTGGCCAGCGCGAGCCGGACCAGCTCGGCGGGCTGGTAGGAGCGGAACCGGCTGTCCACAAAACGCTCGCCGGCCAACGGGATCAGCGACTCGATGCTGCCGTCCGGCCGGTGCTCGCCGGAGTAGTCGAACAGGCCGCTGGTGTGCTGCAACAACATCCGCACCGTGATGCGACCGTCCACAGTGAACTCGGGCAGGTACTCGCGCACCGGCTCGTCCAGCTCCACCCTGCCCTCGCCGACCAGCTGGAGCAGCACGGTGGCCACGAAGACCTTGGTCACGCTGCCGGTGCGGAAGCGGCCGTTGGCCGGCACCGGCGCGCGGCCGCCCAGCCGGGTGGCGCCCGCGCTCGCGGTCCAGTCGCCGCGGCGGTCGTGCACCCTGAGCTGGACGCCGACCGCGCCCGCGGCCAGCAGCTCGGCCATCGCCGCCCGCACCTCCGGCCGGTCCTGGGGCGCCGCTGCCGAGGCAGGCGCGGCTCCTGCCAGCAGCGCGCCCGTGGTGAGCAGGGCCGTCAGCATCCGCGTGCTTCTCATCCTGGTTCCTTTGCTCCGCAGCCGTTGGCCGACGGTAACCAGGCCCGAGCTACGCCCACATCGAACTCCAGGCGGATCACCGGGTCCTGCGCGGGGCGTACTAGGGCGTGTCCGCCGGGTCGCGTCTGCGAGAGTCGTGATCGGATCGGCCGCTGGCGGTGCGGCCGAAACGCCCTCATACCGGGCGTATTCGGGCGTTCCGGCCGTGCCGCCAGCGGCCGATCCGGCGCGGCTATCGCAGGCGCGACCCGGCGGACACGCCCTAGCGATCAGCCGCGCGGGACCAGCAGCTCCCGCAGCGCCAGGTCCAGCGCGGCCAGCAGGCCGGCCGATCCCGGCGCGCCCAGCGGCAGGTGCAGCAGGCGCAGCGCGAAACCGTCGCTGAGCGCGAGCAGCAGGTCGGCCAGGGTCAGCACCGGCAGGTCCGCGCGCACCTGACCGGATTCCTGGGCGATGCGCAGGTAGGCGGCGGTGGCGGTGCGCATGTCCCGGTCGTTGGCGTGCAGCCGCTGGCCCCAGTCGGCGCGCACCGCGGCGCGGGCGGTGAACGCGGTCACGATGATCATCTCGGCCCGGCGCTCGGCGTCCAGCGGCAAGGTCTCCAGCAGCAGGTCGCGGAGCAGGGTGAGGTAGTCGCCGTCGGCGGAGAGGGTGGCCCAGCGGCGTTCCAGGCGTTCGCCGGTCAGCTCGAGGGCGAACTCGAAGATCTCCTCCTTGGTGGCGAAGTACTTCTGCACCGCGCCCGCGGACATGCCTGCCTCGGCCGCCACCGTGCGCACGCTGACCGTCTCGATGCCTTCACTGGCCACCAGTCGCAGCAGCGCCTCGGCGATCATCCGCCGCCGCTGGCCGTGGTCCACGATCCTCGGCACCCGACCTCCGATTGCCCCGTTCGCCCGCTTGCGGATACGATCGTATTCTAATAGGGGAAGGGGCCGTTCATGGCACAGGCCGTCACCGAGGCGCGGCACACGAAGTCCCAGCGGCTCGCCGCCGCCCTGACCAAGGGCCCGGTCGAGGTGCTCGACTTCCTGCTGCCGCTGTGGGCGGGCGCGGCCCTCGGCCTGTCCCCCACCCTGGTCGGCACGCTGACCGCGGCCGAGACCCTGGTCTCCTTCCTCATCCGCCCGCTGGCCGGGGTGCTGGCCGACCGGTACGACCGGGCCCGGCTGGCCGCGCTCGGCGCGCTCGGCTACGCGGCCTCCTTCGCGCTGTTCGCGCTGGCCACCGGGTTCGGCCTGGCGCTGGTCGCGGCGGTGGTCGGCGGCGCGGGCGGCGCGCTGTTCTGGGTGGCGCTGCGGGCCAAGGTCGGCGAGGACCTGCCGGCCGACAGCGGCGCGTTCAGCAAGCTGTTCGCCGCCGAGGGCGTGGGCACGCTGATCGCGATGGTCGCGGCCATCTCCCTGGTCGCCCGGATCGACTACCCCGGCGTGTTCTGGCTGTGCGCGGCGGCCTGCGTGGCCGCGGCGGTGGTGCTGGCCATCCAGAAGTCCCCCGGCAGACCGGCGGTCGACTCGGCATCGCCACGGCTGCGCGAGCTGGGCGGGCGGATGTACCCGCTGCTCGGCGTCATCGTGATCACCGCGATCGCCGAGGCCGGGGTGGCCCTGCTGCTGCTGATGCACCTGCAGCGCGGGCACAACCTGCAGCTGGGCGCGATCGCCACGGTGTTCCTGCCCGGCTTCATCGTCTACAGCGTGCTGCCGGACTACCTGCACGGCGTGGTCACCCGGCTCGGCCGGACCAGGGTGGTCACGGTGGCGCTGCTGCTCAGCGCGGTGTTCGCGGTCGGCCTGTCCTTCGCCCCGCACCCGGTGGTGCTGGCCGGGATGTGGATCCTGTCCGCGGCCGCGTTCGCCGCGGCCATCCCGGTGGAGCAGTCCATCGTGGCCGAGGCCGCCGGCGGCAGCCTCGGCCGGGGCATGGCGATCTACGAGAGCGCCACCCTGCTCGGCGCGACCATCGGCACCTTCGGCGCGGGCCTGCTCTACGACCAGGGCACCGGCTGGCAGATCGCCTGCGTGGTGGCGGCCGTGCTGCTGGCGGTCGCCGCGCTGCTGATGCGCGGCGCGATCCGGCGGATCGGGGTGTCCGACCGGGTGCCCGCGCCGGAACCGGCCGCGGTCGCCGAACCGGCCAGGGTCGCCGAAGCGGCCCCCGCCACCGAGGCCGCTCCGGAAACCGTTGCCCCCGAAGCGAAGCCGGACAAGCCGGACGCCCCGGAGCTCAACGTCTGGGCCGGCCACGCGGTGATCTTCGTGGTGGCCCAGGTGGTGCTGGCGATCATCGGCTACAGCTGGCCGTACGAGGCCATCTTCAACGGCCCGCACCCCGCCGAGTGGTGGTGGAACTCCAGCGGCCACCTGCTGCTCAACCTGGGCCGGATCTGGTGCGCGGTGTTCGTGGTGGACACCGTCTGGTCGGTGGGCCGGGTGCTGGTGTACCGGCTCAGGAACCGAGGCTGAGCACCGCCCGCGCCACCCGGTCGTTCTGCCCGAACGCCTCGATCTCCGGCTCTACCCCCGGCCGGTGCACGGTGCCCACGCTGGGCCCGACCGCGAACCGGGCCGGGTGCGCGCGGCCGTCCGCGGCGAGCAGCCGGTGGTCGGCCGGGTGCGCGGCGAGCCGCCCGGTGCGGTAGCTCCCGGTCTCGTCGGCCAGCTCCTCCTCGGCGCACTCACCGCGGTCGAAGAGGTTGCGCAGCAAGGGGTCCGCGCTCTCGGGCAGGTTCGGCTCGGCCAGCCTGGCCTCGATCAGGAACCGCGCGGGCACCTCACCGGGCACCCGGGGGCTGCTGGCCACGAACCGGCCGGCGGACTCCTCGGCCCGCACCTTGGCCTCCGGGCCGAGGAAGCCCAGCACCCCGGCCTGGGACAGCGCGAGCAGCTCGGCCAGCCGCCTGCCCGGCGGCCCGCTGGTCAGGAAGCTCATGAACGGCAGGAACCAGCCCTCGACCTCGGTGACCTGCGACTTCGCCGTCAGCCGCCCGGCTCCGGCGAGCTGCAGCACGGTCAGCACGGCCCAGGAGATGCCGCCCAGCCCACCCAGGTCGGGACTCCAGCGCGACTGGCTCCGCCGCTCCAGGTCCGCCCGCACGTGCTCGCGCACCCACTCCTGGAACGCCACCGCGTCCGGGAAGCTCTTGCCCCCCAGGGGATCCGTCCAGCTGTCCGGGTCCGCCCGGTCGGCCGGATCGGGCACCGCACGGGCGACCAGGTCGTCCAGTTCCGGGCTGCCCCAGTCGAAGGCGTCCAGTCCGGCCAGGAACTCCGGCCAGTCCAGCCGCACCCGGTCCGGGTGGCCGAGGAACAGCTCGTGGTAGTGCCCGTAGGCGATGTCCTTGCACACCAACGGCCACAGCTGTTCCCGGAAGCTCAGCTGACCCGGCGGCACGGTGTCGGTGCGGAAGTACCTCGGCAGCTCCGGCGCACCGGCCAGCAGGGCGTTGTCCGACTTGGCGTGATAGGGCACGCCGGTGCGGGAACCCGCGTACAGCAACGGTTCCAGCCCGGAGGGTTCGTACACCAGGTCCCCGTCCAGGGTGCGCCGGAACTTGCCGCCCCTGCCCTCGGTGAGCAGCACCATGGTGTCGATGAAGGTCAGCCCGAGTCCGCGCAGCAGCACCGGTTCCCCGGCTGGCACCGCGGCCAGCGCGGCCGGATCGGCCTGGCCCCTTGGCAGGTAACCGAGGCCGTGCCGGTCCGCGAACTCCTGGCAGGCCAGCTCGGCCGGGGTCGCCCGCACGTCCACGTGCCCCTGCGCGAGCACCACCGCGTCCACCACCAGGGTTTCCCCACCGGCCAGCAGAACATGTTGTCCCGCTTCGGTTTCCCACAGGTCCACGGCCTGGTCCCGGTGCACCCGCACCTGGCCGAGCCGGTCCGCGGCGCGCTGGAAGACCCAGGTGAAGTACGCGCTCGCCAGGGGCCGGGAGGCGAACCACCGCGAGGTGGCTCGGCCCACCTCCTCGGCCAGTTCGCCCCTGGCGAGCGCGTCGGCGCCGGCGGAGCGCGCCCAGTCCCACAGTGACGGGACGTCGTTGTCCGCGCCGGAGAACAGGGTCACGCCTGCCGCCCGCGAGTTCATCCACAGCAGGTTCGGCTGCGCCCGCCGCCAGATCCGCCCTGGACCCGCCGGATACGGGTCCACCACGTGCACCTCGACCGGCCCAGTGGCCAAGGCGCACAACCTGTCCAGTACCCCGGTGCCGCGCGGGCCCGCGCCGATGACGCAGACCCGCAGCGCACCGGGGGCCGACCATGCCCCCATGATCGGTTTTTCCTATGCCGAGACCCGGCGGGCCGGCACGCCCACCGGCGGCTTGAGGTGGTCGGCGACCGCCTTGGACACCAGCAGCGGTTCGGCGATCCGCCTGCCGCCGATGGCCGCGTAGTTGGCCATGATGCCCAGCCCGCCGAAGGGCTCGTTGCCGTTGTCGGTGCTGAGCAGGGTGGCGTTCTGGTAGACCTCGTGCCGCCGGGACAACAGCTCCACCGTGGTCGGCAGGTTGCCGTAGACCATCGCGCCCATCGCCCGCTCCTCGAAGAACGGCGTGGTCAGCGTCTCGTGCAGGGCGTCGAGGTCGGTGTAGCTGACCACGTTGAAGATCGGCGCGAACAGCTCCTCGTAGCTGGAGCGCCTGGTCAGCTCGCGACACAGCACGGTGGGCTGCAACCGCCGGGTGCCCAGCTCGACCTGGCCGCCGTGCACGATGTGCGCGGAGTTGCGGTGCAGGTACTCCAGCGCGAAGCCGAAGGCCTGGTCGTAGTACATCGAGCCGTAGTCGGCCCTGGGATCCTCGTAGGAGCCGTAGACCAGCTCGTCGATCCGCTTGCCCAGCAGGTCGAGGAACCGCTCTCGCACCGAGGAGTGCACGAACATGACATCCGGCCCGAAGCAGTCCTGCCCGGAGTTGATCAGGCGGATGTCCACCGCGTCGGCCACCGCGAGGTCCACGTCCGCGTCCGGCCCGACGATGATCGGGTTGATGCCCTGGCCGAAGTAGAGGAACAGCTGCTCGGCGCGCAGCTGGCCGCGGATCCGCTCGGCGTTGGCGTAGGTGCCGGTGAACAGCACCAGCTCGGCATCGGCCACCGGACCGCAGGTGAACTGCCGCTGGGTGCTGGCCGCCAGGGTCACCGGCAGGTTGTGCGCGGGAGCCAGCAGCTCGTGCAGCCTGGTCAGCGGGGACTGGATGTGCGCGGAGGGCCGGAACACCACGTGCTCGCAGTACAGGCTCGGCACCAGCACGTAGAGCACGTAGGCGTAGAGCGGGATGTTGGAGGGCATGAACACCGCTGCGCTGCGCACCAGGCGCGGCTGGTAGGCGGTGACCTCGGCCTCGGCTCCGCGCAGGGTGCGGATCGCGGTCTCCAGCTCACCGACCGCGGTGCGGTGGTTGGACACCTCGCAGAGGATCGCGAGCACCTCCTCGCGGTGCTCCTCCAGGAAGGTCTCCACCGCTCGCAGCGCGGCGGCCCTGGCCGGCAGTGGCACCGCGGTCGACGGGGGTTCGGGCACGGCGAGGGTTCGAACCTCGCCGGCGGTGTCCACGGCATGTGCTGGGAGCGCGCGCATGTCGTCCTTCCCATTGCGGTTGAGCACGGTGATCGGGGTGGCCGAGTTCCGGCCTGGTCGTTCGCGCAGCGGCACACCCTCGACGCACCACCGCCGCACCGAGCGCAGCGTCGCGGCCCGGACCGGCCGCAGTTCCAGCAGCCGCCGCAGGCCCTGGCTGGCTGCCGGGGTCCCGTCCACGACGGTCACGTTCATCCGGGTGATGGCCTCGACCGCCAGGTCGAGCCGATCGGCTGGCAGCACCACCGCGCTGCCCTTGCTCAGCCACCACAGCAGCACCAGGACCAGCGCGTACGGGTGGGAGAACGGCAGCAGCGGCAGCACCACGTCGGTGTCCCGGAACCCGGCCCGCTGCTGGGCCCCGCGCAGCGCGAAGCGCACCGCGCCGCCGGAGCGGACCACCGCGTCCCGGGGACCCGCAGGCCACACCTCCAGCGCGTGCGCCCGCTGCCACCAGCCGGTCAGGTCCAGCTCGAAGCCCTGCGGCGCGGCGGAAACCTCGCGTTCCAGCTCCGCCAGCGGCAGCCGGAACTCGGCGGCCCCGGCCGGCAGTCCTTCCACGCCGTCGTGCAGCAGCCAGCGCACCGGCGCCTTGCGCAGGATGGCCGCGTGTTCCTCGGTCGGCCGGTCGTCGTCCAGCAGCACCACGGTGGCGTCCACGTGCAGCAGGGTCAGCAGCGCCACCACGTAGCCCAGGGAGTTGCCGCCCAGCAGTGCCACCCGGTCACCGGGTGCGAACCCGTTGTCCCGCAGGTGTTCCGCGAAGACCCGGCATCGCGCGCGCAGTCCGTCGAAGGAGGTCACGCCGGACTGGCCGATCAGGCCGACCCCGGTCATTGCCGGGCCAGGCGCAGGTCGTAGGGGTCGGTCAGGTGCGCGACGAACTTGTGGTCGGCGCCGATGTTGCCCAGGTGCCTGCGCAGGATGTCCACGCTCATCTCCCGGATCCGGGCCTCTTCCCGGTCGCTGCCGGACTCGAACTCGGTGTCCATCCGCAGCGCCAGCGGGACCGCCTTCTCCAGCACCTCGTAGATGTGGTCGGCGTAGCCCTCCTGGATGCCGGTGCGCAGCGCATGCAGCCCGAAGCTGATGTGCCGCGACTCGTCCCGGCACATCGCGATGAAGGCGGACTTGATGCCGTTGAACATGTTCACATCGCGCAGCGAGTGCACCAGCGCGCGCTGCCCGATCAGCGCCAGCACACCCTCGGTGATCAGGTGGAACAGTGTGCACGCCTGCAGCCACTGCCCGTAGTCCAGCGGGCGGGCGGCCAGGTCCTGCACGATCTGGGTCTCCAGCAGGCTCAGTTCCTTGTGCGCCGGGGTGACGATGTTCCAGGCCTCGGCCAGCATCGCCCTCGGGTTCTCCGGCATCTCCAGCACCTCTTCGCCGAGCCGGAACACCGCGCGGGCGTGCCGGGTCTCATCGGCGATCTGGGTGCCCAGGAACAGGGCGTACTCCTCGTCCGGACAGCCGGTGAGGATCGGGCCGAGCATGTCCAGGCCGGTGTACTCGCCGATGATGAAGGTGGCGATGGCCTCCTTGAGCATCACCCGGACGCTCTCCGGCAGGCGCGGGTGGTGCAGCATGTCGTGGTCGCGGCCCAGCGAGAGCTCCTCGGCGGACCACTGCTGGCGCTCCCAGCGTTGGTACAGCTCGATCGGCTTGGGCTTACGGCCCGTCACCAGGTCCGCGTGGCGCAGGACGGCGTCCGCGGGCAGCTGCGGCAGTTCGCCGAGCTTGGCCTCGTCCATGAGAAACGTGCTCCACCTGGTCACAACCGACCTCCAGTTTCATTCGCGCACACAACTTCCCCAAAAGTGGTGATAAACGCGAGTAAAAGGACAGGGGGTGCAGATTCCTGCAGAGCGCGAACGGCGGCGAAGCGTCAGCGATAGGCCTGCGACGTGGCCTAATGTGGCCGACCGTACCTGAGCCTCAAGCGTGACTCAACCGGAGATGGGCTAGCGCTCATCGGGTATTTTGATGCACTGGAGGCCAGCCTCCAGGCCCACTGGGGGTTGTTCACCCCTCGCGCGCAGGTCCTCACCAGGAGTAGCTCGTAAGGATGAGACCGGCAGTCCTGCCCTGGTCCCTCTGACCTAATTCTTCCGGTTGACCACGGTAGGTCTTCCTAGTACTTTCCTCGGCAGATGCAGTCTGTACTGGGGTTTTCGCACAGAGGTGCGAGCTAGGGCACGGCGACGTGTGCCCCTGAGCGCGGACAGCGGCGACAGCGGCGACGTGTGTGCTAAGCACAATATTTGGAACAAAACTGGGGCAGTCGAATTGATCGACTTGATGTGAGTCGAATTCATGCTTCGGGCTCCCTGCGCCCGGCGGGATCGTCCACTCACCCAACGTTTCGAAGTGAATTGTCCTTTTTTATACATGCCTGATGTGCGAGGTGCCGGCGATGCCGCGCGAACAAATATGCACTCTGGAAAGCATGACCGCGGCCGACTACGTCGCCGTGGAGGGCTGGCTGCGCCCGATGGCCACCACCAGCGCGCTCACCTGCGACATGAACGACCTGGTCACCGCCGAGGCGATCAAGGAAGCCAACGAGAGCGGCAAGGTCCGCAACTTCATGGTGGTGACCACGGCGGGTGACCGGGTCGGCGTGGTGAGCTACCGCCCCAGCGGCGGTCACCGGGCCTACGTCATCGGCGGCGCCATCGGCGATCCCGCGCGGTGGAGCTCCGGGGTCGGCGGCGAGGCCATGGGCCTGCTGGTGGACCACCTGTTCCACCAGCTCAACGCGCACCGGGTGGAGTTCGCCACGGCCGCCTACAACAAGCACACGATCAGCATGCTCACCAAGGGCGGCTTCGTCCTGGAGGGCGTGCTGCGCGACTTCTACTTCCTCGATGGCGAGTACCACGACAAGACGATCTGGTCGCTGCTGCGCGAGGAGTTCGTGGTGGGCGCGCGCCAGTTCAAGGAACAGATGCCGGTGCTGGACCTGGTGCCCGCCAAGGAGAAGCAGCGGGCGAAGGAGCTGCTCGCCAAGTACATCGCCAACGAGCCGGGCTCCTCCTGGCTCAGCTTCGCCGACCGGGCCGCCAGGGAGCGCCCGTACTAGAGCGAGAGGAGCAGGCCGGTGAAACCCTTGGTAGAGCTGTACTCCCTGGCCGACCGGGTGTTCTTCGAGGACCCCGTGCGCTGGGAGCCCGAGACCGCCTTCCCGCTCTCCGACGGCGAGCTGCCGGAGGGCTGGCGGCGTTCCGGCAGCGGTGAGTGGGTCATGCTGCGGCCGCCGGAGGGCAAGCTGCCCGCGCAGGGCTGGAAGATCCACGTCTCGGCCACGCCCTCGGACGCGGCCGAGATCGTCGAGACGGTCGCCGCGCACTGCGTGACGAACTGGATCCCGTTCAAGTTCCTGCGCAGCGTCGCGCTGCTGCGGGCGTTCAACCTCAAGTACGCCCCGCGCGCGGCCAGCGGCAAGCTGGTCACCATCTACCCGAGGGACGAGGTGGAGCTGGCCGCCACGCTGACCGCGCTGGACGCGAAGATCGGCGGCAGGCCGGGCCCCTACATCCTCACCGACCTGCGCTACAACCAGGGCCCGCTCTACGTGCGCTACGGCGGGTTCGAGGAGCGCTACTGCACCAACTCCGACGGCGAGCGGGTGCTGGCCATCCAGCGGCCGGACGGCACGCTGGTGCCGGATGACCGCAGGCCGGTGTTCCACACGCCGGAGTGGGTCACCGTGCCCAGGGTGCTCGCCGACAGCCTGGCCGCGCGCAACGCCACCGGCGCCACCATGGATTACCGCATCGTCGAGGCGATGCACTTCTCCAACGGCGGCGGGGTCTACAAGGCGGTCCGCAACGCCGACGGCGTCGAGGTCGTGCTCAAGGAGGCCCGGCCGCACGCGGGGCTGGACAAGGACGACGCGGACGCGATCTCCCGGCTGGAGAACGAGGCCACCGCGCTGCGCGCGCTCGACGGCGTGCCAGGGATCCCCCGGCTGCACGAGGTGGCCCAGGTCTGGGAGCACCGGTTCCTGGTGATGGACCTGGTGCCGGGCATCAACCTGCACCACTGGCTGGCGCTGAACTTCCCGCTGGTGGGCACCTCCACGCCTGAGCAGCGCCGCGCCTGGGTGGCGCGCGCGATGCGGGTGCTGGCCAAGGTGACCGAGCTGGTGGCCGCGGTGCACGAGCGGGGCATCGTCTTCGCCGACCTGCACCCGGCCAACATCATGATCAACGAGCGGGACGGCGAGGACGAGATCTTCCTGGTCGACTTCGAGGCCGCCTCGCCGATCGCGGAGAACCGCAGGCAGCGCTTCGGCCACGCCGGGTTCACCAACCGGGACAAGACCGGCGCGGACATCGACCGGCACGCCCTGGCGGTGCTCAAGCTGTGGCTGTTCCTGCCGCTGACCTCGATCGTCGGCCTGGCGCCCGGCAAGCTGGCCGAGCTGGTGGAGATCGCCACCGGGCTCTTCGAGCTGCCCGGGGACTTCGCTTCCTCCATCCTCTCCGTGGTCGGCGAGGTGACCCCGCCCAATCCGACGGTCAGCACGCTGCCGCGCACCGGGCCGGTGCGCGCGGGCGCGGAGTGGGCGGACCTGCTGCCCTCGATCGCCGCGGCGATCACCGCCAGCGCCACCCCTGACCGGAGGGACCGGCTCTTCCCCGGCGACCTGGAGCAGTTCCGCATCGGCGGCGGCACCTTCGCGCACGGTGCGGCCGGTGTGCTGTGGGCCTTGTCCAGCACCGGTTTTGAGCTCGACCCCGACCACCTGCGCTGGCTGCTGGCCGACGCGGAGAAGCCGAGGGAGAAGATCGGCTTCTACGACGGCGCGCACGGCATCGCGCACGTGCTGGACCTGCTCGGCCACCCTGGCCCGGCCGCGGACCTGTTGTCCCGCACCGATGAGACGCTGATCGGCGATGTCACGCTGTACAGCGGCCTCGCCGGGGTCGGGCTGAACCTGTTGCACCTGGCCGAACGCCAGGACGAACCGGCGCACCGGAAACGAGCCCTGGAGGTCGCGCGCCGCCTCGGCGCGGCGATCACCAGCGGCGAGCCGCACGGCGTGGACAAGCCACCCGGCGAGCTGGGCCGGGCGCGGCAGGCCGGCACGCTGGGCGGGCTGCTGCGCGGCTGGTCCGGACCGGCGCTGTTCCTGCTCCGGCTGTACCAGTCCACTCAGGACGGTCAGTGGCTGGAGCTGGCGGTGCGGGCGGCGCATCGGGACCTGGACCTGTGCGTGAGCGCGCCGGACGGCTCGCTGCAGGTGGACGGCGGCTACCGCATGCTGCCCTACCTGGACGTGGGCTCGGCCGGTATCGCGCTGGTGGCCGACGAGCTGGTCAGGGAGATCGCGGATGAGCGGCTGCTGACCGCGCTGCCGCTGCTCGCGCAGGCCTGCCAGAGCGAGTTCATCCTGGAACCCAGCCTTTTTCACGGCCGGGCCGGATTGCTCGCGGTAATCTCTGGACTTTCCAGGGGTGCGTCTGAAATAATTAGTGACAAGCGGGTGAAAGCGCATCTCGACGGGATGCACCACTACCCACTCGCCTACTGTGGACATGTCTCTTTCCCCGGTGACGGATGTAGCCGCTTGTCCATGGATATCGCAACGGGTAACGCCGGCGTGCTGACCGCGTTGAGCGCGGCACTGCGCGGCGGAACACCGTTCCTCCCATTCTTGTCCGGCACGGATCACCGTGCCCGGCTCGGGGGTACGCAGGAGACCAGGGCGAACATTCAACTGGAGGGGTGAATCATGGCTATTCTCGACTTGCAGGGCCTGCCGGTGGACGCAGCGGAGCAGATCGTGGCCGCCAGTCCCATCAGCATGGGCTGCTGACAACCCAAAGACCAGCCAGGAGCGCGCTGCCTGGCTCTGTGGACATGATCCTTTTCCACGGCGACGAATGTGGCCGCTTGTCCATGCACGACGCACCACCAAGTCAGGACAAACGAATTTCGTCAGGAAAGGTGAATACAATGGCTATTCTCGACCTGCAGGGCCTCGACACCAACGCCGCCGAGCTGACCATGACCGGCAGCACCGTCTCCAACGGCTGCTGAATCAGCTCCACCGGTAACACCTGCACCAACCCAAACATTCTTCAGGAAAGGTGAATACAATGGCTATTCTCGACCTGCAGGGCCTCGACACCGCCGCGGCTGAGCTGACCATGACCGGCAGCACCGTCAGCAACTCCTGCTGAATTACCGGGTGCGGCGGGTGAGTTGATCGCTCGCCATCCAGGTGACGTCCGGTGCAGGCGCTCGCAGTGCCTGCACCGGACTTTCCGCACCTCGCCCGGGACCTCCCGGACGGATGGGGAAGGCCCAGGACATGACAGCAGCGCCGACCAGGCGGCCGGGCGGCCGGCACCGCAAGCCGCCGCCGGGCAGGCACCGGCTCCGCAAGGACCGCCGCTCCGGGCAGTACTCGGTGGCGCAGTTCGCCTTCGGGGTCAACCTGGTCGGCAACGGCATCGGCGGGGTCGGCCTGCCGCTGTTCGTGCTGGACGCGACCAACGACATCGCCTTCACCGGCATCATCGTCACCGTCGCGGTGATCAGCTCGATCGGCACCGGCCTGTTCATGGGCCCGGTGATCGACCGGTTCGGCATGCGCGCCTCGTGGATCTTCTCCATCAGCATCGGCTCGGCGATCACCGTGCTGATGTACACGCTGCACCTGGCCGGGATGCTGCCCGCCTGGCTGCTGCTGGCGCTGTGCTTCGTCCGCGCCGCGGCCGACGAACCGGGCCGGGTGGCCACCTTCGGCCTGCTCCCGGCCCTCGCGGAGAGCTCAGGCCACTCGCTGGAGCGGGCCAACGCCACGCTGCGCGCGATGAACGCGATCGCCACCATGGCCAGCCCCATCCTGGTGGGCGCGATCGTCAGCCTCTTCGGCAGTGCCACCATCCTGCTCGTGGACGCCATCGCCGGCGCGCTGGCCGCGGTCATCGTGGTCTTCTTCCTGGTCCGCGCGGTGGAGCAGGTCCCGGCGGATGAGCAGCAGGAGGAGGAGACCGAGGAGTTCGACCGCCTCGGTTACCGGCAGCGCTTCGTGGCGGCGGTGAAGTTCTTCTGGGGCGACAAGCTGCTCCGAGTGGTGATCATCGCCACCACCGTGTTCAGCGGCCTGGACACCGGCCTGGCCAGCATCGGGCTGACCGCCTACGCGAACGAGGTGCTCGGCTCGGTGGCCTGGTACGGCGGCCTGGTCGGCGCCTTCGGCGTGGGCTCGCTGATCGGCACCATCGGTTACGGGGTGCTCGGGCCGCGCCTGCCCAGGCGCGGGGCCTACCTGACCGCCTACACCGGCATGGCCTTGCTGCTCCTGCTGCTGGCCGTGCAGACCGATGTGCCGATCGCGCTGGCCATCATGGCGGTGGCCGGCGTGGTGACCAGTCCGGTGGACCTGCTGTTCATGCAGGCGCTGCAGGAACGGGTGCCCAAAGCGATGTTCGGTGGAGTCACCAGCATTGCTACTACTATCGTGTCAGGGCCGAGCCCGATCGCAGTCTCCTTGCTCACCTGGCTGTTGGCCACGATGGGCAGCCATCACACTTTCGTGGTTATCGGAAGCTGCTATCTTCTGCTCGCGCTGTCACTGTTCCTTGTCCGCCCGCTGCGCCAGCTGTGAGCGGGCACCAGCGTCACTGGGAGGTTCCTTGTCGAAAAACGTGAAGTCGCTGTTCATCGGCGCGTTCATGCTCATCGTCGGCCTGATTCTCGCCTTCACCACCAAGGGAGTCGAGACGCCGATCATCTCGCTGGACAAGGTGGGCATCGTGCTCGCCGTGCTCGGCGGTATCGAACTGGTCATCACCGGCGCCATGATGATCTTTCCGTCGAAGAAGGACAGCCGCGCCTGAACGCGGGGCAACGGCCGGGAAAACTCTCCCCCAGGGAGTTTTCCCGGCCGTTGTGCGTTTCGGGCATATCACGTTTATGAATGCGGTTTCATCCGATCGGGTTGTTCCGCGGCGGTGGTCGGTTACCATTGTTCCGTTGGCCTGTGGTCGCACCGGCGCGCTCGATGAGTTCTGGGGTTGATGCCTCGCGCGAGGCTCCTCATCGATGCCTCTCACTGCCGCACCACCGGCCCTGGAACTTGTGGTGACCATCCCTGGAGGCTGCCGTGGCCGATGCCATCTACTTTCCCGGACTCGTTCCGACGACCTTTCCCACGATCGCGAGCTTCCTGCAGGAGAACGAGTACGCGCAGGAGCGGCTGCGGATCGCGGACGAGGTGCTGGGCTACTCGCTGATCTCGGCCTACGAACACGCCGAGATCTACGACTGGGAGGTGTACGAGGCCGGCTATATGGCGCTGACCCTGGCGCTGGCCGACTGGGCGGATGACCACCTCGACCTGTCACCGGTGGTCTTCGGCGGGCAGAGCTTCGGTGCGATCATCGGATCGGTCTACGCCGGTGTTCTGTCCTATGAGGACGGTCTGCGGCTGGTGCGGGAGAGCGCCAAGGTGGAGGTGGACTACTTCGAGGGACTGGCAGAACCGCTGGGCTGCTTCTTCTTCTATCGCCTCGACGGGGCCGCCGTGGATAGGCTCGTCGCACGCTGTCAGGCCGAGGGCCGCAAGGTGGAGGCGTCGATCTACCTGGACAACTCCGTGCACGCGGTCTCCGGCGTGATGGCCGATCTGGAGTACTTCCGCGAACTCGTCCGCGAGGAGGGTGGATTCCCGTTCTACCTGATGAACCGCGCGGAGCACTGCACCATGGTGACCAGCCTGCGACAGCGGCTGGAGTCCGAGGTCTACAGCCAACTCAACTGGCGCCCAGCCCGCGTCCCGATGCTCTCCGACGTCACCGGTGAGCTGATCACCGACCCGGAAGCGATCATGGCCGACCTGCTGGACGGCTGGGTCACCCCGGTGCGCTGGTCCACCGTGGTCGAGGGGATCCGGCGGAGCAAGGCACAGCAGGCCTACATCATCGGGCCGCGCAACATGTTCTCCCGGCTCACCGGGGACACCGTGCCGACCGCCGTGGTCACCCCGAAGGCCGTGCAGGAGTACCTGGACAAGGGTTTCGCCGGGCCGCGCGGCCGGGTGCTGCCCGCGGCGGCGAGCGCCTGAGCCGAGGGGAACGAGATGAGCAAGAGCAGCGAGGCGGTACAGGCCGAGTTCCGTCGATTACGGCGCCGCGTAGTGGTCACCGGCTGGGGCGCGGTCACCCCGCTCGGGGTCGGCGTGCCCACGACCTGGTCGGCGATGCTGGCCGGGCAGAGCGGGATCCGCCGGGTGGCCTCGATCTCCGCCGATGACCTGGGTTGCCAGATCACCGGCGAGATCCACGACTGGGACCCGGAGGCGCACCTGCCGCGCAAGATCGCCAGGCGCACCGACAGCTACGCCCAGTACGCGCTGACCGCGGCCACCGAGGCGGTGGAGGCGGCGAAACTCGTCTTCGACCCGGAGCTGGCGGCCCGCACGGGCGTGCTGGTCGGCAGCGGCTACGGGCCGGTGAACTACAACAACAAGCTGCCGGACCTGTTGCGGGAGAAGGGTCCGCGCGCGATCAGCCCGCTGTCCCAGGTGACCGGCGCGATGGACAGCGCGGCGGTGGAGATCAGCCTGCTGTTCGGCACCACCGGTCCGTGCCGGGCAATGAGCACCGCCTGCGCCACCGGCACCGACTCCATCGGCGAGGCGGCCAGGCTGATCCAGTACGGCGCGGTGGACGTGGCCATCGCCGGTGGCGCGGACAACTGCATCAGCCGCGCCGACTTGGCGGGCTGCGGCAACGCCCGCGCGCTGACCAACCGCAACGACGCGCCCGAGCAGGCTTCCCGGCCCTTCGACGAGGACCGGGACGGGTTCGTGATGAGCGCGGGCGCCGGCGTGGTGGTGCTGGAGGCGGCCGACCACGCGATCGAGCGCGGCGCCCCGATCCTGGCCGAGGTGGCCGGGTTCGGCGCTAGCGCGGACTCCTTCCACTGGACCGCGCCGCACCCCGAGGGCACCGGGGCGAAGGCCGCGATGCGGGCCGCGCTGGCCGACGCGGGCATCTCGCCCGAGGAGGTCGACTACGTCAACGCGCACGGCACCAGCACCCCGCTCGGCGATGCCAGGGAGGTGCGCTCGATCCGCGAGGTGCTCGGCGAGCGGGCCACCCAGATCCCGGTCAGCTCCACCAAGTCGATGACCGGGCACATGATCGGCGCGGGCGGCGCGGTCGAGGCGATCGTGTGCGGGATGGCGATCCGGGAGGGCGTCGTGCCGCCCACCATCAACTGCCACAAGCCGCTGGATGCGGAGATGAACTTCGTGCCGCACACCCCGCAGCAGCACGACATCCGGGTGGCGATGAACAACTCCTTCGGCTTCGGCGGGCACAACGCCGTGCTGGTGCTGCGCCGCTGGGCGGTCTGAGACCTGCGCCCGTGCCCGGTGACCTCGACCCGGGCACGGGCGCGCTCACTCAGCCGGGCGCGCCGAAGAGCTTCACCGTCTTGCGCGCGATCCACTGCCCCGCGGTCACCGTCTCCCCCGGCGCGTCGTGGTTGGGCTGGTAGAAGAACGGGATGGACAGCCGGGATGAGGTGTCGCCGCGCGCCGGGTTGACCACCCGGTGCAGGGTGGACTGCCAACGCCCGCCGGTCCACAGCGCCATCAGGTCGCCGATGTTGACCACGAAGCTGCCGGGGATGGCCGCCACGTCGTGCCAGCCCTCGCCGTGGCGCACCTGGAGGCCACCGAGGTCGTTCTCCTGGCACAGCACGGTGAGCACGCCGAAGTCGGTGTGCGCGCCGCGCCGCAGCTGGCCGGGCAGCGGCGGTGCCAGCTGCGGGTAGTAGTAGTTGGCGACCAGTGCCGAGACGTGCCGGTCGAACCGGTCGGCGAAGTGCTGCTCCGGCAGGTCCAGCGCGAGCGCGGACAGCCGCAGCAGGTCCGCGGCCAGCTCGGTGAGCGCGGCCAGGTACCGCTGCCAGGTTTCCTTGAACTCAACGGGGTTTCGCGGCCAGTCGTTAGCCAGCTTCCAGGTGGCCCAGTAGTCGCCGAGCCGGGCGCGCTCGGGTTCGCTGAGCTCGCCGGTGACGTGCGCGCCGAAGGACTCGCACAGGTCCGGCGGGCTCTCCTGGTCCATGCTCAGCGCGGTGGTCCCACCGGAGCGCCGGAAGCCGGCCACGAGCTCCTTTTCCTTGGCAGGCAACCGGAAGAAGGCGTTGGTGATGGCGAACATGCCCTCGATCAGCTCCGCCGGCACGCCGTGGCCGACGATGACGAAGAAGCCGGAGGACTCGCAGGCGGCGCCGATTTCCCTTGCCAGCGCGGCTCTTTGTGCACCGTGCCGTCCGCTGAGGTCGATGACCGGGACGTGGCTCATGCGGGTTTCCTTTCCAGGGTGAGGAAGGTGTGCAGCAACGCGGCGGCGAGCAGGATGCCCACCGCCACGGTCAGCTCGGCCGCGCTGGTGACCACGGTGTTGAGCAACGCGGTGCCCAGCGCCGCGCCGAGCTGCTGACAGGCGTGGTAGGAGGCGGAGGCCGAGCCCAGCTGGTCGGGGGCGGCCTCCGCGGTGGCCAGGATCGCGGTGGGCGGCAGCACGCAGCCGAGGCCGAGGCCGGTCAGCACCAGCGCGGGCAGCAGATACAGCGGCAGCGCGTGCGGGCTGTCCGGGGTGAGCCAGGTGAGCACGAACAGTCCGGCCGCCGCGGCGAGCAGGCCGGAGCGGATCAGCGTGCCCGGCCGCACCCTGCCGTGCAGCCTGCCCGCGATCAGGGTGGCCCCGGCCAGCGCGGCCAGCGCGTTGACGATCAGCGTCAGCCCGGCTTGCACGGGCGTGTAGCCCAGCTCGTGCTGGGTGTAGTAGCTGAGGAAGAGGTAGAAGCCGAACATCGCGACGAACATCAGCGTGATGGCCAGGAACGCGCCGCCCCGCGTCCGGTGCCAGAAGGTTCTTCTTTCCACACCGACAAAAGCGGCCAGCAGCAGCACTCCGGCGGTGAGCAGCCCGAGCACCACCGGCGAACCCCAGCCCCGCGACTCGGCCTCGGCGCAGGCGTAGACCACCGCGACGAAGCCGCCGGTGCTCAGCAGCGCCCCGGTCACGTCGAACCGCCAGCCGCTCACCGGCCGGTCCTTCGGCACGAACACCGTGCCCAGCAAGGCCAGCAGCGCCACCGGCACGTTGAGGTAGAGGCACCACCGCCAGCTCGCGTACTCGGTCAGCAGCCCGCCCGCGACCAGCCCGACGGCCGAGCCCGCCGCCCCCACCGCGGCGAACACCCCGAACGCCCGCCCGCGTTCCCTGCTCCCGGTGAACGTGGTGCTCAGCAGCGCCAGCCCGGCCGGCGCGAGCACCGCGGCGAAGACCCCCTGCAACGCCCTGGCCGCGAACAGCGTGCCGGGCGTGGTGGCCGCCCCGCCCAGCGCGGAGGCCGCGGCGAACCCGGCCAGCCCGATGCCGAAGGCCCGCCGGTGCCCCAGCGCGCCGCTGATCCGGCCGCCGATGAGCAGCAGCCCGCCGAAGGCCACCGCGTACGCGGTGATCGCCCACTGGCGGCTGGCATCGGTCATGCCGAGCGCGCGCTGCGCCGAGGGCAGCGCGATGTTCACGATCGTCCCGTCCAGCACCACCAGCAGCTGGGCCGCGCTCACCACCGGCAGCGTCAAACGCCTGATTTCCATGTGGCGCAACGCTATTCCTGTTGCCCGAGAGGTCACACGAGTTGACCGTGCGGGCAACCTGGTCTGGTCTGGACCAGTGGGCGCCCGCTGCGCCAACTGGTCCGCCCTCGGAAGTAGGTGTCCGCACCGGCGCGGTTTTGGTCGAATGGAAGGCGCGCACGGGCGCGAAGGGTTCGAACTTGCGCGGGATGTCCTTGCCGCCGGGGCCAACCGCGGGATTTGGGGTTGGTTATGGGTGGCATGTCACGACTGCTGGGACTCGGGCTCGCGGTGCTCTGCGCCACGCTGGGCCTGACCGCACCGGCGAGCAGCGCGGAAGCGGCGGAGACCTGCGCGGTGAAGTCGAAACCGGCGGGCAAGGTGCTGCACGGGTACTGGGAGAACTGGGACGGCGCGGTCAACGGCGTGCACCCGCCGTTCGGCTGGACGCCGATCACCGACCCGCGGATCCGCGAGCACGGCTACAACGTGATCAACGCGGCCTTCCCGGTGATCCGCTCCGACGGCACCGTGCTGTGGGAGGACGGGATGGACGCCACGGTCAAGGTGGCCACCCCGGCGGAGATGTGCGCGGCCAAGGCGGCCGGGCTGACCATCCTGATGTCCATCGGCGGTGCGACCGCGGGCATCGACCTGAGCTCCTCGGCGGTGGCCGACCGGTTCGTGGCGACCGTGGTGCCGATCCTGAAGAAGTACAACTTCGACGGCATCGACATCGACATCGAGACCGGTCTGGTGGGCAGCGGCAACATCAACCAGCTCTCGCCCTCGCAGGCCAACCTGATCCGGATCATCGACGGCGTGCTGGCCGCGATGCCGTCGAACTTCGGGCTGACCATGGCCCCGGAGACCGCCTACGTCACCGGCGGCAGCGTGGTCTACGGCTCGATCTGGGGCGCCTACCTGCCGATCATCAAGAAGTACGCGGACAACGGCCGCCTGTGGTGGCTGAACATGCAGTACTACAACGGATCCATGTACGGCTGCGCGGGCGACTCCTACCAGGCGGGCACCGTGCAGGGCTTCACCAAGCAGACCGACTGCCTGGACAAGGGCCTGGTCATCCAGGGCAGCACGATCCGGGTGCCCTACGACAAGCAGGTGCCCGGCCTGCCCGCGCAGCCGGGTGCTGGCGGCGGCTACATGTCGCCGAGCCTGGTCTCGCAGGCCTGGCGGCACTACGGCGGCAAGCTCAAGGGCCTGATGACCTGGTCGATCAACTGGGACGGCTCGAAGAACTGGACCTTCGGCAACAACGTGAAGTCCTTGCAGGGCCGGTGACGCACGACGAGGCCGCGCCTGCCAGCGCGGCCTCGTCCCCGGTCACTTCTTGCGCAGCCTGCCCCACGGCTTGTACACCGAGATCACCGTGGCGAACAGCAGCGCGGTGGTGGACACGATCGGCGGGTACACCAGGTCGCCCGGCCCGCGCAGCGGCGCCTGCCCGGCGGCCAGCTGCCGCCCGTACTCGGCGATCTCGGTGACCCCGTTGCGCAGCGCGAAGGCCACCAGCGCGAGCAGCGCCAGGTTGAGCACCAGCTTGACCGCCACCCACCAGTACCTGACCAGCCCGTACTTGGTGCCCAGCCCCAGCACCACGCCGCTGACCAGGCACAGCGCCGCCAGCGTGAGCATCGGCCAGACCAGCAGCTCCAGCACCTGGTAGCAGAGCGCGGCCAGCTGGGCGTCCGAGGTGCCCGCCGCGGTGAAGACCAGCACGGCCAGCACCACGTCCAGCCCGATCCAGGCCCCCGCGCTGACGATGTGCGCCACCAGCACGGCCTTGCGGGTGCGCCGCGGCAGCAGGCGCTCCCGCTCGGCACTGCGCCGGGCCGGCGCCGGCCTGGGCTTGACTGCGGTTGCTTGCGTGCTCATGGGTGCTCCCTCGCCGACACGTCTGGTCGGTTCCCATCGTCGGCGGGAGCGCGGCCCCGGTCGTCCGTTGAGGCGGTGAACCCGGCTACGCGGATCTGCGTAGCCGCGGCTCAACGGCCCGCGCAGTACCGGCGGGGCAGCCAGTAGCGGAAGAAGTCGCAGAAGTGCCAGGTGATCGGCGGCCGCTCGGCCGTGGGCGGGGCCGGGGCGGGCGGCGGTGGCACGGAGGTGCTGGGGCGGGCGGGTGCGGGCTTGGCCGGGCGGGGCACCGGTTTGGGCCGGGCGGGCAGGACCGGCTTGGTGACGATGGGCACCGTGACGATCGGGGCCGGGCTGGTGTGCACCGGCGGCGGCTCGGGCAGGTCGGCGTAGACCGGATCGACCGCCCTGGCCTCCAGCGGCGGCGGCAGGGCCAGGACCGGGTTGGCGATCAGCTGCGGCTCCGGCGGTGGCGGCCGGTCCAGGGCCACGACCGCACCGGTGGCGGTGCCGGCCCCGAGCAGGGCCAGCGCCAGTAGTCGAGTGCGAGTGTTGGCGGTCGATCGCACGAGGCACCCCCGTCAGGTGGGTTTGTCCCGGTTAACGGGGGTGCCACCACTTCGGTTCAGCGCAGGGCGAGGGCCAGCTCCACCAGTCGTTGCCTGCCCGCAGTCTCCGACAGCGCCACCACGGCAGGCCCGCCGCCGGTCCCGGCCAGGATCACCGCGGTGTCGGTCACCACGGCCTGCCTGCCGTCCAGCTCGGAGTCGAACCGCGGCGCCTGCCTCGGCAGCCCGGTCACCGGGTCGCGGGCCAGGTCCCGCCGGGTGCCGACCAAGATCCGCCCGCCACCGGGAGCGCCGTGGACCAGCAGCACCGCGTCGGTGACCCGGTCAGTGGTCCCGTACGGGCTGAGCACCCCGAGCAGCGGATCCGGCTGGACCTGCTTGAACGGCACCATGACCAGGTCGTTGGCCCCGGACTCGACGCTCTGCGCGATCCGGTGCGCCTGCTCCCGGTCGCCCGCGCCCTCGACGGACCCCCAGGCCCCGTCGGTCCACTCCCAGGCCACGCCCGTGCCCTGCCACACCGCCCGCCGCCCGTGCACCGGCGGCGCGGCCTCGCCCGCCGGTCCCGGACCGCCGCCGGCCATGGTGACCGTGGCCGGTCCGCCGCCGCCGTCGGCGCGCACCAGGGTGATCCGCTGCCGGTCCCGCCCGGTCTCGTAGCTGACCGGGGTGAACCCACCGGCCGACCCGACCCGGAAGGACTTGCGCAGCGGGTCGAAGGTCACCGCGGGCCGCGCGGGCTCGACCGTGGACAACCCGCTGACCAGGCTCGGCGCCAGCAGCGCGATCAGCACGGTCAGCGCCGCGGCCACCCCGGCCCCGGCCACCTGCCGCAGCCGGCGGCGCCGGGTCCCGGCCCGGATCGCCGAGGGCACGTCGACCGTGGACGGGGTGCGCGGCCCGGCCTCCCGCAGCGGGGCGAGCAGCTCCTCCGGTTCCATCTCCGCTACTCCTTGCCCAGGTTGACCAGCGCCGACTCGCCCAGCAGCCGCCGCAGCGCGGCCAGCCCGAGCGAGGTCTGGCTCTTCACGTTCCCGGCCGAGCAGCCCAGCAGCTCGGCCACCTCCAGCACCGGCAGGTCCAGCAGGAACCGCAGCACCAGCACCGCCCGCGCCCTGGGCGCGACCCTGGCCAGCGCCGCGTGCACCACCGCCCTGGTCTCCACGTCCGGTCCGGCTGGCGCGGCGGTCGGCGGCAGCTCCTCGGCGCCGCCGACCAGCCGGATCCGCTTGGCCCAGCCCAGCCGCTGCTCGGAGATGAAGGTGCGGACCAGCATCGCCCGCACGTAGCGGTCCAGGTCGTCCGCGGCGGACGCCCGGCGCCAGTGCACGAAGAGCTTGGTGATGGTCGCCTGCACCACGTCGTCCGCGCGGTGCTCGTCCCCGCACAACAGGTACGCGGTCCGCCGCAGCGCGGGCAGCCGCGCGCTGACGTACTCGGTGTACCGCTGTTCCTCCGCCGCCCGCATCCGGCCACCACCTCCCCTCATCCCGGGGACGCGCACGGCCGCCGACGCGGTTGTGTGAGCTGGGTCACCCAAGGGGCTGTGTCACCGAGGGGAGAAAAGAAGTAGGCCGGGCACTCGCGGCGGGCGGACCCCTGGGGGTTAGGCCCACCCTGCGGCGATCCCGCCCGGCCTACTGCACCTACTGTAAACGCATCTGGGGCTGTTGTGCCCCGACATGCCCTAAAGACGCCAAAATTTCCGGAAAATCACTAGATTTTGACCTCAGGTCAGGGTGCGCCCCTCGGTCTCCGGCAGCGTCAGCGCGAGCAGCACCGAGACCACCAGGAAAGCGTTGATCACCAGTATGACCAGGGTGAACCCGCTGTTGGCAGCCAGCAGCAGGCCGATCGCGGCCGGTGCGCTGGTGCTGGCGATCAGCTGCATGGCACTGGAGTAGGCGGCGCCGGTGCCCCTGGTCACGGTCGGGTAGAACTCGCCGTTCCAGGTGTTCCACACCCCCCAGGCGCCGAGGCTGAAGAAGGCCAGGGTGAAGTTGCCCAGGTACAGCTGGGTGAGCGAGTCGGCGGTGGCGAAGACGAAGCCCCCGGCGCAGGCGGCCAGCACGTACAGCAAGAAGATCTTCTTCCGGCCGAACCGCGCGGTCAGGTAGGAGGCGGTGAGGTAGCCGGGGATCATCATCACCGCACTCAGCGCGGCGAAGGCCAGCGAGGCGTCCAGGGTCAGGCCCTTCTGCGCCAGCAGCGTGGGCAGCCAGTTCTGCAGGCCCCAGTAGCCCCAGCTGAACACGAAGTTGACCAGCAGCGCGGGCACCGCGATCCGCACCAGCCCACCGCGGAAGAGCTCCAGCGGGTTGCCCACCCGGCCACCGCTGCCGGTCAGCCGCGCCTCGGCGTCCGGGCTGGACAGCTGGCGCAGCACCACCCGCGCCTCCTCCTCGCGGCCGCGGGCGATGAGCCAGTACGGCGACTCCGGCACCACCGCGCGCAGCACGAACGCCCAGCCCCCGGCCACCGCCCCGGCCAGCATGATCTGCCAGCTCCAGTCCCTGATCAGGCTGGAGGCCCCGATCGCGCAGAGCAGCCCGACCGGCCAGCCCATGGACAGGTACACCGCGGCCCGCCCGCGCACCTTGGTCGGCACCAGTTCCAGGAAGTACGGGAAGGTCACCGTGTACACCCCGGCCAGCGCGAACCCGGAGAGCACCCGCAACAGGATCAGCACCCAGGGCTCCGGCGCGAACGCCGAGGCGATGGCCAGCACGCTGTAGGCCACCATCGACCCGAAACAGGCAGGCCGCCGCCCGATCCGGTCCGCCACCGGCCCCCACAGCAGCGCACCGGGGATCATCCCGAAGGACAGCGCGGAGAGCACCAGCCCCACCGAAGCCTCGTCCATCCCCATCGAGGCGGCCAGGTCCGCTTGCACGTAGACCAGCGCGACCAGTTCCCAGGAGTCGATGACAAAGGCGCCGAACAGGGTCAGCCCGATCATCAGGTGCCTGCGGGTGAACGGCATGTGGTCGAACGCGGCGCCGACGGGCACCACCCGCGGCTGAGCGGCGGTCATGGCTCTCCTCAATATCGCCCAAAATCCCCCGAAAGATAGTGCTCCGTACCCAGTCCGTCACTGTGCGCCACGCCCAGCCCCGCGATCGCCCCCCAGGCACCCGGCCCAGCGACCCTCTTGCCGCCCCATCCCCGCCTCCCCTACCGTGCGCACATTCAGACCAGGGGGTCTCCGTCATGCACCGCGCACTCGCGCTCGTCTTCGTGCTGCTCACTTCCACCTGCGCCACCCTGCTCCCGGCACCCGCCCCGCCCACCAGTGCCGAGGAGTCCCCGTCGCCCCGGCTGCGCCGCGCCCTGCCCACCGAGGCGATCATGACCAAGTCGGGCTACAGGCAGGGCATCTACCGGGACTTCATGGAGACCGACATCGCGAAGCACGGCCTGGTCCGCTCCTGCGAGCGCAGCCCGTCCGACCTACGCATCGACCACTCCGCCCTGATTGACTGGACCCCGACCGACCAGGACGGCAATGACCTGATCACGTTGGATCAGGTCGTCACGCACTACCGCGACGGCAAGGCCGCCGACGCGGTCACCGACGTGAAGCGGCAGCTGGCCTGCGGCAGCTTCCGGGACGGGCCGTACACCTTCCCCGCGACCGAGCTGTCCCTGCCCGCGCTGCCGGGAGTGGACGCGCAGCACGCGGCGTGCGGCACCGAGGAGGAGGGCCGCACCGCCTGCCTGCTGGTGCTGGCCAAGGGTGATCTCGCGGTCGCCTCGGCGGTCGAGGGAGGCTCGGCGCAGGCGGTGCCCGCGGAGCTGCGCCGGATCGCACCCCTGCTCGCGACCACGCTGGCGAACGCTTGAGGGCTGTCCCATGACTGACCAACGCTGTGTGCACGACCTGCTGCCCGGCCAGTGCGCGGACTGCAAGGCCCCGCCACCCGGCGTCCGGAAACTGGGCTACCGCACCAAGGCCGGCGCGGTGTTCCACAACGAGCGGGACTGCTCCGGCCTGCTGGAAGGCCAGCAGTTCGCCCGCTACAAGGGCATGGACGTGCACGAACCGGAACGCCTCGCCTGGGCCGAGGCGCAGGCGCGCGGACTGGCCGCCTGTCAGGTCTGCTGCTCCGAGCGCGCGGTGGCCCGGCAGGACCGGCTCAAGGCCACCGCCAAGGCCGGGGCGGACGGCAGGCCCTGCCTGGTCCGGGTGGACGAGGAGTGGTTCCCTGGCACCGCGGTCTGGCTGCCCAAGCGCGATGGCCTCTGGTGGGCGGAGGTCACCTACCGGCACCAGGGACGCTGGGTGGTGGCGACCAAGAGCCAGCGGGACCTGCGTCCCCGCCCGGACCGGTAGCGGGGCCGGAGTTCCGCCCGCGTTCAGCCACCGGCCACCCAGGTAGCGAAGCCATCCCGCTTGCGTAACCCCGGCCCCGGACCACCTGAACGAGTGACAACGTCCGGGTATGGGTGGGTTTTTCGGCACGGTGCTGGGGATGTTGGATCTGCTGGGGGGTGCGCTCACCAGTGAGACCGGGCTGTGG
The DNA here is from genome assembly GCF_053591555.1 of Crossiella sp. NPDC003009. Lineage (NCBI taxonomy): Bacteria > Bacillati > Actinomycetota > Actinomycetes > Pseudonocardiales > Pseudonocardiaceae > Crossiella > Crossiella sp. NPDC003009. The sequence continues at coordinate 292,646 of NZ_JBSFUA010000004.1, read as the reverse complement.
GTGCTGGTCGCCGGGCTGGCCGTGGTGGTGGTCTGGCTGGTGGTGGACCGGTACCTGTTCGAACGCAACCGGCTGGCCTGGCGGGTGGTGTTCGACTCGGGGCTGAACCTGAGCCTGCCCGGCGAGTTCGGCGAGCTGGAGCACTTCTTCCGCGGCCGCAAGGTGGACCACCCGAGCATGGTGATCCTGGCCATCCGCAACTCCGGCAGCACCGACGTGGCCGAGTCCGACTACGTGAACCGGTTGCGGTTCACCTTCGGGCCGCGTGAGGTGCGGGCGGTCAAGGTGTCCGAGGCCTCCGATGACATCAAGGAGCGGTTCAACACCGAGCTGGAGCACTCCGGCAACGAGGTGACCCTGCCCAAGGTGCACCTCAACCGGCGGGAGCGGTTCAAGTTCGCGGTGCTGCTCTCCGGCACCGACAAGGGCGTGCGGCAGAGCCGGGGCCAGCTCTACGGCGGGCTGATCCAGGACGAGGCGGCGCAGCGGCGGATCACCCGGCAGCGGGTGCTGCGCTGGCTGGCCGGGGCGCTGACCCCGGTGGTGCTGGTGGTGCTGGTGGTCTCGACCAGGACCGGCCGGGACGACTGCGGCGGCGCGGGACAGCTGCGGCTGGTCGGCTCCACCGCGTTCGCGCCGATCGCCGAGGAGATCACCAAGGCGCACCTGGCAGGCTGCGCGGGCACCGAGATCAAGGTCGAGCCGAACAGCAGCCTGGAGGGCCTGCAACAGCTCCAGGCGGCCGGGGCGACCGAGGCGCTGGCCACCGTCGCCGACGGGCACGCCGGGGACGTCGCGCCGGAGCTGAAGCCGAAACCGTTGGCGGCCATCGTGTTCAGCGTGGTGGTCAACGAGGAGGTGTCCAAGCAGGGCATCACCGACCTGAGCCTGGAACAGCTGCGCAAGATCTACGCTGGCGAGTACACCAACTGGAGCCAGGTGCGGCCGGGGGTGAACCTGCCGATCCGGATCGTCAGCCGCACCGGCTCCTCCGGCAGCCGCACCACCTTCGAGAAGTACGTGCTCGGCTTCCCGGAGGACCGCCTCTCCCCCAGCCTGACCTCGCAGTTCTGCGAGACCAACGACCGCAACCCCGGGGTGCCGTGGACCCGCTGCGAACGCGCCCGCACCAGCGAACTGCTGGACCGGGTCAACGCGGTCTCCGGCGCCATCGGCTACGCCGAGGCCCAGACCGCCGCCGACCGCGCCAAGTACCCGAAGCTGGTCCGGGTCCGCCTGGCCGGCAAGGAGCCGATCTACGAGCACATCGACCCGAACCAGGACAGCAGCTACCCGTTCTGGACCGTCGAGTACCTCTACACCAACGGCACCCCGGCCCCGGCCTCCATCCTCGGCCACCTGATCCGCCACTTGGCCACCGACTCGGCTCGCGAGAAGCTCCGCGCGGCCAGCTACCTCCCCTGCGCCAAAACCGAGGACTCAGTGCTGGAGCTGTGCCGCAACCCGCGCTGAAGGCTTCGAAACGGGGCCAGGCTGGTCAATCAGTGCTTCTGGGCGGAGGACATGCGGTCGAACGCGGCCCTGACGGACAGCGTCCGGTGCACGGCGGCGGTCCTCGTTCTTCTCACGAGTCCCCGAAAACGACGCGTAGCACCTCGATCGATCAGTGCGCGCCACCGCCCTGAACCTCGTCCGCAGGCGGGCGCGCCATCCAGCCGGTAAACCTATTCCGTCTGCTCCGGGCACTCTTCCAGCGTCTTACTGTCAATCAAGCGACGGAAGTGCCCGTCGAGCCTGCCAACGAGATCGGGATCGCGCAGAAGTACACCGACCTCCAGATTCCGACTGTAGGCTCGGTCGGTCAGATTAGCGCTGCTCAACAAGGCGCACCTGGCATCAGCGACAATGATCTTCGCGTGCAACGCGGGCCGGCTCTTCTGAACCGTGAGCGCGTTCAGTTCTTTCCGGTTCTGCGCCGGCCAGCGCCAGAACCGCGCGTGACCTCGAAGCGGGGCGAACACGGTCTCACCGGTCCGACCGCCGCTTACCGTCCCGCCTTGTTTCCACTTGCCCTCGAGCACGAAGTCGATACCGACGCCCCGTATGGCGGCGCGCTGCAACTCCTCGATCAGCTCGGCCATTCCGTGCGTCACATAGCTGACCAACAACACCCGGTCACGTGCTGAGGCAACCACCTCAAGCGCGGCCGGCCTGGTCAGCCGGGTCGGCGCATGAAAGTCGGTCGGACCGCTGACAACCAGGCTGGCCCGTCGGCTGTCGGTATCCCGATGAACATGCCCCGCGGCACGCAGCGCCAACGCGAGTGCGACGCCTGGCAGCTCAGGGCCGTGCCGCTGCCACACCTGGCGAAGCCTACGGGCCGTGGTAGTCGGCGCACTGGGTGTGCTCCTGGTGAGCGCCGACTCCACCTCCGATCCCACCGACGCGAAGTCGGTGAGCACGCTTGCCCAGATGTCGACCTGAGAGGTGGCCAGCTCACGAGCGATCTCGGCCAGTTCCGCGGCGAGTTCGGTCTCAGGCATGGAAGAACCCGCAACCATGCCCAGCGAGAGTGTCGACCAGCAGCGCCCGGTCGAGATACTGATTGCCGCGCTCGCAGGAGGTCTCCGAGGCGAACAGGCACGCGTGGCAGGCCGCACCGTAGAGGCGACCGTGCACGGTGGGGTCATGCTCGGCACACAACGGATCGGAGCTGCACAGTTCGGCCGATTCCAACGCCCGGCCGATCAGTTGCCCCAATTGCTCGGTTTCCCCCAGCGCCACCAGACCGCCGAGCGTGCCCTCGCTGTCCGGCGCGGCCGTGTACAGCAACACACCGGCCATGGGGTGCGCCCCTTCTTCGGCGTAGATCCGCTCCCCGATACCGGCGGCGCTGTAGCCGGACTCCAGCGCGAACTCGCGGATCAGAACATGGGCGAAGGTATGCAGCAGCAAGTAGCGAAGGTCTGGGAACCTGCCGCTCGGCAAGCGACGCTGCTCGCGCCATTTCCGGTGTCCGGGAAGCAACACGTCCTGCCTGCGACGCAGCACCGTGGCACGCTGTTCCCATTCGGCGATCGCGGTCTCGGTGAACTTCAGGAAGATGCCCTCGCCACGCAGTTCGGCGCACGGCGCCCAGGTCGGCCGTGCCTGCGAGAGCCTCACCTGCCGGTCGTCCTGGGTGTTGGACACCTCGAACTCTGGCGCGTCGATCCGGGTGAAACCATACAGCGCGGCCACTTCACGGAGGCGGGTCGCCAGCACCACTCGCTCCAGCCAACGCCCCATCCCCTTCGGCACTGGCTCCCCGCGGGTGGTGAAGTGGTCATGTTCGAGGCCGACCGAGTCGGTGAAAGCCCGCCACTCCGGCCGGAGCAGCTTGGTGGCGCCGAACTCCTCAGCATCATCGGCGTCACCTCCCGCATAACGCTCGATGGCCTCCCACGCTTTGTCTACACCGTGGGGCTCCAGCTCAGGCCAAAAGAACTGGGTGGGCAGGATCTGCTTGGCCACGTCACCGTCCAGTTTGGACAGTACCTCGATTCGCTGCCAGTGGTGTGCGATCAGGTGATCCACCGGATCGCGGTCCCGCGGCAAGGTGAATGCCCTGAGTTGCATGGGAAACCAGCTGTTGGTCGCGCCCAGCACCATGGTCCGAACCGGCTCCGAGCACGCGTCGAACGCGCCTAGATGCGGATGCCTGCCCCGGCAGGCGGGCAGGTTCTCCGCGGCATTGGTCCCGAATGCCTGCTCCATGCCCCGGTGCTTGGGCTCCTCGCACTCTTCGCAGCTCACGATCACATCGGATGCCTCACCGGTGCTGCCCCGCTCGGATAGGCGAAGTACGTGGCTGTTCCCGGAATCATCCTGATGCACGAAGTACGACCAGGGAAAGTCATCGAGGTGCCCGTTGGCGCAGGCCAGGACAAACCGCGCGGGGACCGCCGTCGCGGGTTTGCTGCCCCTGCCACCTCGGCAACGATGCCCGAACCGGGTGCGATCAGCTGACACTGGATCGGGAATGAAGTCGAACATGCCGGAGTCGGCCCGGCCCAGTCGGTTGCAGGAGGTGTTCGAGCAGCGCAGCCAACCGGGGAACAGGCCGACCGGGACACCCACCCGCGACCAGTCACCAAAGGGGTCCGGCGTTTCTTCGAGGTGTGGTGGTATCCGCAGCGCCTCGACCTGCTGACCGAGCTTGACCTGGACCGCGGCCAGTAGTCGATCTTCGACGACGGTGCGCGAATACTGTGGATCCCACTGATCCAGGCCGAGCATCACCACCGACAGGTTGGGCAGGTCGGCCACCGCGCCCACGCCGTAGGTGTGCAGCAACTGGTTCGGCCGAAGGCCGCCAACCCGGAGCTGCTGCGGATCCCTGCTTCCGGTCACGCCTCTGCCTCCTGCGTGCTCTGTGGCGGGGTCACCGTGGCCGGTCGCACAAAAGGCGGCTCGGGCGGCGGCGCCTTATCGACGGGTTGCAGCAGCAACGGCACGCTTGGTTCTACGTCACGCAGTGAGTTCGGGCAGGTGCCCAATCGCCATGCCTGCAGACCCGGCCGGTGCAGCAGGCCGTGTTCCGCGTCAACCTGTTGCGGTTGCCGGTACACCAGCTTGCTCGCCGGTTTGCCGCGTTCCTGTTCCCAGTGGTCGAGCCGGGTGTTCAGGAGATCGTCCACCCGCAGCCTGGTCGTCCGGCTCACCGCCTCTGCTCTGGTGGTGAGATGGCGGTAGATCTCAGCTGCGCGGTCGGAGGTCCTGGCGAAATCCTTGGCCCGGGTGTTGCCGTTGTACTGCTGCTCCAGATGCCGGACCAGCGAGGCGAGTACGCCGGTGAGGCCGCGGTCCAGCGCACGGTCGGCGAACGGGGTCACCGACAACGCCTCCACATACCGGTACAGCGTGGCGTGGAAATGGCCGAACCGCTCGTAATGCGACAGATCCCGTGGCCGCGCCCAGTTGTACACGGTGAACACAAGGCCGGGAGCTTTGTCCCGGCCGACTCGACTGGTGGCCTGGATGTACTCGGCGGTCGACTTGGGTTGGTTGGTGACTACCATCAGGCCAAGCCGGGACACGTCGACCCCGACCGCAATCATGCTGGTGGCTAGCAACACGTCGATGGGCTTGGGCTTTCCAGTGCCCTTGGCTCTGGGGAATCGGACCTCCAGCTGATCGAGGAGCGGCCGGATCCGGTCGGAGGTAAGCCGAGAGGTGAGCTCTTTCAGCTCAACGTCATAACGGCGAGCCAAGCCTCGCTGGTGCGCCTTGGTAAGTCGGCTGGACACGTCGTCCTCGACCAGGCGACGCATCCCACCAAGATCACGCAGACTGCTGAAATAGCCCACCAAGGTCATGTAAGGGTCAGTGACCTCGTTCTTGCCATACTTTTCATGGAGCTTCTGCGCAGCCCCGAGCAGCGACACATAGACCCGGATGAGGGTCGACTTGAGCCGAGTGCCGTGGGCGCAGATTCCGATGTAGCGCCGTCCCGGCTTGACCTCAGTAGGCCGTTGCCTGGCAAAGAAGTTGTCTTTCGCGGTAAGCCCTGGCGGCGGGAACACCGCGGTCTTGCGGTGGAACAACCGGTGCAGTTGGCGGTCCGCCCTGCGCACAGTTGCGGTGGAGGCGACAACCTTGGGCCGGATCCGGCTTCGAGAGCGCGGATGGTCCCACGAGCACAGCCGGTCGACCGCCGTCTCATACAGGCCTACCAGCGAGCCAAGCGGTCCCGAGATGAGATGCAGCTCGTCCTGGATGACCAGGTCCGGTGGCCGCAGCAGCGGCAGGCCGTGCTCGATCGCGCTGGCTTGCGCATTTGCCGTGGCCGGGTGGTTTGTCCCGCCACAGGACTCACCGACGAGGTCCTCGCTGAGGTAGCCGTGCCGTCGGCAGCGCTGGGTGACCCGGCCGAACAACGCAGTGGTCTCGCCCTTCCACGGGAGCTGGGCGAACTTGTCCACAGTCCCGATGAGCAGTGCGGGCGGATGCCGGTAGATCTCCTCGTCCACCACCAGGACGGGCAGGCCACGACGTTCAGCTGGATCGGGACAGGACTCGTAGGAGTGGCCGCCGAAGGGACAGCACACGTCCGGGCAGACCACGTAGGTGCGTCGCCGCACCATGTCGACCTCGATGCCGCGGCCGGGTTCGATGGCCGTGCCGCACCACGGGCAGTTGCTGAGCTGGTGTGGCGAACCACCGCCGTGCCGGACGTAGCTGCCCTTGCGCTGCTGGTTGACCCAGGCTTCGGCGCCCTTGGTGGTGTTGGGGGTGACTCGCCCACCGACCCACAGGCCGATCCGGAACGGGTTGCCACCCCAGCGTCCGGGGTCCTGCCTGCGCAGGGTCTCCGCGGCGCAGATCAGCGTGGTCGCCCGCTCGAACTGCTGGATGGTCAGCAACCGCAGCGTGTACCGCATCAGCACGGCCAGGCCGCCGGTCGCGTCGAACCCGGGCAGCACGGGCTGTAGTCGACGAATCGCCAGGGTGAACGCGGTGAGTCCAAGGTAGGCCTCGGTCTTGCCACCACCGGTCGGGAACCAGAGCAGATCGGCGAGCGCCGCGTGGTCTCCTTCGGTCCGTTCAGAGTGCGTGGGGTCGGCGAGCGAGGGCAGGTTGAGCAAAATGAAGGCTAGCTGGAACGGACGCCAGCTCCGGTTCCGAGGCAGGTCCACCGCACAGAGCGCGTCATCCAGCAGCTCCTCCGGAGTCTCCCGGCGACGAGCGGTGGCCATCGTGTGCACCCGCTGGAGGTACATGGCCTGATTAGCGAAGCCGAAGGCACTGCGTGCGTTGCCGTCGGTGGCCAGTGTGTTCAGGCCCGCCTCGATGCGGTTGGCCGCGCGCCGGGCGGCCGCGATCGCCTGCTTGGCTTGGGTGGCGTAGCCGTCGAGATGCTGTCCGGGGTCTCCGATCTCCGCCGCCCTGGCGTCGATCCACTGTCGGTACCCCGTGAGCAACGGCCGGACGCGGTCGAGCAGCACCTCGGCCGGACCATCGGCGAGCTCGGCGAGCTGCTTCATGTCCAGCACCACATCAGCCAGGAACGGCAGGTCGGGGTCCCGTTCCGGATCAGGCACGTCGGTGCTGGGCACCTCGAAGGCAGGCACCGTGCTGGTGCTGATCCGCAGCGCACGGGTCGGATCCTCTCCCGGGGCAGGCTGCACCCGCACGGCGGTTCCGCTGCCGACCGCGAACTCCGGGCCGAACCGGTAGGTCATGGCCAGCATCCGGCGTTCCTGTCGATCCTCCTCGTCACCGCCGGTGAACTGCTCGGGCCGCGGCCGAAACACCGCCTCGCCGCCCACGCCGGCCGCGGCGAGCGCCACCTGGAACAACCAGGCTGGCGCATGCCGCTTCTTCGGTTCCGGCTGCGGTTCCCGGTTTTCCAGGAACAGCGAGACCAGCCAGACGTCCTTGTGCCGCCGCGCCCTGCCGCGCACCACAACATTGGGTTGCTCGGGGGTGACGGCCAGGGCCGGAAGCAGTCCGTCAACCAGCGGCATCCGGACCTCGCCCGCCATCGGGAATCGTCGCCACACCGCGCGGCCTGCGGATTCCTCGCGCTCGGAGCGGACCTGCCGGTAGCGCCCCCATTCCGCGGTCACCAACAGTTCGGTGACCTCACCGGCGACACAGGCGGTAAAACCGAGCGCGGATGGGTTGAGACTGGGCACGTTAGGCGCGCTGGGCTCGGTGTCGGTGTCCGCGAGATCCCCGGCGGCGACCTCGGCGAGCTCGTCGTGGACCTCCGGCTCCACGACATCGCCCCGGGGAGCCAGTCTGCCGAGCGGGTAGCGGTCGATCGGGTTCTCCCCGGCGAACTCCTCCTCGGCGCCGCCCAGCGGGCCAAGCAGGTCGGCCAGCACGAGCTGCTGAAGCTCATCCCTAATGGCCGTCGCATCGGGCACGTCGAGAAGCCGGCGTTCAGTCACGGGGCTACGTTAGCGAGCCGGTCCGACACCAGGACTCAACCTGTCCGGAGGCCGGACTGCCCGGTCGAGTGACCTCGGGGCCAGATCGCCGCGATCGCCTCCGCCAGCGCCTGGCCGCGGGCCAGGATGTCCTGCTCTGTCCACCGATCGTGATGCAGGTTGACCAGTTCCTTGTTCAGCAGTAGCTGGCTGTGCCAGCTGAGCTGGGTGCGCTTGCCTTCCGCACCGGGTTTCACTTGCGCGGCTTCTTCGTCGGTCCACGGCAGGTTGGTCAACGACGGGTTGAGCTTGTCGGTTACCAGAGTCAGATTGCCCAGGGTGTTGACGAGCCGGTCGCGGGAGACACTGCCCTCCTCGTCGGCAACACCCGCATGCCAATGCGGTCGCCAGGACTTCGGCATGATGTGTTCGATCTGGAGGTTGCGCGGACAGGGCCGGTGCTCCGACTTGGCGGTGTACTTCCAGTCCTCGACGGCTTCAAGCACCATCCGGATCCGGCCCTGCTGCAGCGAGTTGTACAGCCTGGCCTCGGCGATGACAGGCACCAGTTCCTCGTCGGCCGGCCAGTAGCGGGAATCGGCCTCCTGCCCCAGGAGGAACTGCTCGGTCACCGCGCCCTCCTGGCCGGACTCCGCCTCGTTGAGCTCCTTGAGCAGGGCGACAACCAGCCGGTTGACATCCTTGGTGGTGCGACGGAGCAACATCCGGCGCACCACCCAGCTTTCCAACGCCGCCAGCGCACCGGCTCGGGACGCGTCGGACACCGCGTTCCGCTCGGCGAGCAGCCACAACAGCACGGGGGTCACCAGGCCCATCTGGAGGGCCTCGACGATCCGGTAGTAGAAGCGTCCTTCCGGCGAGCCGGGAGTGAAGTCGGCGAACCGCCGGAACTGGCGGGCATCGCCGCGCAGCTCAGCCAGCAGCTCCTCCGCAGCGGCGAGACTGTCGATGTCCCGATCCAGCGCGAACGTGCGGAAGCGGCGGAACACCTCATCGCTGGGCACGTCCTCCTGCAACCGCATGATCAGCCAGTACTGGAGGAAGATGTCGATCCGGGACCGGTTGTAGCGGCCCTGGGCGACCTGCTCGCGCCACCACGGTTCGTCGAAGTCGCTCCAGTACTCCCGTTCCCAGCCGTCGACATCCCCGCCGGCATCGGCGATGGCCTGGAACAGGAAGTTCTTCACCAGGTCGGTTGCCAGCAATGGTGTGCCGCGGTCGTTCAACGACTCGAAGATCATCTGCGGGTTGTCGGCTGGGCTGAGGTCGATCGCGACCAGTTGCAGGTGCCGCTGCAGCACAATGGTCAACGCGGTGAGCCTGCGTGCGGTGTCTTCGGGCGTTTCCGCTTCCTTGGCCCACTCCGCGGCTCGACCATGAAAGTATTGGTGAGCCAGGACAATCTGCGCGTCCTGGACCTCCTCGGTCACCTCGGCCTCGTCGTTCATCGCCGCGACGAAGGCCGGCTGGTCGATCCGGGAGGGCCAGATCTTGAAGACCTCTTCCGCCCGCTCGACCTTCTTGGGGTTGTTGAGCACCAGATCGCGCAACGCCTCCGACTCCCGTTCGAGATCATAGGAGTCGACGACCTGCTGGACGGCATCGATCAGGATCTGCAGCGTGGTGAGCCGCTGCTGGCCGTCGATCACATTGCAGGACTTGATGAATCCGGTCCCGGTGGCAACATGCTGGAGCACCACGGCGCCGAAGAAATGCGCGGGCACCGCGGAGACGGCGTTGCGGTCGTCGAGCACATCGAGCACCAGCTCCGCGGTGCGCGCAACGTCCTCCCACAACGGCTGCCACTGTTTCTCCTCCTCCCAGACGTAGGGGCGCTGGAAGGGCGGGATGACGTAGCGGATGTGCATCCCGAAGAGGTCCTCGGGCGTCTTGGCGTTGGCGTCCACGGCGGTGCCGTCTCCTTGCGCGGTCGATCAGTGGTCAGAACAGGGCGCCATCAGGCGGAAAAAGACCGTCGGCGAGCACCGGCGGCGCGGCCTTCGCCTTCTTGGCCTTGGCCTTTCGCTTCTCGCCCGGCAACCCCTTGGCGACTTCCTCGGCGTAGCGCTCATGGTTCAGTTCGAGCAGCCGGTCAAGCACCTCGACCTGAACCTCGGGCGCGATGGTGAACCGCAGTCCCTGGCGGGTCTCGTGGAAACCGTGTCCGAGGTCGAGATCGGTCCAGCCATATGCCTCGGCAACGGCGTTATCGACCTCGGTGTGGATCTCCCGCAACCGCTGGATCTCGTCGTCGTGGTAGCTGGAGTCGTGCACCAGGTTGTAGAGCTTGGTCAGGCCAAGTTGCCGTCCAAGCATCAATCCTTGCCGGAAGGTGTGCAATTCCTCGCCGACCTGATCCATCCGAGCGGTCAGCTTCGGCTGCGCGAAGGTCTCAAACCCGTCAGACGGCGTATACCGCGCATCCTTTCGGAGCGTGGACTCACCCTTAGTGGTCCACCAGGCAAAGTGGATGTTGCTCGACAGCAACGTCAGGTACGCATCCCGGTCAACCGCAAATGCTACGAGCGCATCGCTGATTACCTGCCTAGTCGACACGAACAGCGGCAAGCCAGTTTTGCTGACGCGAGCGATAACCAGAACACGATCGAGGTTAGAAATTTTCTCGTACAGCTCCATCGTAGGCCGAGTGAATCGCCACCAGATCTCGCGGCGCTGCCGGTCGGGGTTTCTGGCCCTATCGGGCTTAACATCGCGTTCAACAATCTCAAAACAGTCTCGATACTTCCGAGCCTCATCCAGTGACCAATCACGAAAGTTGATCACCCACCTAGCGGCCGAGCAGTCGGCGCGAGAGTTCAGATCCTCACCATTGAGGTATGGGAAGAGCACTTCCTCGTTGTTGGGATGGCGGTCGATAAGCAACCGCGCTTCCTCCGGAGGCATGATGAAGCCCGGTCCGTGGACATAGGAGCCGACGAACGACTGTTCGGCGTTCGCCACCAGCCGGTGCGGGTTACCCGAAGTGCGAGACCTCGGGTCCAGCGAGGGGGTGATTCCGGAAACTTGACGGCCGTCGAGGTTCGGCGCTTCGGACTGGCCGAGGTGGCCGACCCAGACGAGCGAGACCTCCAGCGACGCCTTACCGGGCCAGGGCTGCGACTTCACCGCGCGATACACGTTCCAGCCGCCACTGACGACTTGGTCGAGCCCGACCTCCCTGGTGTCACCCTGGGCAATCGTGTTGGTGGCGATGATGCCAACCCGTCCCTGCTTGCTGAGCTGAAGGTTGCGCAGCAGGAAGTAAGAACACAGGTCCGCACTGCCCCGCTTCCCGCTGGCGATCCAACGAACCAAGTACTCCCGCACGTCCGCTCCAATGGCGCTGGTCAGGCGCTGACCGCCAATGAACGGTGGGTTACCGACAACCGCGTCGAATCCACCGTCCTGAAAAACTTCCGGGAACTCCACTGGCCAATGAAAGGGGCGAATCGAGCGGTCACGATGACCACGAAGCCAACCCTGGACGGTGTCGCGGATATTCAGATGAGTCTGCGCGTCGACGTTGTCCGTCAGCAAGCCTTTCAGATCTTCGGCGATCCCGTAAATACGGTCGCCAAGATCCTCCTCATGGTCGTTGTCCTCATACCAGGGACCACCGCGAACCGCAGTGCTCAGCGCGGCGCCGGCCACCGCGTCAGCGGCCAGGCGCAGGTTCGCGGTGATGGACTCTGCCCGCCTGAGCAGCTCGGCCTTCTCCTCCGCATCGCGCGGATCCTGCACCACCGTGGCCTCGATACGCCTGCGCAGGCCGGCGGACTCCGAGAGCACCTCGTCGATGCGGTCGCGCAACGGCATGAGCAGGTGGCTGCGACTCGTCCAGCCATCACGGGCATCGAGGTGAATCGCCTTCACCTGTTCCTCGGACACCAGGCCCACCAGCGAATCGCCGCAACGCAGCGCGTGGTCCAGGAAGCCGAAGGGCTTGTTCTTGGCCAGGGTCACCAGCCACAGGGACAGCTTGGCCAGTTCCACCGCCATGTCGTCCCGGTCCACGCCGTACAGGCAGCGCGCCGCCACCAGCCTGCGGGCGGCAAGCGCCAGCCCGTCGCGATCGTCGCTTCGCGACAACGACTCCGCCACCGCGCGCGGCACGCCGTCCCGGTCCCACGCTTCCACCACCCGATCAGTCAGGTAGCGGCAAGCCGCGACCAGGAACGCGCCGGAGCCCATCGCCGGGTCGACGACCTTGAGACGCAACAACTCGTCGGCGGTCTTCGCCCGCCACACCTTGCGTTCCACCCCGTCAACTGGACCCGGTGTGAAGCACAGCGGGGCCAGGGTGTGCTCGACGACCTCGTCGGCCAGCTTTTTCGGCGTGTAGTGGGTTCCGGTGGTACGACGATCGCCGACCTGAGTGAACAACACCGAACCCGTGGGAAACACCATCGGCAGCTCACGCAGGTCCAGTCGAAGCAGGCCCCAGAACGGGAGCAGGCGGTCCGCGAGCTGCTGGTCGTTGTCGCAGGCGGCGCCGAGGTTGCCGAGTGCGCTCGGGTCCGGGGCAGCCGCCAGTGCCTTGTCCAACTTCGCCTTGGTCAGGCCGGTCAGCTCGCGCAGCCAGGCGTGGAAGGTGTCCTGGTCCTCGGTGGCCATCCGTTCCAGCTCGGCCACCGGGATTTCCGATTCCCACTTGCCGATGAGACCGGCATGCGGTTCGTCCACCTTGAGGCAGGAGAACTCCAGCAAGCCTTCGTAGACGTGACCGATCTGCTCGACGTCCAGACCGGCATAACTGAGCCTTTCCGCACCGCTGCCGTGCTGCAGCACCAGCAACGCGTCAAGCATGTGGTGCACGACCCGGTCACTGACCAAGGCCCCGGCGAGCCAGTCATGCGGCCGCGGATCGAACAGCGAGCCGCCGTAGGCAGGCACCCGGAGGTCGGGGTGTTCGCAACCGTCGTGGATGGCGGTGAACAGTGCGAGCAACCGGGGCCAGGCGGCCTTTCGGCGATCGCTGATCTCCTCGCCGTGATCGTCACGATCCTTTTGCAACGCGTTGTACAGGGTGGCCACGGAATAGGCGTTGGCGTAGACCTCGTCGGTGACCGGCAGCAGCCGGTGTTCCTCGGCGTAGAGCAGGAACACCAGCCGCATGAGGACGGTCAGCGCGGAGCGGTAGATATCCCGTTCCGGCACCGCACGGAGCAGTTCCCCTGCGGACTCGCGGTCCAGGCGGGCGAGTTCGGCGATGAACAACTCCACCGCCTGCTTGACCTGATTGCCCAGGGTGGTGGTGACCTGAGCTTGGGCGGCCTGGCTCCGCACGAACAGCCCGGCGAGGCTGTCCGTCGCGGTGCCGTCCGGCGCGGTCGGGGGCGGCAACACGCGACCGGCCCGGAGCAGGGTGGCGAAGGCGCGCAGCAGGTCCGGTTCTTCCCACCACAGGTCGGCGTCAAAGATCGCGACGCTGGTCGGCTCGCCGGCGACTGCGTGCACAAGCACCCAGAATTGCCCGTTGGACAGCACCGCGAGCGGCACCTTGGTGTCGCGGCACAGCTGCGCCGCACGTTCGGCCAACGCGGGTGCTCCCTCGGCCGGGCGGGTCAACGGTGCCTTCGCCGGGCGCAGGTACAGGTGCAGCCGTGGAGTCCGCCCGGACGGGCCAGGGCCATAGGCCACCGCATCGGGGCGGAAGCCAGGGAACTCCACGTCGAGCGCGGTGCCCCTGGCCAGCACTCCGGGCTGATACTCCAGCAACCGGGCCAGGACCAGTTCCTGCCAGGACGGGTTCGCGAGTGCCGGCTGTGCCTCTCGCTCCAACCACGCCTGCCGCAACTCTCCGCGGAGCTGTTTCGAGACCGTCTCCAGCCCCTGTGGGAACGCGGAAAGCAGGGTGGTCAGGGCCAGGAACGGACCGTCCGGCCGCAGCATGCCGAGCCATTGCTCGTGATGCTCGCCAGTGCTGGGCAGCCGTGGGCGATGATTCTGGGCACGGGTGGCGGTCATCGCGCTCCTCTCGCGATGGCCGCGGGCACCAGGAAGGTGACCGCGGCCGGGAACCAGCGTGGCGTCGGGTCGGCGTAGCGGCGACGTAGTGCCTCGGTCTCCCGCTCGCGCTGATCCGGGATGGCCTCCAGCCGCGCGGTGAGTGCTGCACGATCGGCGCGGAGCTGGTTCTGTTCCTCGTCCTCGAAGAGAGTCGGCTGTTGGGCCACCGGGTTGTACAAGGCGTCCCGGATCGAATCGTGCAGCTCATCCAGCACAGTCTCGATCGCGGCGATCTCCTCCACGCACCGTTTGGTCAGGTTGGCGTGCATGCTCCGCACACGATCAGACGAGCGGGCGTTGAGCAACCGGACCAGCGGCTCGCTCAGGTTCGGCCACAGCGCAGCCAGCTCAGTGCGGATGCTCTCGGGCACCTGGTCGGCCGACGCCGCCGCGAGCCAGCGGTCCACTTCATCCTTATTGGCGCGCTTCAGTTTGCCTTCCTCGATCAAGCCACCCGCGGTGATGACCTCCTCGTGCAGCCGGGTGCCTTCGGCTCCGGTGACCACCACTCGGCCGTGCGCCACCACGGCCGGCGTGCGCAGCAGGTCGCCGGGCACGATGCGGGCGGTGACCCGGCTCAGCTTGGCCGCGCCCGGCTGATCGCGGGCCTGCGCCCATAGCTCGGCCCTGAGCAGTCGAAGGCACATCTCCACCAACCGGTGTCCCAAGTGGAGCAGCACGACATCCGTGCGATCGCCGATGGCATCCTGGTCGAAGGTGACCAGGCGCTCCTTTCCAGTGACCGGATTCTTCAGGCCAGTGTCCCTGGCCACCGCCCAGGTCCCTGGCAACGCGGGCAACCAGAAGACCGACGAGGGGAATCCAGGTGGGGCGGTTGCCGGGATCAGGTCCTTGCGATGCGCCAGTTTCAGTGCGGTTCGCACGACCTGTTCGATCGTCTCCGGGGTCAGGTCCAGCTCCGTCCGACTGCCTGCGAGCGCCTCGGTGAGGCGCTGCAGCTTGGCCGCCAGGTCCCGCTCCACCCGGAGCCGCGCCTTGCCTGCCCGGGTGGCGATCTGTGCCTCGGCATTCTGCCAATCCGCTGGTCGGCCAAGCATCTTCCGCTCCACCTGGGCCGCCAGAATATCGCCCGCGCTGCCGAGATCCGCCCGGATGTTCTCCACCTTGTCCGCGACCATGCGCAGGAAGGTGAGTTCGTCCTCCAACGTGCCCTCGTCGAACTCGCGGTCCTGCCAACCCGCCGGCACGAAGTGACGCACCTCGACCACCGCCGCCCGCTGACCGTGCCGGTCAACCCGGCCGTTGCGCTGTTCCAACCGGTTGGGATTCCACGGGATCTCCCAGTGCAGCACCCGATGGCAGTGTCGTTGCAGGTTGATGCCCTCACTGGCCGAATCGGTCGCCAGCAGCACCCGGACCGGATGCAGGTCCGGATCCTCGGTGAACAGGTTCTTGATCTGTTCCCGCTCCTCCGGATCCTGGCCGCCGTAGAGCAACGCGATGCGCTCCTTCGGGTACTGGGCGGCAAGCAGACGCTCGAACAGCCAGAGCTGGGTGTCCCGGTACTCGGTAAAAATGATCACGCGTTCAGGCGTCCAGTCCGCTGCTGGACCAGCGGGGCACACGATCGGCTCGAGCCAGCTCCGCAACGCGGCCAGCTTGCCCCCCTGCCGATCGGTCGCCGACCGGCCCCAGCTTTGCAGGTCGGTGAGCATCCGCCGTTCCTCGGCGGTCAGCGGGCGAGACCCGCGGCGGACCGCGGTCAGCACCTCGTCCTCAGCCTGGCGGTACCCGTCCTCGGCCGCATCGCTGTCCTCGATGGACTCTTCGACCCGCTGGAACAAAGTCGGCAGCACGCGCTGGGTCGCTGCTGAGGCGGCTACCTGATCTTCCTTTTCGGACATCGTTTTCAGGTGTGCCTGCACGGTGTTGGCGAATGCCTGTGGAGAGGAGAACAACCGGCGCTTCAGCAGAGTGGTCACGAAATCGGCCGCGGCACGTGCGGACTTGGTTCCGCCGGTTCGCCGGCTCTCGGCGTACGCGTTCAACAGCCGATGGGCGTCCTGCTCGTCTGCGGAGTAACCGACCTCCAGGTAGTCAAGATCGCGCCGGGCGAACCGCGACTTGCCGTGCCAGTCCTTGGGCAGCTCGTGCTTCATCCGCCGCACCATCACCCTGGCCAGTTGCTCCGGGTTGGGCGGAACCCCACGCGCGAATCGCTGGTCGTCCAGTAGCTCCAGCAGTGCGGTGAAGGACTCAAGGTAGCCGTTGTGCGGAGTGGCGGACAGGAACAGCCGGTGCTCACAGTGGGGAGCCAGTTCGCGAATCGCCCTGGTGCGGTCGGAGTCCACCGGGTACTGACCACGACCGGCAGGGGCGCACGTGTGCACCTCGTCTACCAGGAGCAGGTCGATCGCCCGCGGGTACTTCGCCGCCGCGGGCAACACCTCGCGCAGCAGGCGCATCGGGCGTTCCCGCTTGAGCCAGTCGATGCTGACGATCAGCCGCGGATGATGGGTCCACGGGTTCACGTATAGCCCACGGGACCTACGCAGCTCCTGCAGCAGGCGGCGGTTCACGATCACGAAGTCGAGACCGAACTTGTCCCGCATCTCTTCCTGCCACTGCCGAGTCAGGCCGGCCGGGCAGACGATGAGCATCGTGCGAGCCCGGTGCCGCAGCATCAGCTCCTGCATCACCAGGCCGGCCTCGATGGTCTTGCCGAGGCCCACGTCATCGGCGATGAGCAGGTTGGTTCGCGGCATGGACAACGCGCGCACGACCGGATCGAGCTGGTAGTCGAGGATCTGCACACCCGAACGGAAAGGCGCCTGTAGGGCGGTCACATCCGCCGAGGCGATGGCGCCCCAGCGCACCGCGTGCAGGAAGGCATCCAGCTCGGCGGGCTCGTCGAACCCGTGTTCCGGACTGGGCAACACGGTCGAATCGTGGGCCCTGGCCCCGGTCTCCAGCTCCCAGACGACCCGCAGTTCCTCGCCGCGCGCGTCGTCCTCCACGCTGACCAGGCTCACCAGATGCGGCGCTCGGCCGGTGAACACGCTCGGATCGCTACTGGCCACCTCGCCGCGCAAGACATCAGCGGCAACCCACGGGCGATTCCGCACGGTCACCAGCTGGCCGGGCGCAGGCACGGCTGTGCCCTCTCCTGTCATGTCAACCCCTCCCCAAGATCGATCCTGCCTCATCTTTCCCGAACAAGACACCCCACATCGCACAGCTGTGTGAATACGATGCGTAGCAGCACGTCTACTGATGGCTAGCACAGGGGGCAACACCGGATGCCACGGTTGGGTATCGCCAAAGAGTTCCTGTCCGGTTACGCGAAGTTGGAGAAATCAGTCCAACGAGCGGTGGACAAGGCGCTGGAGATGTTCACCGAACAGCGGCACGCGGGCGCTCACCTGGAGAAACTGGTTGGCGCCAAGGACCCGAACATCCGGACCATCCGGATAACCAAGCAGTACCGGGGTGTGGTGCTCGCGCCCACCGGCGGCGATGAGTACCTGCTACTCGCGGTGCTGAACCACGATGAGGCCAACGCCTACGCGGTGAGCCGCAAGTTCACCGTAAACCACGCCATCGGCGTGCTGGAGGTCCGCAACCAGGCGGCGCTGGAAGGCCTTCAACCCGCCTTCGCGCAGCTGGCCGAGCAGGTTGACGAACGGCTGTTCGGGCAGGTCAAGGACGGTGAGCTGATCGCACTCGGGATCGACCCGAAACTGCTGCCCCTGATCAGGCTGCTGGCCACGGACACGCATCTGGACACCCTGGAGTCCTTGCTGCCCGTTCCGCAGTACGACGCCCTGGTGGCGCTTGCCTCCGGTATGACGCCCGAGGAGGCGTGGCATGAGGTCAGCAAGCACCTGGCCGCCGAGGTGCCCGCGGAGATCGACACCACCAACCTGATCACCGCGATGGAACGGACTCCTGACCAGTACACCACGGTGACCGGGCCGGAGGAGCTGGCGGACATGCTCGCGCACCCGTTCGATGTGTGGCGGGTGTTCCTGCACTCGACGCAGCAGAAGATCGCCTACCGGCCGTCCTACCGCGGCCCAGCGCTGGTCAGCGGCGGCGCCGGTACCGGCAAGACGGTGACCGCGGTGCACCGGGCTGCCTTCCTCGCCGGTCGGGCCGGTTCCGCCAACGGCCAGCCGGAGATCCTGCTGACCACGTTCACCCGCAACCTGGCCACCGCCTTGGAACGCCAGCTCGGACTGCTGACGAGCGACTCGCAGCACCGCGCCCGGATCGACGTGATCAACGTGGATCGGCTGGCCTACCGGGTGGTCACCGAAGCCCGGGGCAGGGCGCCGGAGATCGCCGGCAGCCACGCGCTCAACCGGCGCTGGCAGCAGGCCGCGAAGAACCTCGACGGCGAGTTCACCGCCACGTTCCTCGAACGCGAATGGGAGCAGGTGGTGCTGGCCCAGAATCTCCGCCGCGTCGAGGACTACCGAACCGCCAGGCGGCGCGGGCGTGGGCGGCCGTTGAGCCCGATGCAGAAAGAACGAGTCTGGGCGGCCATCGGCGAGGTACTCGCTGGGCTACGCCGAGACGGGCAACAGACCCATCTTCAGGTCGTCGACGAGGCCGCCGAGATCCTCGCCGAACGCGGTCAGGCGCCCTACCGGCACGTCATCGTGGACGAGGGCCAGGATCTGCACCCCGCGCAGTGGCGCATGCTCCGAGCCGCGGTCCCGTCCGGTGCTGACGACCTGTTCATCGTCGCCGACCCGAACCAGCGGATCTACAACAACAATGTGTCCCTGGCCAGTCTCGGTATCGGTGTTCGCGGTCGAAGCCATCGGCTCACCATCAGTTATCGCACCACCCAGGAGATCCTGAGCTGGTCGGTGGGTCTGCTCGATTCGCAGCCACCGACCGGCCTCGATGACGAACCGGACGGCCTGCCCGGATACCGATCACCGATGCACGGTCGCCGCCCGGTGGTCCACACCTACCCGAACCGGGCCGCCGAGTTGGACGGGGTCACCGCTCAGGTCCAGGAGTGGCTCAAGGCCGGTGTGGAGCCATCCGCGATCGCCGTGGCCGCGCGCACCACAGCCCAGGTGAAGGACCTCCAGGCCGTGTTCGACCGCGACGGCATACCGGCGGCCAGTGCGAAGTCCACCGTGGAGAACGTCGTCCGGCTATGCACCATGCACGCGCTGAAGGGGCTCGAGTTCCGATGCGCCGCGGTGATCGGGGTAGCTGAGGGGGTGGTGCCCGCGCCGGCCGCGGTGACCGATCGGGCCGAGGATCCGGTGGCTCATCAGCACGATCTGCAACGCGAACGCAACCTGCTGTTCGTGGCCTGCACCAGAGCCAGGGACATCCTGTACGTCTCCCACGCGGCCACGCCGAGCCCGTTCTTGACCACCCGCCGGTAACCCCGGGTGTGGGCCGGCCGCTTGCCGAGGACGCGGTGGCGGGATTGCCTGCCACTCGGATGCCGGCGCGGTCCAGCCGTTGCAGCAGGCCGGGCCTGCGCTGGTGCTCGGCACGCAGCAGCCGGACCCGTTGCTCGAACTCCTCCGCACGACCGCACCGCTCGCCCGCGGCGATGAGATCCGCCAGGAGGGTGGCCGCGGTGTCGTAGTCCCGAGGGCGCTTGGTGGCGATCAACGTGTCCACCTCGGCCCGGGCGGTCTCGGCGCGGGCGGCGAGCGCGTCCAGGCGCCGGCCGCGGACCGCCGCGGCCTGTTGATGCTCCGCGCGCCGCCGTTCCGCCTCGGCGCGTTTCCGGTCGGCCTGGCGCGCTGTCCGCGCTTCGAGGAGCTCACCGACCCGTCGGCGCTGGCCGGCCGCGGCGGTCGGCGGCTGGCCGGTGGTCCGGAACTCACGGCGCAGCCGGGCGCGCAGGTGCGGTTGGTCGCCGATCGCCAGGCGCCGCAACAGGCCGTTCTTCTCCGCCTCTGGCCGGTCGAGGAGCCAGGCGGTGAACTCCGCCGCGCCGTCACCAGTCCGAGGGGCCTCCGGGCTGGCCGCCGCCGCGGCGCGCAACAGGTCCGGATCCAGCCGGAGGAAGTCGGCCAGCCGCCGTTGCGGGCCGGTCAGCGAACCGAGCCCGGCCGGCACCGGCGGTTCGGCGTCCTCCTCATCCAGTTCACCGGACTCCACGCTCAGCAGCCAGGCCGCGCAGATCACCGGCGACCACCTCCGTGCGCACCTGCGCGAGCGAGGCGAGCCAGCCTGTGCCGTCATGTTCTCAGACCTGGTCTCAAAACTCGGCGTGTCGCTAGGTGAACCAACGGCCCGCCCCTGGCTCCGCACCGCCCGCCTGTGGGCCCGGCCCGACGGACCGGAGGTCTGTCAGAGAGACTGGAGGCCAGTGCCCGCCCTCTCGACCTGGAGCCTTTGATGCCGCAGGGGACCGTTCGTTGGTTCGACGCCGAACGGGGTTTCGGCTTCCTCGCGCCCGAGGACGGCTCGCCGGACGTGTTCGTGCACGCCTCCGAGATCGTCGGGGACGGCGGCGCGAAAGTGCTCCGCGAGGGTCAAGCCGTCGTGTTCGAGGTCGGCGAGAACGACCGCGGGCCCCAGGCGCTGCGCGTTCGCGTCACCGCCGATGCGGCCACCGGCAGCGCCGTGGGCCTGCTCGGCACCATCAACTGGTACGAGCCGGGCAAGGGGTACGGCTTCGCGTCGCCGGACGGCGGCGGCGCCGACATCTTCGTGCACAGCTCCGCCATCGTGACCGGCGGCGTGGTCACCGAGGGGCAGCGGGTGGCCTTCCTGATCGTCGAAGGCGAGCGCGGCCCGCAGGCCGGGCACGTGATCCCGCTGGGAGCAGGGGCCGGCTCACCCGCTGCGGCTGGCATCGCGGACGGTGCCGACGGCACGGTGGCCTGGTACGACGAGGACAAGGGCTTCGGCTTCATCAACCCCGACTCCGGCGCCGGGGACGTCTTCGTTCACGCCCGGGCCCTGGCCGAGGGGCTGACGTGGCTCGCGGAGGGCGACCGCGTCGCCTACGAGGTGGCTAGTGGAGACAAGGGCCCGCAGGCCCGCGACGTGCACCTGGTCCGGGGCGCCGAGCCCCAGACGGCGCCGCAGCGGTCGGCACCTGCCGCAGGGCCGACGGCGCGGGACGTGCCCGTACGAGGCGGCGAGGGCGTCGTCGCGCGCTACGACGGCGACCGCGGCTTCGGCTTCATCACCCCGGACGCCGGCGGCGACGATCTCTTCGCCCACGTGTCCGTGATCATGGGGTCGGAGCCGCTGCAGAAGGGTGACCGGGTCCGGTACGCGGTGCGTCAGAGCGACCGGGGCCCGCAGGCCGACCGCATCGAACGCCTCTGAAGAGGCGGCCCCACCGATGGCTGATCACTTCCCGACGAGAGTGCTCGTTCATCCCCGCCGATGGTGCCGTCAGCAACTCGGCTGCAGCCTCCTCCAGGAGATCGATCTCCCTCCTGGTGACGGGGGCCCCGTGCCGACCCGAGGACCTGCTCCGCGCTCAGAAGCTCACCAGTCACCCCCAGCCAACGACACAGAGCTACCGATGTATCCCAAACGAGTGAATGGATGCGTTAGACCTGGTCGCAGAGCTCGATCTTTATGAGCCGGCGGACGTTGATCACGGTGCAGGCCAGCGTGAGTAGCGCCAGCGTGGTGCGTTCGGTCCGGTCGTAGCGCAGCCCGAGGCGTTTGAACCGCAGCAGCCAGGAGATGGTGCGTTCGACGACCCAGCGGACCCGGCCGAGGCGGGACTTGCCCTCAATCCCGCGCCGGGCGATACGGACCTTGATACCGCGGCGGGTCAAGTAGCGGCGGCAGCGGCGGTAGTCGTAGCCCTTGTCGGCGTGCAGCTTGTCCGGTCGGCATCGTGGCCGGCCCGCCCGGCCGTGGTGGCCGCGCACGGTCGGGTTCGTGTCCAGCAGCGGCTCGAACAGCATGCTGTCGTGGGTGTTTGCCGCCGACAACATGATGTGCAGCGGTAGCCCGTTCGCGTCGCACAGAACGTGGTACTTGGAGCCGGCTTTACCCCGGTCAGTGGGGCTGCGGCCGGTCAGCTCGCCCCCCTTTTCGACCGCACCGACACCGCGTCGATGCAGCCTCTGGTCCAGTCGAGCTCGTCGATGTTGGACAGCTCGTCGAGCACGAGCTGGTGCAGTCGGTCCCACACGCCGGCGTCCTGCCACTCACGTAACCGCCGCCACGCGGTGTGCCCGGAACCGCATCCGAGCTGCTCGGGTAGGTCTCGCCAGCGGCAGCCGGTGTCGAGCACGAACAAGATCCCCTCTAGCGCGGCACGGTCATCGATCCGGGGCCGCCCACCCGGACCGCGCGGCGCTGGTCGGGACGGGATCAGGGGTTCGATCAGCTCCCAGAGTCGGTCTTCGACCCGCCGCTGCTGCGTCGTCTTGGCCACGACTGCCCACGATCGACGACCAGGACCGGCAGGTTACGCAGTGACACACCCTTAAGTTTTGAGACCAGGTCTCAGTCGCCGTCCTCGTCCTCGGAGGTGAGGCTCAGGACCATGCTGCCCCGATGTGCCCAAGCGCTCACCCAGTCACCGGGCATGTACTCCTTGGCCACCTCGACATCGAGCACGCTCGCGGTAGCCGGAACATGAGCTGGCGGGTTCCCCAGTTGGCCAGGCAGAGGAAGGCGTCGAAGTAGTCCTGGACCATGGCGGCCGGGTCACCGCGGAAGCTGCCCCACTGATAGGAGTTGGTGAAGCTCGTCGGCGTGATCTCCGCCCTGGTGGACAACGAGCGCAACTCGATCATCTGCTCTTCGGTGAGCGGCTGGTCGAGGGCGAGAAACTCGTAGTACTGGTACTCGCTCACCGCCCGGATCTTAGCCTCCGAGACGATGGCGGCGACTGGGGCCGGGCGGAGAAGGGACCGTTGGTGGGCAAGCGGAACCGGGAGAAGCGGGCCGCGAAGGCGAAGCAGTGGGCCCGCGGGCGGCGCGGGCCCACCGAGTCCCGGAACGAGTGGGATCTTGGCCCCTTCGACGAGCAGCTGCACGCGCAGGCGCAGGGGCTCGCGCTGGTCAGCTTGGTACGCACCGCGGCAGAGGCACAGGTGCACCTCGGTGCGGAGGGTGGCTGCCGGTGGACGTGTGGCAGCTCGTGCGCAGGCGGGCTGGGCGGGTGGCCGCGTCGCTGGTCGTGGATGTCATCGCCGCCGAGCAGGAGCGCTACGCCCCGGCCACCGTCCACCCCAGGTGGCGGCACCAGCTGGCGGAGATCGGGGCCACCGTGTGGTGGGATCGCGCCGAGCCGCTGCTGGGCCAGTGGGCCGGTCGGCACGGTCATGACCAGGCGGCGACGCTCACCGCCGCGGTCGCCGTCATCGGCGATCTCGCCTTCACCGGGCCCACCGCGCCGGTCCTGCCCCCGCCAGACGCCGTACAGGATGCGCCCCATGGCCGGACGGGCGTGGACGAGAAGGTGCTCGCCCGAGTGCGGGGCCTGCTCGCCAAGGCCGAGTCCACCGACTATCCCGATGAGGCCGAGGCACTGTCGGCCAAGGCGCAGGAGCTGATGAACCGGCACGCCCTCGACCGGGCCGAAGTGGCCGCGGCTGGCCATGCGCCACCGTTAGTGGCCAGCCGGCGGCTGTGGCTGGACAGCCCGTACCTGGCGGAGAAGGCGCACCTGGTGAACGCGGTCGCCGATGCCAACCGGTGCCGGTCGGTGCTCGCCGAGAAGCCCGGGTACCTCACGCTGGTCGGCGACGAGCTGGACCTGGACGCGACCGAGCTGCTGTCGACCTCGTTGCTGGTGCAGGCGAACCGGGCGACGCTCGCCGAGGGCAGGCGAACCGGCCAGTCGAAGACCCGCTCGTTCCGGCAGTCCTTCCTAGTCTCCTACGGTGCGCGCATCGGCGAGCGGCTGCACCAGGTCACCGATCTGGACCGGTCGGTCTCCAGCGCGCTTGTGCCGGTCTTCGTCGAACGCGAGCAGGCTGTCGAAGACACGATCGGGGAACTGTTCCCGAGGTTGCGCGCCCGTGGCTTCTCCGCCCGCAACAGCTCCGGCTGGGCGGCCGGTCACGCCGCGGCGGAGCAGGCCCAGCTGACCCTGGACCGGGAAGCGCTGCACCGCTGAAGCGTCCCGTGCCCAGACCGCCGTCCGGGCTGTCAGAAGGCGCTGTCGGCGCCGTCTGGATACTGGCTGACAGTGGCACACGCGAGCACGAAGGGTGAACATTGTCAGACGCGACCGGGGAAAGCGGGACGGCCGAGCGGGACTTCCGGCCGTTCGCGCATCTCACCGCGCCGAACTCGGCGCTGTACCGGCTGGTCATGAGCGTCTTCGTCCGGGCGAAACAGCGGTTCACCGTGCACCTGCGGCCCGAGGACGTGCACGAGGCGCTGGACCCGGCGGCCCGGCCGGAGCTCACCGAGGTCAGCGACGCGCTGGTGGCGCTGCAGGGCTGGGGGAACCTGCGGGCGGATCCGGACACCAGCCGGGTCACCACGGTCGCGGACTTCCACCGGGCGCGCTACCTCTACCAGCTGACCGCCCCGGGGGAAGCCGCCGAGCAGGCGCTGAGCGCCTACGACGAGGCGCTCGGACGGCGGGGCGCGTTGCAGGCGGTCGCGCTGACCGACATCGCGACCCAGTTGCAGGCGTTGCTCGCGTTGGCCGGGGACCACGCGGCGGATCCGGCGAAGATCCACCTGCTCTTGCGCGGGTTGGTCGGCCGGTTCACCGACCTCGCGGACAACGCCCAGGCGTTCGTGAGTTCCCTGCAACGCTCGATCGACCTGCACGACGCGGAGGCCGAGGCGTTCCACGCCTACAAGGACCGGCTGATCGACTACCTGGAGCGGTTCATCAAGGACCTGGTCACCTCCGGCGCGGAGATCAGCGTGCTGGTCGGGCGGATCGAGGGCGCCGGCGTGGACCGGCTGCTGCGGGTCGCCGCGCATCGGGAAGCCGCGGACGCCGCGCCGGGCGCGAACGAAGCCGACGATCCCCGGGTGGCCGCCTTCAGCGCGGGCTACGAGCTGTGGCGGGAGCGCTGGCGGGGGCTGCGGCAGTGGTTCGTCAGCGACGCCGCGCATCCGAGTCAGGCGAAGCTGTTGCGTTCCAGGGCCAGGGCCGCGATCCCCCAGCTGCTCCAGGTGGTCGCCACGCTCAACGAACGGCGCAGCGGACGGTCGGACCGTTCGGCCGACTTCCGCGCACTGGCCAGGTGGTTCGCCCAGGCCCCGGACGAGGCGGCGACACACCGGCTGTGGCACGCGGCTTTCGGCCTGTCCTCGGCCCGGCACCTGACCGTGGACGCGGAGACCCTGGTCGAACGGGAGGCGCGTCCGGTGCCGCCCAGCACGCCGTGGGCGGCTGCCGAACCACTGCGGATCAGCCCGCAGTTGCGGCGCACCGGCAGCTACGAACGGCGGGGCAAACCCAACCGGGTCATCGACCGTGGCGAGCAACGCCGCTACCTCGCCGAGGTGGCCGCGAAACAGGCGCTGGAGACCGAGGCGGCCCGGCGGCGGCTGACCACGGACGGCCCGGTCCGGCTGTCCGCCTTCGGTGAGCTGGACACCGCGACGTTCACCCTGTTCCTCAAGCTGCTCGGGGACGCCCTCTCCACGTGGCGGCCGGGAGCCCGGCACACGACTGCGACGACCTCCGACGGCAGCATGGCGGTCCGGATGACCGCGGCCGCTGATGGCGCCATCGCGGAGATCCACACGCCCGGCGGGGTCTTTCGCGGCCCGGACCATCTCGTGGAGATCATCGACCTGAGCGCCGCGGCGGTGACACCGGCATGACCCGTTCGCTCGGTGACGCGCTGTCCGCCTCGCGGACCGCCGACCTGCGCCGCGCCGCGCGGGCCCTGCTGCGCAGGCCACTGCTGCGGGCGAGCGGACCGGAGGCGGAGCACTTCCGGCTGGTGCGCAGGCACGCCATCGAACTGCGGGACTGGTTCGGCCGCAACACCGGCTGGCGGCTGCTGGTCGACGCCGAGGTCGCCCGGCTCGCCAAGACGGCTGGCAACACCGCCGACCACACCCGCCCGGCGCGGGACACCCGCTCGAAGCTGCCCTTCGGCCGGCGCCGCTACGTGCTGGCCTGCCTGGCCCTCTCCGTGCTCGACCGAGCCGACGCGCAGGTCACCCTCGGCAGGCTGGCCGAACATGTGGTGCTGGCCGCGGCCGACCCGGAACTGGTCGCGGCCGGAGTGGTGTTCCGGCTGGACAACCGGGAGGAGCGCACCGACCTGGTGGCCGTGGTGCGGCTGCTGCTGGATCTTGGGGTGCTGAGCCGGGTGGCGGGCGCGGAGGAGGCGTTCGTGCAGGCCGGTGGTGACGTGCTCTACGACGTGGATCGCCGGGTGCTGGCCACCCTGCTCGTCACCCGCGTCGGACCATCCACAGTGGACAATCCGGAGTTCGGGGAACGGCTGCGCGCGGTCACCGCGGAGGCGGTGCCGGACAGCGACGACCTGCGCAACCAGGCGATCCGGCAGCACCTCACCCGGCGACTGCTGGAGGAGCCGGTGCTCTACTACGACGAGCTGGACGAGGCACAGCTGGCCTACCTGACCAGTCAGCGGGCCGCGATCACCCGGCGGATCGCCGAGCTGACCGGGCTTGTTGCCGAGGTGCGCGCGGAGGGCATCGCGATGGTCGATCCACAGGACGACCTCACCGACGCGCGGATGCCGGAGAACGGCACCGAAGGCCACCTCACCCTGCTGCTCGCTGAATACCTTGCCGCGCAAGGCGATCGTGACGTGCCACTGACCGAGCTGCACACCAGGACGCGGGAGCTGGCCGCCCAGCACCGCTCGTACTGGCGGAAGAACGCCACCGAGCCGAGCATGGAGGCCGAGCTGACCGGTTTCGCCGTCGACCGGCTGATCGCCCTGCGCCTGCTGACCCGCACCGGCTCCACCGTCACCGCCCGGCCCGCACTGGCCCGGTACGCCCTCGCCGACCCGATAGTCCACAAAGGACACTCATGAGCTCCCTGCCTGAACCGGAACGGCAACGCTGGCAACCGCTGCGCGCCGGGCTGGTGGACCTGTTCTACTACGACCAGGAGGAGTTCCACTTCCGGGACGGCCGGTTGCTGTTGCGGGGCAACAACGGCACCGGGAAGTCCAAGGTGCTGGCGCTCATGCTGCCGTTCCTACTGGACGGCGAGCTGTCCCCGCACCGGGTGGAACCCGACGCCGACCCGAAGAAGCGGATGGAGTGGAACCTCCTGCTCGGCGGGGCGCACCCCCATCCGGAGCGGCTGGGCTACACCTGGCTGGAGTTCGGCCGGCGCACCGAGGACGGCGGCGCCGAGTACCGCACCCTGGGCTGCGGACTGAAGGCAGTGTCCGGCAGGGGCGTCACCCGGCACTGGTTCTTCGTCACCACCCAGCGCCTCGGCCAGGACCTGGCACTGGTGGACGCCACCGCCACCGCGTTGACCAGGGACCGGCTGGGCGAGGCGCTCGGCGGCCACGGCAGGCTCTTCGACCGGGCCGGGGAGTACCGACGGGCAGTGGACGAGGCGCTGTTCGGGCTCGGCGAGCAGCGCTACGGCGCGCTGGTCGACCTGCTGATCCAGCTCCGCCAGCCGCAGCTGTCCAAACGCCCCAGCGAGAAGGCGCTCTCCGCGGCGCTCACCGAGTCGCTGCCGCCGCTCGACCAGGCCGTGGTCGCCGATGTCGCCGAAGCGTTTCGCAGTCTGGAGGAGGATCGCGCCGCACTGGCCTCGATGGTCGACGCGGAACACGCGACGGCCTCCTTCCTCCGGCACTACCGCCGGTACGCCCGGGTGGCCTCCCGGCGGCGAGCGGCGCTGCCCCGCCAGGCGCAAAAGCACTACGAGCGGGTCAACCGGAGCCTGACCGAAGCGCAGCAGGCCCACGAGGAGGCGAGCGCGGCGCTGGGTGTGGCCGAGCACCGGCTGGCCGAGCTCGCCGAGACCGAACAGGTGTTGCGGGCCAGGGACGAGGCGTTGCGCACCGGACCGGATATGCGGACCGCCGTCGAGCTCGACCGGGTGGCCGGGGAGGCTCGGCGGCTGGCTGCCGATTCGGCCCGGCTGGATCAGGAACGCGTGACTGCGGAGCAGCGACTCGGCCGGCGGCAGGACCAGCTGAGCCGGGCTGAACAGCGACTTGCCACCGCGGCGGAAGCGCTGCGTGAGGCCCGCGCGCTGTGCTCGGAGACGGCACGAGCCGCGCGGCTCGGCACCGAGCACGCCCGCCGGATCGACGCCAAGCTGCCCACTGGCGCGGAGGGCGGATTGCGGGAACTCGCCAGCGACGGCGTCGAACGCCAGCGCAGGTCGATCCAGCGCATGGACGCGCTGCACAACGCGCTGGGCGCAGCCAGGGACCGGCGGGTGGACGCGGCGCGGCGGGCCGACGAACTGGCCACGGAAGCCGCCGAGCTGGCGGACCGCCGGACACAGGCGGGTACCACGGTCGGCGACCGGGGCGAGGAGCTGGTGACCGCGGTACGCGGCTACCTGGCCACGGCGGAGGAAATCGCCGTGGCGGATGAGGGGGCGCTGCTGGCCGAACTCGCGCTGTGGGTGGAAACCCTCGACGGACCGAACCCAGCGCGAACAGCGGTGCAGCAGGCAGGCCACACGGCCGTGGCGGCCTTCGCCACCGCCACCGCGGAACTGACCGGACACCGGCAGGAGACCAAGCGGCGGCAGCGAGCGCTGACCGAGGAGATCGAGCGGCTGACCGCCGGGGTGGAAACCGGGCCGCCCACGCCGCACACCAGGGCCGAGACCGCCCGCCAGGACCGGCCGGGCGCACCGCTGTGGCAGGTGGTGGACTTTGCCGACGGACTCGCCGCGGACGCGCGGGCCGGGCTGGAGGCCGCGCTGGAGGCCGCTGGCGTCCTCGACGCCTGGGTGTCCCCTGCGGGCGCGCTGCTCGACGCGCCCACTCAGGACGTGCTGCTTCAGCCGGCCGGACCGTCTCCGGTGACCTCGTTGGCCACCGTGCTGCGGCCCGCGGTGGACCGAGCGGATCCTCAGGCGGCCACGCTCTCTGACAAGGTGCTGGAGGACCTGCTCGGCGCGATCGGGCTTGGCGAGCAGGCCACGGACAGCTGGGTGGACGCGGACGGCCGGTTCCGGCTCGGTGTGCTGACCGGGGCCTGGCACAAGCCGGAGGCGACCTATATCGGCCGTGGCGCCAGGGAGGCCGCCCGACGGGCGAGGCTGGCCGCGGTGGACGCGGAGCTGGCCGTGGTGACGACCGAGCTGACCGGTCTCACCGAGAAGCTGGCGGCGGTGGCTCGCCGCCGGACCCGGTTGTCCACTGAACTCACCGCCTGCCCAGAGGACACCGACCTGCACGCGGCGCACAACGCGGTGAGCACGCTGAACGCCGAGCACGCCAGGCTGGTCCCACGTCAGGAGGCCGCCGCGGCGGAGCTCGCCGTCCGCGCCGGGGAGGAGCAGGTCTCGGCGCGTCTGCTCGCCGAGACCGCGGCCGACCTCGACCTGCCTGCCGAGCCCGAGCCGCTCGCCGAGATCCGAGCTGGCCTGGGCCGCTACGAGATCGCGCTGGCCAGCCTGTGGCCGTTGCTGCCCGCCCGCGCCCAGGCGGAACGGACCCGCGCCGAGGCGGCCGAGGAGCTCGAGACAGCCGAGCGCCACCTCGCCGACTGCGCCGACCGGGCAACGGTGGCCGCCATGGAGGCGGCGGAGGCGGCCGAACGGCACCGGACCCTGGCGGAGACGGTCGGCGCGGCAGTCGCCGAACTGCAACAACGCCTGGCGCGGGTGGCCGAGGAGCTCGGCGGCTGCAAACGCGAGCAGCGGTCCGCGGACGCCGAGCGGATCAGGGCCGCCACCGCCAAGGGCAAGGCCGAGGGTGAGACCGAGACGCTCACCGCCGATCTGACCGAGGTGACCGAACAGCGCGGCGCGGCCGCCGAGGCGCTGCGCCGCTTCGCCCGGACCGGGTTGCTGACGATCGCGCTGCCTGAGCTGACCGTGCCCGACCCGGCCCAGCCATGGGCGCCGGATCCGACGGTCCGCCTGGCCCGTCAGGTCGAACGCGAGCTCACGGCCGAGGCCGATGACGACACGAGCTGGGACCGGGCGCAGGGCCGGGTCACCGAGGAGTTCAAGACCCTGGAGGACACCCTGGGCCTGCGCGGGAACTCCGCCTCCCTTCGGGTGCACGAGGACGGTATCCACGTCGACGTGGTCTTCCACGGGCGAGCGGCCAGCGTCCCGGAACTGGCCGCGGCGCTGGCCGAAGAGGTCGGCGCGCGGCAGCGGCTGCTGGATGAGCGGGAACGGGAGATCCTGGAGAACCACCTGGTCAACGAGGTGGCCAGCACGCTCCAGGAGTTGATCTCCGCGGCCGAGGCACAGGTCGCCAGGATGAACACGGAGCTCTCCGATCGCCCGACCAGCACCGGTATGCGGCTACGCCTGCTGTGGACCCCCGTCGAGGACGGCCCCGCCGGCCTGGACGCCGCGCGGGAACGGCTGCTCAGGCAGACCTCCGACGCGTGGTCGGAGACGGACCGGTCCGCGGTGGGCGCGTTTCTCCAGGCTCGCATCGCCGAGGTGCGGGCCGAGGACGAGTCGGGCACCTGGCTGGAACACCTGACCACCGCGCTGGACTACCGCGGCTGGCACCGGTTCGTCATTCAGCGCCACCAGAACGGCCAGTGGCGTTCGGCCACCGGCCCGGCCTCCGGCGGCGAACGCGTGCTGGCCGCGAGCGTGCCGTTGTTCGCCGCCGCCTCCTCGCACTACGCCTCGGCTGGCAATCCGCACGCGCCACGCCTGGTCACCCTGGACGAGGCGTTCGCGGGGGTGGACGACAACGCCCGCGCCAAGTACCTGGGCCTGCTGGCCTCCTTCGATCTGGACGTGGTGATGACCAGCGAACGCGAGTGGGGCTGTTACCCGGAGGTGCCGGGGCTGGCCATCGCCCAGCTGTCCCGCACCGACGATGTGCCCGCAGTGCTGGTCACCTCCTGGGAGTGGGACGGCGCCCAGCGCTGCCGGGTGCCGGGCCGGGACGCGGATCCCGTTGGGCCCCAGGAGAGTCTGTGGAGCTAGACCGGGCTCGGCTCGACCGGCTGCTGGGCGGGGCCGACCTCGCCTGGCTGGTGGAGCGGGCCCGGCGACGGCTGGAGCGGGACGAGCCGTTGATCGGCACGGTCACCCTCACCGGAGCCTCGGAGGCGCAGCGGCTCGCGGTGCATCGCCTGCTCGGTCGCCGACCGCGGCAGGGGACGAATCTCAGCGTGTCCCTCAGCTCGGTCGAGGAGGTGCTGCGCGGTTCCGGGATCAGCCCCGGTGGCCTGGCCGAGGCGGTGGTCGCGCTCACCGGTCCGGTGGTACCGCGGGCGGCCGCGCTGGCCGCGGTGGAACAGGCGTGGCAGGCCGGGTACGCGCTGGTCGACGGCGTGGTCGAGCACCGGCCCCCGTTGGTGGACTGGTGGCGGCGGACCAAGCAGCTCGGGTTGGTCCGTCGGCTCACCGGCGAACCCACCGCCGCTACCGCGACGCTGACCGCACTGGCGACCGTGCTCACCGCGCTGCCGGTCAACGGTCAGCCGATCGGCAGCTTCGCCGCTCGGCTGACCGGCGACGCACACGCCCTCGATGACGACCGGCCGCTGTCGACGCTGGCGCTGGGCGCCGCGCGGGCGTTGTCCGGGCTCCCGGCCGGAACCGGCGCGGAATGGCGACGGGAGATCTGGGCCGCGGTCGGCCTGCTCAGGGACGAGTTGTCCACGGTCGTGCTCACTCTCGGGTTGCCCGGCGACCCGGCGACCGTCAGCGGGCGCTTGCTCGACGTCAGCCGCCAGGCCGGGCAGCCCATCGCGCTGACCCTGCGCCAGTTGGTCCGGGACCCGCCGCTGCTGACCGGTCTGGGCGGGCGGCTGGTCTCGGTCTGCGAGAACCCGGTGGTGGTCTCCCTGGCCGCTGACCGGCTCGGCGCGCGGTGCCCTCCCCTGGTGTGTGTCAGCGGTCAGCCCGGCGCCGCGGTGATGCGACTCCTGCGCCTGCTCGTGGCGACCGGCGCGTCGCTGCGCTACCACGGCGACTTCGACTGGGGCGGCCTGCGTATCGCGAACTTCCTGTTCCGGCAATTGCCCGCCGTGCCATGGCGGTTCGGCGCCGCGGACTACCTTGCCGCCGCACATGCCGTCGACGGCGGATCACTGCGCGGCACACCGGTGACCGCGTCGTGGGACACGGGGCTCGCGGGAGCGATCCACCAGGTCGGCCGACGGATCGAGGAGGAACTGGTCACCGACGATCTACTCATGGACCTGCGCGCCGGCGCCGGATGACCGTGTCGGGCGCTCGTTATACTCGGCCAATCATGCAGATCAGCGCGGGTGGCGACCCATTGTGAGCACGCAGGACAACGAGGTGCTGGCCGAGATCGCGGAGGCGGTCCGGCTTCAGGAAGGACCTGCGGGGGTGCGGGCCGTGGTCCGCGCGTTCCGGCAGATCGGACCCGCCTCCACCAGAGATGTCAGCAGGCACACCGGGTTGCCGGTGCCGATCGTGGCGGCGGTGGGCAACGAGCTGCGCAGGCACGGGTTGCTGGGTGAGCAGCGGCCGTCCCGGCTGACCGACAGCGGGCTGGAGCTGATCGCGCACCTCGGGCTCGGGCTGGACCTGGACACCGACTGCTCCCGGTGCGGCGGGCTGGAGATCCCGATCCCCCGGGCGTTGCAGGAGGCCGTCGAGCAGCTGCGGCGGATCTCCGCGGCGGGGCCGGGGGCGGACCTGGCGTTGGACCAGTCGCACTGCACCGCGGAGACCAAGGTCCGCCGGGTGCTGGCGCTGATCAGGGCCGGGGTGCTGCCGGGGTCCTCGGTGCTGCTGGTGGGCGATGACGACCAGGTGTCCATCGCGATCGCCGTGGTCGAGCAGGCGCTGGGCGTGTCGCTGGTGTCCCGGCTGGCGGTGGCCGACATCTCCGACGAGGTGCTCGACTTCATCGCCGACACCGCCTCCACCATGGACTTCCGGGTCGACCTCGCCAAGCACGACCTGCGCGAGCCGCTGCCGCCGAGGCTGGTCCGCCAGTTCGACGCGGCCATGACCGACCCGCCCTATACCGCGGAGGGCGCGCGGCTGTTCCTGTCCAGGGCGGTCGAGGGGCTCAAGCCGGGGCCCGCGCAGAGCGTCTTCTTCTCCTTCGGGGCCAAGGGGCCGGAGGAGATGCTGGCGGTGCAGCAGGAGATCCTCGGGCTGAACCTGGTGACGCACAGCCTGATCCGCAACTTCAACGAGTACCAGGGCAGCGGCATCCTGGGCGGCACCGGCTTCTTCCAGCACCTGCTGACCACTGAGGCCACCGCCTCCTCGGTGCCGGGCGCGTACCAGGGTCCGCTGTACACCAGGGAGAAGCGGAGCAGGCTGCGCGAGTACGAGTGCGGCAACTGCGGGGCAAAGTTCCCGGTCGGCGCGGGCGCGGAGTGGAACTCGGTGGCCGACCTGCGCGCCGCGGGCTGCCCGAACTGCGGCAAGGGACCGTTCCGGCCGCTCCAGCTCATCGGAGAGGAATCGTGACCGACTTCCAGGTGCGGCCCGCGGTCGAGTCCGACCTGCGCAGGCTGGCCGAGTTCGAGGCGGAGATCGCCCGGATCTCCTTCCAGGACGACGCGATCGACGACCTGGACGTGCAGGAGCGCCGGATGGCCAAGGCGATGGCCAAGTCCGCCGAGGGCATGTTCGTGGCCTGCCGGGGCGAGGAGCCCGCGGCCGGGTGGCTGTGGATCACGGTCAACACCAACCCGATGAGCGGGCAGCGCTACGCCAACTTCCGCTCGCTGGCGGTCGCCGAGATCCCGGAGCGCACCCAGGTCGGCGAGCAGTTGTTGCAGGCAGGGCTGGACTACGTCGACGAGCACGGCGTCACCGAGGTGGTGGGCAAGGTCTTCTCCGGCAACCTGCCGATGCGGGTGCTGTACAAGCAGTTCGGGTTCGAGGCCGCGCACCTGACCATGAAGCTCGACCGGCGGAAGCGGTAGATGAGCGTCAAGTGCGTGGTGTGGGACCTCGACGGCACGCTGTGGGACGGGATCGCCGTCGAGCAGACCGCCGAGACCCTGCCGGCGCCGCGCGCCGAGGTGCTGGCGCTGATCGACGAGCTGGCCGCGCGCGGGGTGCTGAGCAGCATCGCCAGCCGCACCGACCCGTCCATCCTGGCGCTGCTGCTGGCCGATGAGCCGCTGGCCGAGCGGTTCGTGGCGCCGCAGGCGGACTGGCAGGACAAGAGCGTGGCGCTGCGCCGGATCAGCGCCGAGCTGGGCATCGGGCTGGCCGCGCTGGCCTTCGTGGATGACAACCCGTTCGAGCGGGCCGAGGTGGCCGCGGCCCTGCCCGAGGTGCTGGTGCTCGCCCCCGAGCAGGCCGCCGGGCTGCTGGACTCCCCCGAGCTGGACCCCTCGGCGCTGACCCCGGAGGCGCGCGGCCGGGTGCGGCGCTACCGCGAGGAAGCCCGGCGCAAGGACGCGGAGACGGCGTTCACCGGGTCGCGGGCGGAGTTCCTGCGCTGGTGCGGGATGCGGCTCACGCTGCGGGCGGCCACCGAGGCGGATGTGCCGAGGCTGGTGGAGCTGGCCCGGCGCACGCACCGGATGAACACCACCGGCGATGTGCCGCCGGTGCAGGACGTGCTGGCCCGGCTGGCTGACCCGGACGGGTGGTTCTTGCCGGTGGCGGAACTGTCGGACCGGTTCGGCGGCTACGGGCTGATCGGCGCCGCGGTGATCGAGAAGGGCGCGGCGGCCGAGAAGGGCGCGGCGGTCGAGTCGGGCGCGATGGCCGGGGCGCGCGCCGCGGTCGAGTCGGGCGTGATGGCTGAGTCGGGCGTGATGGCTGAGTCGGGCGCGGTGGCTGAGTCGGGCGCGGTGGCTGAGTCGGGCGCGGTGGCTGAGTCGGGCGCGGTGGCTGAGTCGGGCGCGGTGGCTGAGTCGGGCGCGGTGGCTG